>JBDNFN010000190.1:0-7251 GCA_041689795.1 Fuerstiella sp. | reverse complement strand
TCAGCAGCTTGGAAATTGGTACTCTGAGTCATGGGTGGCGTCCCTTTCAAAATGAATCTGGTCTATTGTTTGCAAACCAATTCATCCCGAAATACGCCGCCTCTTTCAACCTCGCTCAAACACAACTTTCTACAGTAACCCCTGGTTAACGCCGCTTAGTCGATTGTAACTTTAGAGCCCCACCAGGTTGGATTCGGCTTGAAGCTCTCGGAAAGAAATCCCGCGTGTTGCTTTTCCAGCGCTGGCTTTCGCGAATTACGAATTTCAGTTTGATTTTTCTCGAACTTCTTCTGATCAAACCGAGGATCCATTTCTGGAATTGTAGCTTCGGTTTCCACCAGCCACGCATCCAGTTGTTTCCGCAGCCCTGCAACACGATCTACATTGGACGCTGCCAAATCTGTTTGTTCACCGATGTCGCGAACAATGTTGTAGAGTTCGTCGTGGCCATCTTCCCAATAGTGAATCAGTTTCCAATCGCCATCGCGAACAAACGAAGACGGTTCGCCTCCCTGATTACCGTAGTGCGGATAGTGCCAAAACAGTGAGCGAGGCTTAATACTTCCGCCCGTCAACAAGGGCACCAAACTGACCCCATCCATGTGCTGATCGCCTCTGGCCGACAATCCCGCAAGTTCAAGAATCGTGGGATAAAAGTCAGTTCCCGTCACCGGAGTCTCGTTCGTCCCGGACTTCATACCCGGCGCCTTGATGTAATATGGTTCTCGTACGCCGCCTTCCCACTGTCGCCCTTTTCCGCCGCGGAAAGGTAGATTCGCCGTTGCAAATGCATCACCGCTGGAAACTCCTCCGTTGTCCGACGTAAAGATCACAACGGTATTGTCGTCCAGCTTAAGGCGGTCCAGGCTTTCAAGCACAAGACCAACTGCACTATCCATCGATTCAACCATACCTGCATAGATCGGGCAGTCCTGAACCTGCCGGACCGGCAATGTTCGATCAATCAGGAAACGTTCGGCAGGAGCGTCCTTAGCAACGGCCTTATCCCGATACTTAGCCCATAGTTCTGGCGTCGTTTGAATCGGCGCATGCACTGAGTAGAACGACAGGTACGCAAAAAACGGCTTACCGCTGGTCGTTTCAATAAACTTTACAGTTTCCTGTGCCAACCGCTGCGGCAACGACTCACCAGCGGGGCCATCCAACATTTCCGAATTCTGAAACGGGGCAAAGAAGCCTCCTGGTGGACTTCCTCGGAAATGTCCGCCGATGTTAATGTCGAACCCGTGATGATTCGGATGAGACCCCTTGCCTCCGAGGTGCCATTTTCCCGCAAAGAACGTTCGATAGCCACCTTCTCGCATGGCTTCGGCCAGAGTTGTTTCTTCATGAGGAAGATCGTGTAGATATTCGGCAGGCAGGATCTTTCCGTTACGAGTCCATTTGTAACCCGACGGTGCACCGATGTAGTCCGTAATATGCAGACGAGCAGGATACTTACCCGTCATGATGCTGGCCCTGGAAGGGCTGCACACCTGGCAAGTGGCATAACCGTTGACGAACTTCATGCCATCTCTGGCAATTCGATCGAGATTTGGCGTTTCATAAAAAGCACTGCCTTCGCCACTGAGATCTCGACAGCCAAAATCATCAGCCAGAATAAATACAAAGTTCGGTCTTTTGGCTTCAGCAGCACACAGGTTCGATGCTGTGATTGCAAAACACACAAGCGACATGAAGATTTTCATATAAGTCTACACCTTCAGCAACAAAGTCTGCATTTCCGTTTTACGTCTCGGGTCGGGTCGGGTCGGGTCGGGCTCAAGAGACGCGGGCAGATATTTTAAACCGAGTAAATCAGCTGGGTGAGCTTAGCGACATTTGAAACAGTTTCCCAATGATTGCATCTGGACGTCACCGAGCCTTTTTTATTCTGATAACCGTGAATAACCAGCACTCCCCAACACCGAATCATGGACTGTGCCAAATCAGACGCGGCCGATTTTCCGACAATATTCATATTCTGCGGTCATTGTATTTATGGAGCGCGCCGGCATACTGCTAAACGACTCCGGAACCACCACTAAATGCCCGAAGGCTGTTGCTCACCATGATTGCTGCTCGCTCTATGACCTGGATCGCCTGTCTTGTTATTTTAGCTTTGACCAGTTTTGTGTTTTCTGCACGCAGTTCTGCTCAGCTGATTGACGCCAATCAACCGCTGCGCATTGCGACATTTAATGTCAGCCTGAATCGTCGCGTAAAAGGAAAACTGGCGAACGATCTACAGTCAGATAATGCTCAGGCTCAAAAAGTCGCCAGGATTCTGCGTACTGTGCGTGCGGACATCGTTCTGCTGAATGAATTTGATTTTGACTCAGATGGCAAATCGATTCAACTGTTTAAAGAACGATTCCTCCAGGCCGCAGAAGACGGGGCCAGCCACCCGATTACTTACTCTTATTCTTTTTCGACGACCGTTAACACGGGGCTTCCCACCGGGATTGACTTCGATCACGATGGAAAAACCGATAGCCCGGGCGACGCATTTGGATTTGGACTGTTTCCAGGGCAGTATGGCATGCTCATTCTTTCGAAGTTCCCCATCGACGTTAAAAACGTCCGCACGTTTCAAAAGCTGCTGTGGCGGGACATGCCTGCGGCAGCTGTCCCGATTGATCCATCAACCAACGCTGCGTGGTATTCGCAGCGGGAATGGAATGCGTTTCGCCTGTCCTCCAAGAGTCACTGGGACGTTCCGATAAACGTAAACGGAAAAGTGCTGCATGTGCTGGCGTCGCACCCCACTCCTCCCGCGTTTGATGGTCCGGAAAACCGCAACGGTAAACGCAACCACGACGAAATTCGCCTATGGGCCGAATACCTGACTCACGCAGACTGCAATTGGTTGATGGACGACAATGGTCGCGCCGGCGGGCTTCCGGCAGACGAATCGTTTGTGATTCTTGGAGACCAAAACGCTGACCCGTTTGATGGAGGCAGTTTTAACAACGCCATCCAACAGCTGTTGAATCATAATAGAGTTAATTCAACGTTCGTGCCCGGCAGCGATGGGGCCGTTCAGGCCACCGAGGCACAGAATGGGGCCAACATGCGTCACACGGGAATTTCCAGAAACGACACGGCAGATTTTTCGGATGGTGAAGTTGGCAATCTTCGAGTCGACTACGTCTTGCCGAGCCATGACTGGATCGTAAAAAATGGTGGAGTCTTCTGGCCTGCCAAAGGCCAATCGCAGTCGGACGCTATCGATTGTTCGGATCACCGTTTAGTGTGGCTGGACCTCGAAACCGAATGAAGTCCATGCAGCACACCGCAAGGTATCCTTCTGCATAACCGATACAGCTTCACACGCTGATCCAAACTCCGCTGATTTTTGCACCTGCAAATCACGGCTTCGGCAATCTCTGCCGATAAACCCAATCAAGGCAGAATTGCGAGTTGCAAAAGTCGGTTTGCTTCTGATGCAGCATACATGCCGCGGCAACTCACGTCGCCCCATCGCAAATTCCTTTGTGTAGTTACGCGCCGAATCAACCCCATCCCTGCGGAACGGATTCTGAAACTGCATTTTGCTGCCGGTATTAGCCTGACTGCCAAAGAATCGTTCCTCAAGAAAGTTTGGGTGTGCTATGCCACAATTGCTCACAAGAGTTCGCCCTGTTCGAACTCAATCAGTTCCCGTTCACCACGCAGAACAGGTGAACTCACCTGTCCAGCAAAAACGGTTCATGGGCGAATCCCTCAGCACTTCCATTGCCGCCGGTCCAGATTCTGCGAAGGCGAAAAACTCATATCACAGCCCGCAGCGAATTGACCAGGCGCATGTCGGCCAGCCCGATGCCGAAGAACTGCTGTTGCTGTCAACGGCCCGCCACTGTCTTGAAACAGTGCGTTCGGGAAAATCGGCCGCTCGTACAATGACTGCATTGGAAACAGCGGAGTTATTCAACGAACTGACTCGGGGAATCCCCAAACGCGGGTGCGAATCGAAATCCGTTCCGCCCGCTTCGAAAACTCGGCCTGCAGACGGATTTGTAAAACAGAACCTTTCTCGAGCGGTTGAAAAGAAGTCTGTACAGTCGGCGACGCCACCATCTGCGGGACCAGTTCGAGTGCAATTGAAGCTGTCAAAATCGCTGGTACGAATTCTGTCAGCCTTCCACAAAGCGGGACAGCGACCAAGCAACGTAATTGAGAAAACAATGTGGCGAGACTCCCGCATTCAGGATGCCGCCGCCATCCTGGGCGTAAAGCTGCCTGCTCAAACGCCTGAACCCAAAGCACATCGTTAAACCCCGGAACCACTGCTGCGTTTTCTTCAATCCGTTCTGGTTTGGCACGACGGGCCAAAATAAAGTGCCCGCTCAATGGCTGTCGTTGCAGTCCGGGCGAAGGAGCCACTGCCGCCCGACCAGACGTAGGCCACCTAAATTGCTGTAGTTTCGCCTAAAAGACGCCGTGACAGCCTTATATTCGTGTCTCGGAATGTTCTTTTCAGTTCGCCTAACCCGACATACCGATATAATTTGTCATGGCGGTCGAATTTCGAGACAATTACTCAACCACGCGAAGTCACAGATCACTCAAGTGTTGTGCGGTCGAATCAGAAGACACGGACGTCGCCGCGGTTAAATCGTTATACGAATATGGCTCGTCCGTAATGGGCTCGCAGTGTTCGAGACAATGTCACGCAGCAAAAAACATAAAACGGCTAACGTGTTGCAGATCAGGAACACGAACAGGGTTCTCCCTGAGGATAAAACATGTCAACCGCAATTGAGCCTTCCAGCCCGTACGCAAATTGCGACGAATATATCGAGCACCGCATTAAGGTGGCTCGCAATCGCATTAAATTCACGGACCTACTGACGGCTTCGTTGCTGGCGAGTGTGCTGTTGATTGGCTACGTGCTGACCTTCACCATTTTTGACCACTGGATTATCAGCGGCGGCTTTCGCCCGGTCACTCGCGCCACCATGCTGAGTCTTGCGCTGGCAGCCTGCGCGTACATTGTTTATCGGTACGTCATTCGCCCGTGGACGAAAGAAGTCAGTTCGCTGTACGCAGCCAAAATGCTGGATGACGCCAGCGGTGGGATGGATGGTTCACTTCTTAGTTTGATCGACCTGAATGCGTCTGGCAGCAGCGCATCTGAATCTATTCGAAAGACGATCGAAAAACGCGCAGCCGTGGGGCTCGCAAAAGTCAATATGGACGAAGCCATTGATCGGCACTGGTTAATGCAATTGGGGTTCTTGCTGTTTGGCCTTGTGCTAACGACATGCCTGTATGCGGTTTTCAGCCCCAAGGCCATTAACCTGTTAAGACCACTGAGCCTGTCCAGTACGGCTGTCGCAACGCAAACTCGTATTCTAAAAGTTCAACCAGGTCACGCCACTATTCAAGCGGGAGCTGAAATGGAGGTCATCGTTGATATCGGTGGCAACGTTCCGGATGAAGTTCTGGTTATGTATTCGACAGCCGACAAAACATACGTCGATGAGAAGCTGACGATGCAGGCGTCCGAAGGCGAAGGACGTTTCCGAGTTCTACTGGCTGGTTCTGCAGATCGAGGTCTGCGGCAAAACTTCACCTACCGCGTCACAGCTGGCGACGCTGAATCCGAACAGTTTTCCGTAACGGTCGATCAGCCTCCATCAGCCAATGTGACGCAGATTACCTACCGCTATCCCGACTACATGGCACTTCCCATCGCTTCCACCCAAAATGGAAACATCGACGTTTGGGAAGGTTCGGATATTATTCTCTCTGCCGAATCCAATGTGCCGTTGCGGTCAGCATCAGTAGCTTTCAGCGACGACACAACCTTCGCGGTTCCTGCCGAAGAATTTGTGATGGACGTTAGTGGAACAAAGCTGACCGGACGCTTTCAGCTTAATCTTCGAGAAGACGGTACGTCTGCTAAGTATTACCGCATTGAAGTGTCTGACGAAAACGACCGCACCGATCCTCAACCGACTGTTTACGGCGTAACGGTTCGCCCGGACAAGTCTCCGATCGTGAAGTTGCTCGATCCTATTCGCGATCTGGTCGTGCCGTCGAATGCGATTGTGCCGCTACTTGTCGAAGCAGAAGACCCCGACTTTCTGCTGCGATCCGTTAAGCTGAATTACGAAGTTAATGGCGAACTACGAACGCCGGAACCACTTTTCGATGCAACCCGCCAAAGCCTGCAAAAGTCATGGACGGGCACGTGGGAGTTTGCGTTGGAACCGCTGAAACTTAAGCAGGGCGATGTGGTGCGATATTACATTACGGCTCGCGATAACAAGCCTCCATTGGGTAGCCAGTCGCGTTCCGGCACTCTGCAGTTCGAAATTCAAGCGCCAACGACGGCCGAAGAAGCTCAGAAGCAACTTCAGCGTGACAAAGAACTGCAGGAACAACAGCAGCGCGACCGCAACTCGGAGCGTCAAAACGACGAAACCGTCAACCCGGACGAATCGAATCCACAACCCGCTGAAGCAGACAACCAACCTTCCCCAAACGATACCAACCCTGAAGAAAAATCCGATTCCCATGCCGCCGATAAACAAAGCGCCGGCGATGAAAACGGCAACCAAACGGCCCCAAATGGTCAACAACCAGGTGATAAAAGTTCGCCTGGACCGGAAGCTGCTGCCACTGAATCCGACAAGTCAGAAGGCGGTACTAAACCTTCCGACAAGGATGCAGGCAAGACGGGCGAAAACTCGCCGCCGCAGTCTGGTAACGAAGCAGACAAAGGACAGCCATCGAGTAACGGTAACAAGCCGTCCGACAAGTCCAGGCCGTCTGCATCGGACAGCGACGCGATGCAACGATTGTTGGAAAGCTATAAGGAAACAGAAACTCGGCAAAATAATGGTGAATCGCCAGAGGATGCGTCCCCCGATCAAAAACAACGCAATGGCGAACCTTCGCTGAAGCCGGATGGAGCGAGGCTGAATCAAACTCGTGAAAATGAGTCGAACGCAAACGATTCAGCGACCGAAGCAAAGCCACCAAAGAATGGGACGACACCAGAGTCTGATACATCCGAGGAGATGACTAAATCATCAACCGATGAAAGTCCATCAACGGACGGGGGCCAGCCAAATGCAGATGCAGCAACTGACAAAGTCGATAAGACTGCTGGCGACGAAAGAACCAACGACCAGGAATCAAAACAAACAGACGTTCCCCCAACAAACGAAATGCCACAGGACAATCAAAAGCAGTCCGAAACAGGTTCCAATGGGAAAGAACCAGACAGCAAGCCCCAAC
>JBDNFN010000189.1:0-3167 GCA_041689795.1 Fuerstiella sp. | reverse complement strand
CGATGTCCGTCCGGTCATTTACGTAGCCCAAGACTTCCTGTTCAATGGCTGCTTTCAGCATCTTCTGAGCACCTGCTCGAAGGATCTCGGTCAATGTATCACGTGTAATTAAGTCGCCGGAATCTGTTGCGGAGGCTATGTCTTCAACGCTGGAATTGCTATTCCGAATCACGGGGGTGTTTCTTTCGAAATGAGTTGTGATCTTTGGTCTTTGATCAATTCATTGCGAAATACGCCGCCTCTTTCAACCTCGCTGCCAAACACAACATTCTACATTAACTCTGAACCACCAGAGTAATGGTTTGGTCGATATTCTGCAGCCGCTGATCGTCGGCCAAGGGCTGCAGTTGCTGACCTAGTTCGCTGATGATTTCCTTCAGTCGATCTGGATCAAAGACGGTGACGGCTTCCGACAAAGATCCCAGAGCAGCGCGAGCACAGCCGAGTTTCTGCTGTACGTTTTCAGTTCGCTGGCCTGCTCCAGTCCTCTGAGTGAGGTCACGATGGGGTTGAAGAAATACAGCAACATCAGCATGCCGTACTGATCGTAAAACAGCTTCCGATTATTAGCCGTGTCGCGTTGACAGGCGTCGTCATGCAGTCGCTGCAACAGTGCCGCAAGCTGATCGAACAACTTCAGCCCGGTGATGTCCTGCTCGCTTAGCTTGGGTGTTGCGTCAGAGTCCGCCATGCACGAAGCCTGGCAGATTCAGCCACAGCGCGCAATTCTGTCCACTGGTACACTAACCGTCAGTCACCAACAAATCCCGTGCTGAACACTATTGGCTATGTCCCCATGGATCCACTCCATTAATTGCACTAGGTTGGCCGCTGCCAATGTCGTAACCTTTTTCAAAACTCGCCAATCCACTGGTAGTTACCCCCCCACCCATGTAATGCTGCATAGTATCTTGACAGCCTAACGACTTATGCTAGACAGTACTTTTGCGGCTCCGCTCCCTGAACCTTAAATTATGGAGAGTGAGTGATGTTAAAAATGAACCCTGTTCTCTTGGCGGGCATTTGTGCGTTCGCCTGTGGTCTGCTTTTGCCTCTGCCGGGCAATGTTTCCGTAATCTCCCCAACTGACGAGGCGACATTGCGGGGCGGTGGCGACGACATCGCGTGCATTGGCAGCTATCCGTGCACAAACTGCGTCCCGCCGACTGGTTGCGCTGTTTATGGAATGTTTGGTTATGTGGCGTGTACGTCCAACGGAAGTGACGGATGTTTTTCTGCTGCTAACGCCACGAGTTGCGCGCCTTCCCCGGAGCAAGTTGTACCGAGACGATCGACACTTCATGTGGCGGACACGCGGAACCCAGAGTGACGACCACCTACAATGCAGCTACCGGCGTGACGTCAATTGACCAGAAAGTTTGTGATACCACACCAAATTCCGCGAACGGGTTTTGTGACGGTTGCAGCTAACGTGTGGTCATTGGGCAATACGGTTACGGACGTCGTGTGTTTATTACCTAGGGTCATAGGTTTCAGGAGGGAGACGAATGATTGCGGTGATGTTGTTGACGGTGTTTTTTCAGCCTGAAGTTACGGCGGAAGAAGTCGCCGCTGCGTTTGAGGAAAATGCCATGCGCGCCGAAACGCTGCGTGTGGAGTAGCTCGTTTCGCGCAAGGCCACGGAGGAAGCGCGTCGTCGTCATACCGAAGGCCTCAAGCAGATCGAGCAGATGATCAAAGAGGCAACTGACGACAGCGAGCGATTAAGACTGCAGGACTTTATAAGGCAAGCAAAAGCCGGGATTCGTCATTCCAGCCTGGACAACAACCTCTATTGCCAGATGAATTACTGGACGGACCGAAGAAAAGTTTCAGGCCCGGTGTCCTCACTATAAGCAGCGCGGCGGTCCTTTTTGCCTTGGAAGTGTCGAACTCATCTCGTTTCCCACTGGCGAAGCGAAGGGCGATCGGCTTGGAACTCATTTCGGTGATATTCATGTTACTTCATGTGGGGAGGAAACCGATCAGGTTTTCCGCGTCTGGGAAGGAAAGGAGATCTTCCATGGTGTTCAAACCGCCTACATTCAATCCAGTGAGCCACGTGCGGTCACGGGCTTCTATCCCCCCCTTTCTCTGCGACAAAAACAGTGGCTGGGCGTTCCCCATTTCATTGACGTGTTCTATGACATGGTGACGCAGGGAGAGGCGAGCGTTCTTGGCCGTGTCAGGATTGACGGCACTGAGACAGTGTTGGTGCAGGCGTCACTGAATCGGCGGACTGTGCGAGGATTTGTTGACCTGAATCGAAGAGCGTTGCCGATTCGCGTGGAATTGTTCCTGTCCGACCCGCCAGAGAAATTTCATGAAATCTTCGATGAGCATGTTGATATTTGTGAGAACCACCCAAAACTTGGTCCCTCGAAAATCTGCCGCGATATCGTGATTAAGGCATACGAAAATGAAGCTGGTGGCAGTTTTTTCTACCCAATCAGTGGGCTGATTCAGGGTTGCCATCTAGCAACATCGTCGGAGTATGCGTTCTCTTCCACTTTGAACTTCATGTCGGTTCACGAAGAGCGAACGTGGGAGGTTCGCGATCTTGAGATCAACATCCCCATGAGTCCCGAGAATTTAGCACTGGCATTCCCCGAGGGCACGCTGTTCACAAACAGTGATACTCGCGAAACGTACATCGCGGGTGACGTGTCCGGCAATGCAAAACGTTTCGTGGAAGGAGCACTGGAATACGGCCCGAAGACACCGGTCTATAAGACGTGGACGTTCGCTCTGATCACTTTGGCTCTCGCGGGCGGAGTGTTGTGGTTGGGCGTACGTCGGCGGTCGGCGGCATGACTTTTCTCGTGTTGTCCCTGACGTGGCTGCAAGTAGCGCCGGTGTCCGCGGACGAACTATACAAACCAGTTCCAGCTTGTGGCGTTATGGCGGCCTATAGTTTACTCCAGTGTTATGGGGTTAGCAAAGATAAGTCTCCGGTCGAGGTTGAAGGTGTCTTCAGGAAAAACCTTGAGACCGAAGCCGATCTTTCTCAACTGTCAATGGCAGACTGTTTAGCGACAATTAGTTTTCCCTGCGGGCGACAATTAGAAGTACCGGTTGATGGGGCGCCGCTTGAGTATCTGAGCAGCATTTTTGCTCAGCGACAATTAGAATTCCCGGGTACAGGCAGACTGTTGATCATTGTAACT
>JBDNFN010000188.1:0-13553 GCA_041689795.1 Fuerstiella sp. | reverse complement strand
CATGACGCTCACGGGACTGGCTTCGACAAAGCGTTCAAACGGGCCGTTGAGTAACATCCATGTCCCCCTCGTCAAAAATTTGCACGATCACGATCAGGATCACGATCCCGATCTCGATCAGCCCGCTATCTTCTCTCACCTCCGCCAATGCTCATACACCAGTTCCTAAATAACATTTTCACACCTTCAAAGGGCTGGGACTTAAGGCCCATACAATGAATTGGCCGCGTTGCAAACAGTCGGCGATGTTGGCTGTTTGTGAATTACTCTGCAATATTCTTTGCGCCGCCGAACACTAGTTCCAGTTCCTGACGTTCTCGCAGACGTTTTGAGCTGACTTTGATCACGTCACGAGTAAGCCGTTCTGCTCCTGGAATGGAAATCACTAATTGAACCTGATTATTGCGGACAGTGATTGTCTCGCGGCCGGTAATCGGCTGCAGCTTGTTGTTTTCGTCGGTGTAAAAAGAAGCTGACATTCGAGCACTATCGAACGGAAGTTTCTGCCTGAAACCATCGCTGCCAATCACGGTTCCATTCATATCACTGACGCGATAAGCCTTCACGGTGTCGGGTAATCGAATAATAATGATGATGTTGTAGCGTTGGCCGGGAGACGGCGATTCAGGGCTGGTCCAGGCGGTGAAACTGCCTTTAGTCACGGCCATGCCGGATTCCGGCAGTCGAAACAGGAAATCTCCGGTGGCGTCCTCAGTCTTTTCTTCTACTTTGGCTGTGTTCATTGTCTGCATATCAAACGGCGACTTGCTGACCGTGCCATTATCGGCCTCGGTAATGATGCTGGATAGCTGTTGCGCCTGCGACAGACCATTCGGCGGGGACATGCTGATGTCCTGCACAATTTCTAATTTTGGCAGCTTATCGAGCATGTCTTTATCACTCAGCGTTGCTCGCACCGACACACGGAGATCGTCTTCTTCTACAAGATGGCGGCCGAAGTAAACAAACAGCCCAGCGGCAGTCGCGTAGCCGATCACGTGCAGGACTAACGATAAATAGTAGCCGCTGGCCGCAGCTCCCAGCAGCAGTCGACGCGTCGACAAGTGTTGAACTTCAGTATCATCCGAAACGGCAAGCTCGACCGCAGAGTCTAGGCGCGCAGCGTTTGAAGCCGGATCCGACAATGGATTCGGAATCGGCGGTGGCTGCTTGCTCTTCCGTTCGAGATTTATTGTCATTCGAAAACTCGTGATCCTTCAGGCCACAGTCCAGTCTGCGAAGAATCGCAACCGGACGAAATCAGGCTCCGGAGTGCACGTAACTTTGTACAACCGCTGGTCTATCATTGTGCCCGCTGAATACAAACATCACAAACCTGTTGGAATATTCCTACTCCTCCGAAGTGACTTTGGGCAGAACGTTCCGCTCGGATTTCCGGGCAATGCCTGTATCCAATATATTTCAGGCGTTGTTGTGAGGCGTTGTTGATGCCAAACGGCGGGCCGATCTGATTCTCTGTTGTCTCGTATAAATCACTCAACTCGGTCACCGACCACATCCGTTCCCTTGGAATTGTAAGCCGCTGACAGATATTAAGTCGACCAGCACTTAATGTTTGGTTTGCTGATGTTGATTGCGATTCGGGGATGTTTTGTGCTTGTGGTTCAAAACGGCAGCAGTTTGGGTAGCTGGCAAGCTTTGAGGTGATTTATTCGCCAGATTAGGCCCCAGAATTTGCATCTTATTTAAAAAACGTTTTTCGGTAGCCGTCAACGGCTATCGAGATCCCCTATTTTCCACAGAATTGCTAACCCGTTCACTTATTACGATTGAACGCAAACACGACAGAACAAAGCGAATCCACGTATCTGTGTGTTCGTTCTGTTGACGATTTCTTACAACACCGGCACGATTCCGCAGCTGTGAGCCTTGAGAGGATTACCGACGTTTCGATAATCATTGGTCGTTCGACATAAGAAACGGCTTCAACGCTGCCAAATCCCGGTAGACGTTGACATATTATCTTTACACAGGCCACATCCTATCCCAATCGCCCATCAATAGTCTGTCGACTTCGAAAGCACTTCGTGAGCAAATCAGGGAAGACGCCACTACTACAACGCAAAGATCGCTGGGGTCATGGCGCTCCGCTGTGGATCATCGTGATTGTTGTTTTCCTGATGCCCCTAATGCTCTGGGCGCTGCGCGACATTCGAATGCATAACGACGTGGCGGGATGGCTTCCGAAGGACGACCCGCAGGCAAAAATCCTGTCGTGGTATCAGCGCATGTTTCCATCAGAAGATCGTATTCTGGTGTCGTGGGACGGCGCGTCTGTCACAGATCCTCGGCTGACGCAGCTCCAGACAATCCTTGAGGGCACTCAGAAGGTAAACAACAGAACCGAAGGCGGCTCGCCATTCGTTTCCGATGTGACGCTTCCGTCCGAAGTGTTGACCCGGATGATTGCTCGAGACGTTCCGTTTGCGACAGCGATGAAACAACTGGATGGTATCCTGATCGGCAAGGGACCGCTGCGAATTCGTTTAACGGACACAGGTCGCTCGCGGGGCGAGTATTTTCAAAAAGAGATACTGCGTCTGGCAAATGAAGAATTCAAACTGTCTGCTGAATATGTGCAGGGCGACCTGCCACTGCCTTCTTCTGCAGATATCCAGTTGGAAGACATAAAGGCGTGGAAGCTGCACGACGAACTTACTGCGTATGTCCAGCAGCAACCGTTGTACGACCTGCAGCTGTCGTGGCCGGAGATGCATAAGAAGCATGAAGAGATGCAGGCGTTTCAAAAAGCGCTTTTGGAAACTGAGGCTCCGGCGTCCGGCACTCAGACCGCAGGCAAGTTATGTGTCGAAGAGTGCTTTGTAATCGATGGATCGCTGGCAGCAGTTTCTGTTTCTTTGTCTGAAGCGGGTATCGCCGACAAAGCGGCGTCCATCGCAGCCGTTCGCGCAGCCGTTGAAAAGGTCGGAGTCTCTGCGGATATTGTGAGACTCGGAGGACAGCCAGTTGTTAACGTCGCGTTGAATCAGGCCGTTGCAGATGCCGGCTGGAATACAGATCATCCCGCTTGGGATCTGGCGCATCGTTCGCCCATATTGCTTTCAGCGCTGATCAGTATTTTCTTTTCGTTCATCATGCTGCGAAGTCTGCGACTGGCCACTCTTGTGCAACTTGTGTCGTTTCTTGCTGTGCTGTTTTCCGTTGCTTTTGTGCCAATGACCGGCGGTACCATGAATATGGTGCTTGTTGTGATGCCGACATTGTTGGCAGTGCTGACGACATCAGCGGCCATACATTTGTCCAACTACTGGAAACATTCAGGACAAGCCGATCCCACGACTTCAGTTTTCACTGCCTGTCGCACGGCTTGGTTGCCGTGCGCTTTGGCCAGCGGTACCACGGCTATTGGTATGGCTTCTTTGATGACCAGCAACCTTGTTCCCGTTCGGGACTTTGGAATCTATTCAGCCGTTGGCTGTTTGATTTCGTTTCTCGTTGTCCTGTACCTGCTGCCATCGTTGATGATGTATTGGCCTAAATCGCCACCCGCCTCGGAGGAATTAAATACCGGGCACTGGAACACGTTTGGCGTGTGGGTTGCCAGAAACCGTCATCTGATCGGGATTCTTTGCGTTGTCGTGACGGCTGCTGCAGGCTGGGGACTTTGGCAGTTCAAGACCGAAACAAAAGTGATTCGCTACTTCCCTCAGCATTCACGACTTGTGCAGGACTACGCGTTTCTTGAGGACAGGCTTTCCGGCGTTATATCCATCGATACAATCGTGAAGTTTGATAAAGCGACTCAGGATAAAATGACGTTTGCTGATCGTGCTCGTGTAGTCATGGCAATGCAGTCAGAAATTCGACTGCATCCTGAAATCAGCGGCGTACTTTCGCTCGCATCGTTCCTTGATCTTCGAGAAGCAAATACAGAAGGTCTGTCGTTTGCGGCTAAAAGAAAAATTCAATTGGGGCAGCGGTCGTGGGGAAAGAAAATCCACGAGATGATTCAGAAGAAGGGAGAATCCGATTCTGATTCTGACATTAGTTCCATGATGGCACTGCCCGACTATTCTACTGACTGGAAAGCTACCGGTGATCAGCTTCTAAATCGCGAGGGTGATGAAGTCTGGCGAATTACGGCTCAGACATCAGCGTTGTCAGATCTGGATATGGAAGTACTGATTTTCGATATGAACCATATTGCCAGTCGACATCTTTCGTTAATCGGCAGCCCCAATACGGGACACGTTGTGACTGGTTTGATACCCGTATTTTTGCGAACTCAACAAGCTGTTCTTGAAAGCCTAATCAAAAGCTTCGGCTTGGCGTTTGTGGTCATCGCCATTGTGATGATGGTGGTTTTGAGAAGTCCGGTGGCAGGTATTTACACCATGTTGCCTAACCTAATGCCTGTTGTTCTGGTGTTTGGTGTTTTGTCATGGATGCGACTGAAAGTCGACATCGGCACAATGATTACCGCGTCCGTTGCGTTGGGCATCGCGGTCGACGGAACTCTGCACCTACTGACGTGGTTTCAGGAACTTGTCCGACGCGGCATGCCAGTTGAACAGGCCGTCGGCCGTGCGTTGGAAAACTGTGGTCCGGCGATGTGGCAAACCAGTGCAGTCGTTGGTCTGGGAATGCTGGCACTCTTGCCGGCAGATTTGCTGCTTGTCAGCCGGTTTGGCTGGATCATGGCGGCTCTTATTTTTACAGCTTTATTGGCAGATATCGTCTTTCTGCCAGCGTTGCTGGGCGGGTTGTTGGGCAATCTTATTCGCAACGCTGTCTACACAGAACCAGCTGATGAAACTAAACAGCCTCAGACCGTGAGTCTTGCAGCAGCCAAATTTACAGCCGATCACACGAAGACTGCCGGACAACAGGCAGCTAACTTAAAGGCGTCCCCCAAGACGCATTCCAATAAGTCGACAAAGAAACTGAAAGACGTCAGCTAACGGATTGGCGTCGGGGACTTTGGGTCTGTATCAGGGTTTCTCGGAATCCGAACACTCGCAGACCATCTTCGAGCAACCAGGACAGCCTTTTCCGTATTTCAGCTGCATGGCTTCTGTCAGGTTGATTCCGGCCACATTGGCAATGGTGGCCAGCCAGGCAAGTACGTCGGCGAATTCCTTGGCAAGTTCTTGTTTAGACGAGCCACGCAGTGCTGAAGCAAGTTCGCCGACTTCTTCCATCAACCACATGAACGTCCCTTCGACTCCACGAGCTTCGTCCTTTCGCGAATACATCGTGTCGATCATCTTCTGTAGTTCGTCGAGTGTCATTGTGAGGTTCCGTGGGACTTGGATTCTTGTTTCGTAATGTCACAGAAGGTAGCCCGGAAGTTGAAACCGTCAACCGGACCGAACAGTTCGACGCCTCAATTGGCGAATCTCGACAGCAGTCACGGACAATATTGGGAGGAACTCTGTTCTTTGTAGCTGTTCGAAGTTAGAGCGGAGGCGACAGAAAGCAGCCATATTTAGCAAAGACTGCCGCCGCGTTGAGGAAAATTCACACCCGTGTGTTACAGCGTTTTCTGAAAGTACGTAGCAAAACTTGTGTAAAGTTTCAGCCGGTGAAACCACACGGTCTAAAGTGTTGGCGATCTTCGCTAACAGTGACCGCTCCTTCCCGTAACTTGTTTTAGATACCATGCGAGGTTGTTGAAGTTCGGCTTTCGAGACGATGAGCAATGGCTTCAGAAGCAGCAGTCCGATCGCAGCCGAAGATTATACCAGTAGAGGACTACGTCGATTCAACGCGCCAGTAGCCAGAGGCTTGAACAGGCGAAAGCCGATTTGCGTTCACGGACTTAATTAGTGGTGAACGTTTGGGCACTCCTGTTAAAGTAAGGTTAACAATGGGTGCCCTGGCACATAAAATTAGATAAAATGTACCGATGGCCAGCAAAAACGCGGCATTCTCACGTGCGGTGGTTTTGTTGACACCCTTGTTTTGAGTACAGAAGAATGAGAAACTACGCGTAGCAATGGAATTGCTGTGGCGATATGGCTTGGAAGCCGACGACGATGCTGTCGCCAACTCCATTCAATCTCGGCGGGGATATGTTTCCCGGGAAGTCGAGGCTGGAATCAAGAATGAACCAGACCGATCGCAAACCAAACAACCAGGACGTCATCTCGCAGAATCGCTCGACCGCGTTTGCGTTGGTGATGGCGTCATGCGGTCGAAAGTACGTGTTCACCTCCAAACCCTGCACCGTTGTCGCGAAACCCGCGACAGCCCCCGAAGTCAACTGAGTCACCGTCGTCCAAACATATTAGACGTGTGGCAATCGGCTTCGGGTGAGTAGGTCTGGGCTCGCTCTGTGTCGTTCCTGACACGTCTGCAAAAAAAACTCCGGGGCTTTTCCCGGGACTGCCGCAAGGCACCCGCCAACACACGGCGGTTTAGCATTTGAGAGAAGTAAAAATGGAAGATATTCGAGGCAATCAGTATCCGCTTGCAATGCGACCTTCATTTGGCGCGCCCGAGGCTCATGGGCTTTACGATCCCGCGAACGAAACGGAAAACTGCGGATTGGGCTTTGTCGCTCATATTAAAGGCCAGCGGTCTCATTCGATCCTGATTGACGCTGACCGGATTCTTCGCCACCTTGACCATCGTGGTGCATGTGGTTGTGAAGAAAACACAGGTGACGGTGCCGGAATGTTGACGGCCCTGCCTGAGGAATTTCTAAAACGCGTCGCCCAAGAAGACATGGGAATCGATCTGCCGAAACCCGGTAGCTACGGGGCGGGTATTGTTTTTCTACCACAGGATGTTGCCCAGCGTGATTCGTGCAAAAAGACTGTCGAGGAACTGATCAATCAGCAGGGGCAAAAGTTACTGGGATGGCGTACTCTGCCTGTTGACTTTGATGGTGCTGACATCGGCAAAACGGCTCGAGACTTTGCACCACACATGGAAATGCTGTTTGTTGGTGCCGCAGATGGTCTGGACCAGGAAGCGCTGGAACGTCAACTGTTTGTTATTCGTAAGTTGGCCAGTCATAAGCTGCGTAACGGCGATTTGTCACAGGCCCTGGCATTCTATGTATGTTCTTTGTCAACGAAGGTCATCATCTACAAAGGGATGCTGACGTCGTTTCAGGTGCTGCCATTCTTCAAAGACCTTCAGGCCGAAGACTACACCAGTCATCTGGCCATGGTTCACAGTCGCTTTGCAACAAATACGTTTCCAAGCTGGGACCGAGCTCAACCATTGCGGTTCATGTCTCACAACGGGGAAATTAATACCGTCCAGGGTAACAGCAACTGGATGCATGCTCGTCAGGGTGTAATGGATAGCACGCTGTGGGGTAAAGATCTGGAGAAACTTTTCCCGATTGTTGAGCCACACACTTCGGACTCAGGGCGTTTCGACAACGCTTTGGAAATGCTGTACCACAGTGGACGCACGTTGCAGGAAGTTGTCATGATGATGATTCCTGAAGCATGGCAGAACCACAGCACGATGCCCGAAGACAAGCAGGCATTTTACGAATACCACAGTGCTTTGCAGGAACCATGGGACGGGCCGGCATCCGTTTCGTTTACTGATGGTCACATTATTGGTGCGACTCTTGACCGTAACGGTCTGCGTCCCAGCCGCTATTACGTAACCAAAGACGATCGCGTCGTCATGGCCAGTGAAGTCGGCGTGCTGGATATCGAACCGGAAAATGTCGCTTACAAAGGACGTTTGCAGCCAGGCCGCATGTTTCTTGTTGACTTCGAACAGGGACGTATCATCGACGATGGCGAGTTGAAGTCTGACGTTGCCGCTCGTCGCCCGTACGGCGAATGGCTTGAAGCGGAACGCATCAGGTTGTCGGAAATTCCGGAAGGCAATAAGCCGGCTTACTATAAAGATCAGGAACTGATGAACCGCATGCAGGCTTTCGGTTACACAACCGAAACGATGCAGTTCATGCTGATTCCTCTGCTGCTGTCGAAGAAGGATCCCATTGGGTCGATGGGTAACGACGCAGCCCTGGCGTGTCTAAGCGATCAGGCTCGCATGCCGTACGACTACTTCCGACAGCTATTTGCTCAGGTGACAAACCCGCCAATCGATTCGATTCGCGAAGAAGTCATCATGTCGCTGGAGTGCTTTATCGGGCCGGAAGGAAATTTGCTGGACACAACGGACAAACAATGTCACAGACTGTCCTTGCCACATCCGATTCTCAGCAACCAGCAGATGGCTAATCTGAAGGACATGGACTATCGAGGCTGGAAGTCGAAAGTCATTGACATCACTTATCCAAAGGTTGCAGGCGTGAGCGGACTGAAGCCCGCTTTGGAACGCATTTGTGCCGAAGCACGCCTGGCCATCAAGGAAGGTTTCAGCCTGATTGTGCTGTCCGACCGAGCGATCGGCCCAGACCGAATTCCTGTCAGTTCTTTGCTGGCAACCGGTGCTGTGCACCATCATCTTGTGCGACACGAAGAACGAACTCGGATCGGGATTCTGGTTGAATCCGGTGAGGCTCGTGAAGTGCATCACTTCTGTCTTTTGATTGGATACGGTGCCGACGCCGTCAATCCATATATAGCCCTGTACGCTCTGCGGCAGGCACGCGAAGACGGAAAGATCACTGAAGAGTACACCAACCTGAAGATCGTTCAGGTCTACCGAATGGGCGTGGCAAAGGGCATGCTCAAAGTGATGGCTAAAATGGGTATCAGTACGCTGCAAAGCTATAAAGGTGCTCAGATCTTTGAAGCCGTGGGCCTGTCCAATGATGTGGTTGACATGTGCTTTGCCGGGACCGCCAGTCGCATCAAGGGCGTCGGTTTCGAACTGTTAGCCGAAGAGGCGAAGATGCGCCATCACATAGGTTACCCGGAAAATCCGGATAGCATCAGCCACGAACTGCCCAACACCGGGCTGTTTCACTGGCGACGCACGGGCGAAAAGCATGCCTGGAATCCTCACACGATTGGCCGCATTCAGCAGGCGGCGCGTTCCGGAGATAAGAACGCGTACAAGGACTTCAGCAATCTGGTTAACAGCGAAACCACGCGGGCCTGCCATTTGCGGGGTCTGCTGAAGTTCAAGCAGGGAACTCCGATACCTATAGAAGAGGTCGAATCCGCAGCGGAAATCTTGAAGCGATTTTGCTCGGGTGCGATGAGTTTTGGGTCGATCAGTGCCGAGTCTCACGAAACGATGGCCATCGCCCTGAACCGCATCGGCGGAAAAAGTAATACGGGCGAAGGTGGAGAACGCTATGCTCGCTTCACAGCTGATGAAAACGGCGACCTGCGACGATCTGCCATCAAGCAGGTAGCCAGCGGTCGGTTTGGTGTCACATCGTGGTACCTAACGAATGCGGACGAAATTCAGATCAAGATTTCACAGGGAGCCAAGCCTGGTGAAGGTGGCGAACTGCCTGGTCACAAAGTCGACAAGGTGATCGCGGAAACTCGATTGTCAACTCGTGGAGTAGGTCTAATCAGCCCTCCTCCACATCATGACATCTATTCTATTGAAGACCTGTCGCAGCTGATCTACGACCTGAAAAATGCGAACCGGGCTGCCAGAATCAGTGTGAAACTGGTTTCTGAAGTTGGTGTAGGTACGGTTGCTTCCGGTGTGGCAAAAGGGCACGCTGACAACATTCTGATTTCCGGCAGCGAAGGCGGCACAGGCGCATCTCCGCTAACCAGCATCAAACATGCAGGTTTGCCATGGGAGTTGGGAATCGCAGAAACTCATCAGACACTTGTGATGAACGATCTGCGTAGCCGCGTTCGCCTGCAAACGGACGGCCAGTTGAAGACCGGTCGTGACGTTGTTATCGCAACTTTGCTGGGAGCAGAAGAGTACGGTTTTGCAACGGCTCCATTGATCGCCCTCGGTTGCATCATGATGCGGAAGTGCCACCTCAACACGTGTCCTGTCGGCATCGCGACTCAGGATCCGGAACTTCGCAAGAAGTTCAACGGCAAGCCTGAGCACGTTGTTAACTATCTATTTATGGTGGCTGAGGAAACTCGGGAAATCATGGCCGAACTTGGGTTCCGCACTATCAACGAAATGGTGGGCCGTTGCGACATGATGGAACTGGATCGAGACGTTGCTCACTGGAAAGCCAAAAGCATCGATCTGTCGCCAATCCTAACGCCCGCTCTGAAGCCACACGACGGTGTTCAGACTTATTGCACCGTCGACCAGAAGCACGGTCTGGAAAACGTTCGCGACATAGAACTGCTCGAAAAGTTCAAGGTGGCGATTGAAAGCAAGCAGAGAATTCATGTCGACACGCACATTGAAAACATCGATCGGGCGTTCGGGACGATTCTAAGCAACGAAGTCAGCAAGGTGCATGGCCCTGACGGACTTCCGGAGGACACGATACACATCAAAGCCAATGGTTCGGCCGGGCAAAGCGTTGGTGCGTGGAGTGTTAGAGGCGTAACGATCGAAGTTGAAGGCGATGCAAATGACTATGCGGGCAAGGGGCTTTCTGGCGCACGACTGATTGTCTATCCACCCAAAGACAGTACGTTTATTCCGGCCGAAAACGTGATCATTGGCAACGTGGCTTTGTATGGTGCCACCAGCGGCGAAGCCTATTTCCGAGGCATCGCTGCGGAACGGTTCTGCGTGAGAAATTCGGGCGCGACGGCTGTCGTGGAAGGTGTCGGTGATCACGGTTGCGAATACATGACCGGCGGTCGGGTGGTCATTCTGGGACGCACCGGACGTAACTTTGCAGCTGGCATGTCCGGCGGCATTGCCTATGTGTTCGATCCTGATGACAGATTGCTTGTGAATTGCAACCTGGAAACAGTGGCATTGGAGAAAGTAGAAGCCGTTGAAGACGTGATCGAATTGAAGGGACTGATTGAACGACACCAACAGTTTACCGGTTCGGAAACAGCTCGTCAGATCCTGAGCGACTGGGATCTGTCATTGGGTAGGTTTGTTAAAGTTATGCCCGTTGATTTTAAACGAGCGCTGCTTGAAATTGCGGAAGAAGAAGCCAAAAGTCAGGCGTAGTCTGTTAGCACTGACATTCTGCCTGAAGTAATGCATTCATAGATACGATTTGACGAAGACGAAAGAGAAACGATGGGAAAGCCAACTGGCTTCAAAGAATTCAAGCGTCAGGTTCCTCATGACAGAGAGCCATTGTTGCGAATTCTCGACTGGAACGAATTCCACGATCACATGCCGATCAACGAGCTGCAGGCACAGGGAGCTCGCTGCATGGATTGTGGCGTTCCGTTTTGCCATACCGGTGACCTGATGGCCAATATGGCTTCGGGCTGTCCCGTTAATAATCTTATCCCGGAATGGAACGACCTGGTCTATAACGGTCGCTGGAAGGATGCTCTGGATCGTCTGCATAAGACTAATAACTTTCCTGAGTTCACTGGGCGAGTTTGCCCGGCACCGTGCGAAGGTTCCTGCTGTCTGGCCGTCAATGAGCCTCCCGTGACAATTAAAAACATTGAGTGCTCAATCATTGATCACGGTTTCGCAGAAGGCTGGGTTGTTGCAGAACCACCGGCCGTCCGAACAGGCAAGACTGTCGCGGTTGTCGGTTCCGGTCCTGCCGGGCTGGCGTGTGCAGCTCAGCTTAACAAAGCTGGCCACACAGTTACCGTATACGAACGCGATGACCGAATCGGCGGCCTGCTGATGTACGGCATCCCCAACATGAAACTGCAGAAGACCGAGATCGTCGAACGTCGAGTCAGGCTGCTTAAAGAAGAAGGCATCACCTTTGTCACCAACACAGAGATTGGCAAAGACATTTCCGCCGACAAGCTGAAAACCGACTTTGATGTCGTTGTGTTAGCCACAGGTTCAACGCGGCCTCGCGATCTGCATGTTGATGGTCGAGAGCTAAAGGGCGTTCATTTTGCGATGGATTTTCTTCGACCAAATACCAAAAGCCTGCTGGATTCGGATTTGCAGGATGGAAACTTCATCAGCGCGAAGGGTAAGAATGTTGTCGTGATCGGCGGAGGTGATACAGGGAACGACTGTCTTGGAACTTCCATGCGTCATGGCTGTAAGAGCCTGGTAAACTTTGAGATTGTCGAAAAGCCGCCTCTTGACCGACCGTCAAATAATCCGTGGCCGCAATGGCCGCGAGTGTTTCGCGTTGACTATGGACACGAAGAGGCGGCCGCCAAATTCGGCGACGATCCTCGTGAGTTCAGCGTTTCAACGGTTGAGTTCATTGGCGATGAAAACGGCAACCTGAAGACGGTTAAAGCGTGCCAGGTTGACTGGCAGAAAATAACTGAAGGTGGAGCTCCATTCACGCCGATTGCTGGCACTGAAAAAGAGTATCCTGCGGACCTTGTCTTCCTCGCCCTTGGGTTTCTAGGTCCTGAAAACGGACCGGCGCAGCAACTCGGCATCGACGTCACTGAAGGGCGTGGCGGAATGTCATGGCTGAAGGCTGACCATGAAAAATACACAACCAACGTAAGAAATGTGTTCGTCGCGGGCGACTGTCGTCGTGGTCAAAGCTTGATTGTCTGGGCCATTAACGAAGGTCGCGGCTGTGCTCGTGAAGTGGATCGCTATCTGATGGGAACGACAGATTTGCTTTAGGGCTAAGTACTGTTTCAATTACGCCAAATCCGCTGCCGGAAAACCATAATCATGCCGCAATCAATTTGCAGCCGGCGTGAGTTCTGATCCGGTTAAGCGGAATTCGGTTGACTCTACCTTAGATCCGACCGTCCTGATCAGCGTTGAAATAATGAATACTTCAATCGCTGAAAGTGCTGACGATTACGTCGATGCCACATACTAAGAGCTGCGTTTGGGGCCCGGATTGGCAGAATTGCACTGTTCTGAATGAACAGTGCAATTCGAAACTTTTCATAATGATTGCGTCAGAAACATATTTAAAGCAATAGAGCCAATGAAGAGGACTTAAGGTCCTCAATCCTTACGATTCGCGTACTCTGTTGCGACCGACATCGGAAAGCTGGCATTCAGTCCTGAGTTCATGGATTTCGATTCGATACACTGAATTGCCTGCAGCGAAGCGGCGAGAGCGAAGTGCCGTAAGCAGAATGGAAGTGGGGCCGGGCAAAAGTCACTGCACACTGGCTGAACCAGTCAGTGTGGCTGGCTTTGCACGCATGTCTGGTTTCATTGGGCGATTTGAACTGCGTCATCGCTGTTCGTTAGCGGCACGACTGACTGACACGGAACATCTGCGAAAGTCTTTTGTGAAGTCGTCGTGTGTTCCAACAGTGAGTTCACTGCAAGACTCTGTTGAGGCTAATTCGACCGCAGGTGCAGGCTCTCCGTTATTCTTCCAGAGAACCCACAGAACAGCATCCGCCGATTTAATATTCGTCGTGAGCCTGTTTGTCGCTCCCTTGGGGGCGTGTTCTGTCGCACAACGCGTTGCTGGGACGTGAAGTACCTTTCAGAGGGGTGCGCTCAAGAACGGTTGCGCGAATAGGCAAGCTGGATTATTGTAGTAGTCGTCTTTTCTGAATCGAACGGAGTCTACACGATGAATTTTGATGACCTTACTGCCGCAGAACGCCTGATCGCGGAACAGGCGATTT
>JBDNFN010000187.1:0-3353 GCA_041689795.1 Fuerstiella sp. | reverse complement strand
TTCGATCCAGAGCCAAATCACGTACCGCACATTATTCCAACGTATGCCGCGACATGCAGGATTCCTTTTCTATATCAAAAATGAAAGCTCCCACATTTCAACAAGAATGCTTATCCCTATTACCAGCAACCAAGCGGGACATTGAATAAAATCCACGACGGAACGGCGCGGTGCGCAATGCAGGCTAGGCGGCAATCAGCGAAAACTTGTCAGGCACTTCAGTCTGCGCTGAATCATCCAGCAAAAGTCGTGGCAGGAATTTACGAGTGACTTTGCCTAAGAAATGACGACCTGACTTGCCGCGGTGTTCGCATGCTGGGCAAAGCAACGTTCACAAGTCGCCCGCCAAACACATTGATCTAAAGACGTCCCAATCGAATCAACGCACGGCAGGATGTTTGTTCGGTTGACGATCCGCCAATCGATATGGGGGAACTTTTTTTTCGCAGAAGGTCCACCTACCAGGCTTCATATGTATACGGACAGGCGCGGCTCTTTTAGGTTCTTGTTTACGGTAAGATGGCGAAGCGGCTTCGCAGATACAATTTCCAGAAGCGGTCCGGCGAACTTATCAACACAAGTACGACGTGCAAGCGGGTGAATCCAGCGATGGCAAAATTCACTTGCTCGCGCCGCGTGCTTGTGAATTTTCTGTTTTAGGACCGACTCCAACACTGTGGTAACAGTTCAATAGACACTTCCGCCGGATTTGATTACTGCCCCAGATCAATTCCCGCAACGTAAGAGTTACGAAAGTCTTTGGTTGGCAGCAGTAACCGAATGCAGGTCAGATTTCGTCGGAACGACTTTGTGCTCAGAATGTTTCGGGCAGTTACGGCCGCTGTTCTTCTTTTTGCGGTTCACTGCCCGAAGGTGTTTCTTCCACCTTAGACTGTTCGGTCTTTTCGACGGCAGCATCACCACCATCCGCAGACTTTGGAGACTCTTCGTTCGCCTCGGTTTTTTGATTTTCCGGCGTTTCTACAGCTGGCTTTTCGATTGCGGAAGCTTCGGTTGAATCAGGAATTGTGAAGGGTACCAGCAGGCCAAATCTGGTGTACGCTGCCTCAGCGGCAGCAATACATTTCGGGGCCATTTCGGGGTCAATCGCAGTTGCGATTGAAAACCACTTCTGTCCGTCCGGGTACCTGCCAAGTTCGATGGACAGCCTGCCAAGTTCGTATCTGCCATTTGCATCGTCGATGTTGCCGGTGATTGCCAGTCGGGCTTTTTTAAACTGCGATTCCAAGTCGCCTATCTGGTCCAGATTTTTTTGAGCGATTGCCTGTTTCTCTGGCTGATTTGTTTTTTCATAGACCTCAACAGCTGTTTTCAGCACACCCAGATCTCTTGGCATCATTTGCAGGCAATCGTCAAGAAAATTCTCGGCGTCACGAAGGTCGCCAGCGGCAAGCGCAATCTTCGAGGCTGCAATTTTCACATCAGGGCCTGCCATGTCGCTTTGAACGGCTTCAGCCAGCGCTGTACGAATCGAGTCAATATCATCAAGTTGCAGTTGGACGGCTGCTTTAAGCCCCATGTCTTCCAGTAAATTCATGTGGTTCTGGGAAATCTCTTTCAGTTTCTCAGTATCCTTGGTTTCCAGTAGGCAGCGGGTGTAGCCATCCACAACGGCAGGGCTTGCGGCAGCGAAGTCACCGGGAGTTGAAAGAATGGCTGAGTAGTCAGCGACGGCTTCTGCGTGCCTGTTCAGGTCCAGCTTCAGCCGTCCCAGCATTGCTCGTGCATCTTTGTTTTCAGGTTCAGTTTTTGTAACGTCGTTGAGAGTGTTTTCTGCAAGAGCCAATGCGCCAACGGCGTAATACAGTCGTGCCAGCAGAACGCGACTTTGATTGGCGCTCGCTGGAGCTAACTGAATTGCTTCCTCATAAGCAGTAATGGCGCCTTTGTAGTCGCCAAGTCGAGTCTTAACGGACCCGATTTTTTGCAATACCAGAGGTTTGATCTCAGGATTTTCGATTGCTTCATCGAACAATTCCAATGCTCGAGGATCACGATTTTGGACCGAAGCGTGCATACCTTCCAGAAGCTTTACGTGGCTGGCGTATTCGGGAAATTTCGCCAGACGTGCCACGCTTGTCGCGAATTTTTCCTTATCGGATTCACTGAACTCAGTCAGGCTCTGCTCATACAACTGCTTCGGATCGTCGGGGACAGACGAAAAAATAACTCCTGCCCCAATTACGATTGTTGCCAATATCAACATAGCCCATAGCCACCAAGGGAGGCCGCTTTTGACGCGAAGTGGCTGATTTTGAATCATGGTTGTTACTGTTCAGAAATACTAATAATGATTGCATGCACTGCGTAAATGGCTGCAGGGAATCAGCTTACGTCAAACGACAGGAATTATCTGCGCGCAAGCACCCGGCACATGCTGATGATACGGCAGATAAGCCCGAAGCATTTGCAAATTTTGCGTAAATCGAGCTTACCACCGCTTCTGATCATGGAAATGAGGCGTTTTGAAAGTCCGCTACTAACGGCAAAGAAGACGCTGCGAATTACAACCGACGCGGATTAAACATCGAGGTTTGGGAAATAACACAACAGCAAACTCCACGGACTTCCTTGAAACTAAGCGGGGCTCGGACGACACGGCGGTTCATGCACATGTGGCAATCATCGCGACCCACGCCGTACATTGCACCCACAACTGCGACGGCAGTCCCGGCGCCTGTAGCCTGTAGCCTGTAGCCTGTAGGCAGGCTCCGCCTGTCTTCCTGTTCCGCCAATTGGTTATTTGGTGAACTGTCGTCTGAAGTCGCTATTGCCCATGTGGAAGCTCGATCAATTTTGATGTGTATTTTCCCCAGATGCGGCTCTGTGAAAACCAGGCAGGCGGCCGAGAGTCGTGCCCGACACGACTGTTTATATGACTTTTTAATTCAGGGATGGGTGGCACTGATTGGCCTGATGGGCGTCTGTCACACTTGCAAAACCCACGCACGCATCGAGTTCACGTGCCCAGTGTCATTGTCGCCTAATTTGTGGGTGCGATAAACCGTGTCGGCCGCGACGCAGCGATTGGTTAATGACGAAAATGGCGGCGACCGGTGAAGACCCTGACCATTTCATCTTCATTGCAGGCACCCAGCGAACGTCGTCGCAACGTTTAGCAAAAAAAACATTCCCCACCTTTCAGAAGCCGATGCCATCAAGAAACTGCAGGATTCCCGCTAGGCTTATTCTCGGGTGCGCTCAGGGAATACGTTATTTTATGTGAGTGTTAATTTCCAGTATTGATTCCACTGTTTGCTGTACATGTTGGCGCAGAGTCCTGCCATTCGGTTGACACGTCGGACTCGCCATCGTGCTCCTGTTTGTTTGAG
>JBDNFN010000186.1:0-3235 GCA_041689795.1 Fuerstiella sp. | reverse complement strand
TTGTAGGTGCGCCAGGTGCCGAAGTCGAAAGTCGGAGATCCGCCGGAAGTTCGGAATATCTTCGCCCACAATCACGCGAAACGCCGCATCCGTTTCGCACCGCTGCATCATCTTCCGCGACGAAAACACGCCCTGACTGTATGCATACAACAACAGCACGAGCATCATTCGAGGATGAAACGGAGGCTGGCCGCTGGTGTCACCGTCCACCCCGTGTAATCGTCAACAATCGCAGAGATGTCGATCGTTGACGTGACGTCCAGCAAAAAATAAACCAGATGACCGTCCGACAGCCAGTCACCCGGCGACGGAGGAAATAACCAACTCGCCTCTGGCTGCCATCCGCGAAATTTACGACCCATTCAGGAAACTCAATCGAAAAACAACCAAACGAAAAATGCGCTGTCAACTAAAGACATCTTAACTCACTTCGTCGACGAAAACCACGGCTGAAACGGTTTCCGGACAGGCTGCTAGCCGGTCGCTGTCGACATTCGGCTGACAATTCAGTTCTCCGAGTGGAGGCGAGCCCACAAGGCTCACGCTATCAAATCCCACTTCAAGGCCAGAGCTTCCCCAACGCGAAAACAATGATCTGCAACTGTAATACTAGCCGGGCGTCGAAGTCCTAAAGGCGTTCTGGCAAGCTTTTCAATTCAAGCACAACGCGTAAGCGAGTGTATTCTGCAATGTATACATTCACTTGCTCGCGCCGCGTGCTTGTAAATTTGCAGTTTCTAGACCGCCTGCAGCCAGAAGTTTTCGATTTTCCGGAGCGAAATACTGTGAACTTGCTTCTCAGGAATTAGAAATGACTGTTCAAATATCACAGAACAGCCCGAAGGCGGCCACGAGACGGAATAATTCTGGAGGAAGCTGAAGTGAAGCTCTTGAAACATCCGAATCAGATTGGCATACTCCGCATCTCGAAAGAGATCCGGGCGATTAGCTCAGTTGGCTAGAGCACCTCGTTTACACCGAGGGGGTCGGGGGTTCGAGTCCCTCATCGCCCATCGGGAGTGACTGCAAGCAACCGCTTGTAGTCGCAAACTCCTGCAAAAGCAATGACATTCATGTCTGCACTTGGAACCCGTTGCGAGTCATCGCGACGGGTTTCTTGCATTTGCTGCACCGCTTTTGCGAAATGGTCGTCAGCCACCTGCAAGTAATGCTTCTGGGCCACTGCTGGCGAATTGCCCAACCAAGCACAAACAACCTGGATCGGAAATGTTTCGACCATCTCTGTTTCGCACGTGGAACCGAGATTCTGCCACGGTTTGGGACACGGCGTGATTTTTGCCGCCTTAAGCCTCTTGGTAAGCAGAGTTCCGTAGCTGGAATCCATTTTGCGATAGTCGCTGATGACAAACTCAGCACCGACTTCTGCCAGCTCAAAGCACTCTTCCACATATGGCCGCAGTTCTGGCCACAGCGGAATTTCGCGAGATGCTCCGCCTTCGTGGTGTTCTGTCTTGGGACTCGTCACGACGATTCGCTTGCAGTCCCAGTCAATGTCGATCCAGCGAAGTGACAGAACCTCTGACGGACATCGCAGGCCGCCATACCGAGCCAGTGCGAACATTGCCCGCCATTGTGCTGTCGGCAGTGCTTGCAAGACCCGAGCAGCCAGTTCTCGATTCACGAAGAACTCTCTGGACTTATCGACTCCACCTGCCGCAGTGGGAATGTTGCGATGCTTAAACAGATTCTGGCTGGTCAATCGGCGATCGATCGCGTCTTTGAAGAACTGTTTCGCAATTCCACAAGTACGCCGAACCGTGTCTTCCACCAGCTTGCCCTGTAGGTGCCGTAAAAGTCTTTGGCATCGCCAACGTTTACGTTGCGGAGTTGTCGATCCCCGAAAAACGCGGCCATGTGGTTTCGAGCCCTTCGCCAAACCGTCGCAGTGGAAGCTTTCACGTCACTGCGTTTGGAAACGTACTCGTCAACAAACAACCGAACGCTTGATGCCGTCCGGGCTTCCACTAAGCCGACCTTCGCCAGCTTGTCATGCAACACATCGTCGAGTGAAGTGACCCAACGACTGGTGTCGTCGTCCGCTGCATGCCCAGACAATGCGTTGGCCGACAGGCGTTCCATCTTCACTTTGATCGCTTCAGCATTTCGCTGGCTAATTTTTCCAAGACGCACGCTTATTCGTTTGCCATCCCCCCGCGACGAATTCAATCGTACGGCGACCATTAGATTCTTTTGTAATGCTTGCCACGTTAAGCAGCCCCCTTTCCTTCAGACAGCTCGGCCAGAGTTGTGCCAGTCTGACAAACGATAGCGAATGCTGCCTTTCAGTCGAACGCAGGGAAGTGTTCCAGCTTTGGTCAACATCCAAAGAGTCCGTTCACTAATTGCCAGCAAGGCTGCAGCCTCTTTCGTTGTCATAAGCTGGACCGCAGGCTTTTCGGGCGTATTCATTAGGCTGCCTCCTTATCCTGAAAGGACAGCAGGGCCGGCATTGTGCCCGATGCATTTGCTTTCTTAACAAACGCGCCCTCAATCTGTTCGTCCGTTACTTCGTTTGATATCAAGCATGCTGTGATAATTCGTAGAAGGTCTTCACGGGATTCGCAGAATTCCTGACGGCGATCGGCGATTGATGCCCCCAAGCCCATGATCTGCCTTATTGCTCCGTTTTCATTCAACGTCGATCGATCAAGTCGCGAAAGCGTAGACGAGGCTTCACCAATCGTTCGCTTTCCAACCTCGACAATCTTCAACCAAATTGGATGTGTGGCAACTTGCGACTGATGATTGTTTGCTGGATCTGGTTTTTTAGCCGTCAAGCGAAACACCCCGCCGATCTGCGCCGTGAGTTTTCCGAACACGTCGGAAATCTGTTCAATGAACTGTTCTGGTGTGTCAAGTCCGTATTGCTTCAACCACTCACGTCCCATTTGCCATTCAACTTGAGTAGCAGCAGCAGGCTTACCACACCAGCGAGCCTGTTGCATTGCAGCAAGATACACTGACTCGTGATTTATGACGCAGTCATACAGCTTGTCATAGATTTTGATTCTAATCCGGTTTGATAAACCTACTGAAAACCGCGTTGCCCTCTGCCCTTCGAGAATGGAAGCAGGTGTCAGGAACGAATGGCACTGCCGTTTGGTATCCAAGGGTTTACGTCATGCAGCGGCTTTCAGTTCCTTTCGAAGTTCGTGCCTGGGTTTCTGCATGAGTGCGAGCACCTTGGGTCTGCGTTTGTTGACTCGCGGTTCGG
>JBDNFN010000185.1:0-10074 GCA_041689795.1 Fuerstiella sp. | reverse complement strand
GCACAGCTTGTTCTGCAATCAGCCGTTCGGCGCGACTCAATTCTTCAAAATTCATCGGGAGGACTCCATGGCAAAAAAATACGAAGACACCACAGTAACCCATCTTCTCTATTCGCGCAATCGTCTATGAGCGCACCCAGTCCCAGATCTGTCGCGGCGAACGATACAGCCTGGACAAATTACCTAAACGGAGTTGCCGTCACGCTGCCAGCCGCAGACCAGCCGCACAAAACAGTTGATCTGAAATTGTCGAATTCCCTCAGAGCGAGTCAGTCGCCTGGCATTGACAGGTCGGCAGAGTCTCACAAAACTCGGGTACCAGTAGGCAGAAACGGCATCCGTGGAGATGCTCAATTCATGTTTCCCCGGAACATGGCCACCAGACTGCGGCGAATTCCAACGAAAAGTGGACTCTGGCAACACGTGAAATCACGGCGGTTGCAGTTATGACACACGGGCGCTGACGGCAGAAGTAGAAACTGGAAGCGGCGCGCCACAATCGCCTGCAAGCTGTGTTTCTGAACGCACGTCACTGAACAGCACAAGTGTTGATTAGTCGCAGGGTGCCAGCCCCGGTTTTGGGGGGGGGTGACACAACAACCGGAACTGACGCCCATTGACTAATTTGGCAATGAATCGTCGATGACATTCAAAACGACCGCACGCCGTCTGAAAAGTCACAGCAATTCACTCAGGTTACCGCGATCATAATCGCAGTAACCTGTCCAGAGCGCATGGATCAGACAAAGCTGTTACGGAAACATTCGATGCCGGGTACACGTCTTCGGAAAACGCGAGAACAAAACGTTGACTATCAGACGAAAATCGAGGCATGCGTCTCAACTCAACACGAACAAATCGCTTGTCTCCATTTGAGTCTTCGTCGTGGTACAAACATTCGAATGAGTCCTGATCTGCAACAGACTTTTGCACGTTCTCAATCCATGCTGCCTGATACTGCGGGGGAATCAAACTTTGCAGGCTCACTTCGTCTGCGTTCTCGGTATGGTCGAATGTGGATGTGGTTTCAAATCTATGGCAAAACGTATGGTTGGCTCACACTACATTGCAGTTTCCATTCAGGATTGCCACACATTGGTTTGTCAATCCTGCGAACGACGCCAGCGTGTTTGCAACAGTCGGCCTGTCTTTCCCCGACGTGGAATTATCCTTCATCAACTGGTACTGGACGCTAAGCAATCCCTCCGTCCGCGCCAGTGTGAACTGGCTTTGATGCAACTGTATTGCATAGCGGACGGCACGGCTTAACAGAGCGCCGATGTGTTCTGACTTTGGAATGTAATCCTGAGCCCCCCGCGCGAGCACCTGTTCTGCCAATTGAGGATCGTTGTTGCCGGTTAAAACAACAATCGGAATGTTCAGCAGTTCGACAAGTCGTTCCAAACCGTCCAGCCCGGAACTGTCCGATAAGCTGAGGTCCAGCAGAATGACATCGTAACGATGCTGAAAGATTTTCTGGAAGGCCTGGGAAAGGGTTGTGACATGATCAACCTGATGATTCACGATGTTCCATCGAACGAAATGCTCGGCGAACAACTTCCGCGTCAATCTCATCGTCTTCGATCAACAGAACTCGATAATCACTCACGTCGCGTCTCCCCAACAAATAGCAATGCGTCTCAGTGACCCGGTACCCTCAGTCCACCCCTGTCTGAATTCACCTGCTTTGAAAAATTCGAGTTTGCGCGGCAAATCCCCCAGTTACGTTTAACTGCAAGGTCGTGACTAAGCAAAAGGTCTGCTACTTCAAATAAGCACAACCTGCCTATCGATTGATAGCGAACCAACTTGCGGTAAAGACAAACAGCACTTATGCGATTTTAACGCAAGAGGCAGCGGCTGTGCTCGATACTAAACCAGCAGTAGCCTGAGTTATTATCCTGCGGCAGCATTTTCGATTGACACAACAGCAAGTGGATTTGAGCAGCTGGTTTACAAAACCGCGGCAACAATCCCAATAAATGATATGGCGTTCCAATGACAGACATCCAAAGAATATTCCTGCAATGGCCAGGCGCAATTCGGCGAGTCGGAGTAATCGTCACTGCGTTCGGTGACAACATTCCGTTTAACGATTACATGGTCAACGGAAAACTGCTGCTACTGCTGCGTCCCACGCCTGATGCACATAACATCCGCCGTGTGATCGTCAACATGGACAACATCGTGGGACTTAAGTTCGAAGACGCCATTGAGCCCGAACGATTTACAGCAATGGGATTTCAACGACCGGAAAAATGTGGGACCGCACCGGCCTAGCTCGGTTGGATTATCGCCAATCATTAGTAATTCGCCGTACAGCATGGAGTTTGCATGATGAGTTCTGCAGTCGATGCTTCATTAATAAAATCGCAATTTAGCTGGACAGAATTGTGCCAGAATTCTTTGGCGGGACTCAAGGGCTGTGACCTTTCAACGGAGGTTCAGATTCCAACCTTCCCTGCCGCATTGATGGAATTCATGAAAGCAGCGGAAGATCCGAACGTGGAATTCCGCACACTCGGAAAAATCATAGAACACGATCCAGGCCTCACACTTGACCTGCTGAAATGCGTCAACGTGTGCACCTACGCAACTCAGTCACGCGTGCGAAATGCTACCGAAGCTCTGTTGCGAATGGGAATTTCCAACGCACGGGCTTACCTCATGGTCATTGGAATGCAAAACTCGCTGCTTTCGTTCGAATCAAAACTGATGAATCATCGAAACTTCTGGAACGAAGCGATGCAGAAAGCGCTGTTCGCTCAAAATGCCGCAGCGTTGCTGCAGACGGACAAAGGCTTTGCATTTCTGGGCGGCCTATTGCAGGACTACATTCTGCCAGTGCTGACTAACCAGTTCGACGATGAATACATCACTTATCTAAAGGGTGATGGTGCCGACGGTATGCCGCTGCACGTTTGGGAAGAATCAAGATTTGGTTGGAGCCATGCCACCGCCGGAGCCTTCATCGCCAGTCGATGGCATCTTCCGGATGACCTGCTGTGCTCGATCTTCCACCATCACGACATTGACCTGCCGTTGCATGCGCCTCAGGCCGAATTATCCTCATTGCTTCCTGCCACACTGGCGGCATTGCTTCCCGACCAAATGCGACAAATGCCGAATGGTATGGCGCGACTTATTCGAGCCGACTCGCAATCAAAGGCATTCGATCTGGACACCCTGTGCCAGCAGGTCGATCAAGAACTGGAGACGATTTCTCAGGGACACGACAAACCGGTTTGCCTGAAACCCGCTGTAGAAGCCGCACGATTGGCAATGGCTCAATAAGACAACGCTCATCGGAACAGTTTACAAAAACACAGGCACGATTTCGGCTCGCGAGAAACACGCAGAGCAGCCCGAAACGTGTTATGCGCGGCCATAAATCAGCGAAGTACAAAGTAAACACAGGATCGCTTCAGGTTCGTGATCCGATACCCGGCCAGTTGCACGAAGACTCATTGTTTGAATCCAGTTCAACATTGTCCTGCGATTACGCCGCGTCTGCGAGTAAACTTCCCCGCGAGTCTGGAACTGCCCGCTTGCCTGGCACTGCGTAGTTACAAACATGTAGTTTAACAAAGCTGAACTCCGTGTCGCGTTCCGTTAGGGCCTTGCTGTTTTCTGCAGATACGGCCAATGCCCCACACGACCAATGCATTAGCTGTCCGGATCATTGATCAGATTACTGCAGCTGCAAAAAGGTTAGACTCAGTCAGCAAAAACCATCATGCGGATTTCCTCTTGCCACGGTAATTCTGCCAGTAGTATCGCGATCTGATGCGCAAGCATGGTCGACTTATTTTCTACGAAAGTGGCTTCAGACATTCGTGAGCGTCACGCGACCTCTGACCACGCGACGGTATTTTGTTTGGAACATTTTGCGATCTAAGCCACACCCACACGGTCACTTCGGATTTCGAATGACCGTTGCTCTGCTGAACGTTCCGTAGCCGGATGACGTAATCCGTTCACTGGAATGTCAGGCGATCGGCACTCCTGACGATGTTGCCATCGGACTGAAACGTTATCATCCACGTGACCTTGTCGGACCGGATACATCCCGTAAAACCACACAGGTCTGCAGACAGCGTATCGAACAAATCCACCTTGAAAAGCTGGCTTAAGAAAAGCATTTTATGAGCGATCCGGTTGTGATTATTGGCGCGGGACTGGCAGGACTTAGCTGCGCCAATCAGCTACACAAAGCAGGAACAGAATTCATTCTACTGGAAGCCGCGGATGGCATTGGTGGACGAGTTCGCACAGACGAAGTCGATGGCTTCCTGCTGGACAGAGGCTTTCAGGTACTGTTGACGGCCTATCCCGAAGCAGCTCGGATTCTGGACTACAGTGCACTCAATCTGCAGCGTTTCGAACCCGGTTCACTAATTAGAACGGCGGACAGTTTTCAACGACTGTCGGACCCGTGGCGAAAGCCTCAATACGCCATTCAAACGGCCATGGCACGTGTCGGGAGTCTGGCTGACAAACTACGAATTGGCTGGCTGCGCCGATCAGCCGCCAGGGGAACACTGCAAAGCATTTTCGAACGTAAAGATCGATCGACAGAACAGGAACTGAGATTCCTTGGCTTTTCCGATTCCATGATCGAAACATTTCTGCGTCCGTTTCTCGGCGGAGTGTTTCTTGATCGTGATTTGCAAACGTCCTGTCGTATGATGTACTTTGTGTTTCGTATGTTCACCGAAGGCGACACCGCGATTCCTGCGATGGGGATGGGAGCGATCTCTGATCAGCTTGCTGGCGCACTGCCTGAAGATTCGGTGAGATTGAATTCAGCCGTTGCAGAAATTCGCGAACACAAAGTCGTCTTAGTATCTGGCGAATCCATCGCCTGTCGTGACGTGGTACTCGCCACAGAACAACCGGCTGCAGCAGGACTTCTGCCTGAAATCGCGACAGAACGAACGCCTCGATCTGTAAATTGCGTTTACTTTGCCGCCGAAGAACCACCCGTGCGTGATAAGATGCTGGTTCTGAACGGAACTGGTACGGGACCTGTTAACAACCTGTGCGTGCCCAGTCAGATAGCACCGCGTTACGCCCCCGATGGACGTGTTCTGGTGTCGGCAACTGTACTGACAGCGAAAACTGTACTGACAGCGAAAGGTGACAGTGAATCTCTGGCCGATCCGGAGACACTGCCATCCGAAATCAAACGGCAGATGAAATCCTGGTTTGGCAACGTCGTCGATTCATGGACACACTTGCGCACGTACAAGATTCCATACGCTCTGCCGAACCAGACTTCGCCCGCGTTTAATCCCGCCATTCAGCCCGCCCAATTGCGGAAACATCTCTACGTCTGCGGTGATTATCGAGCCAACGGGTCAATCAATGGGGCATTGTTGTCGGGCCGTCTTGCCGCCGACGAAATTCTGAAATAGTCGAACATGACGCGCGATGTGTTACTTTCGTGAAGATAACACACAAGTGCAGCACTGAACTTTTGCGCATCGGTTCGGCGGTGCGAAGCCAAGATGTTAAATCGGCTTTACCTGCGCCTGTGCACCTGTGCGTCAAACATGTGCATCAAACATTCAGTTTATGTTTCAAGAGCGATCTTCGTTGACTGCTCTGGCGACCAGCAGGCCTGAATGGTGCTTCCGGCAGATAACGTTCACTGCTGCCAGCATGTATTCAAAATGTTCAACGTCATTAACTTTTTCGTGTGGACACGCTATTCGGTGGTCCTACAAACAGGCATAGGAATGAACGTTCCTGAAACGAGTCTCCCAACTTCGCCCCAAAGGAAAATGAATCATGAAAACGTTAGTAACGATGGCCGCTGTAGCTCTGATGGCATCTCAGGTTTCTGCCGGAGAAAAATGTAAGGGAACAGCCGTGACCTGCAAACCAGTTCAGGTAACGTATGTGTCGACGGTCATTCATCCTGCTGCTGCCGCTCATCCGGCAGTCGCTGCCAAAGCTGACATCGTTGATACGGCTGTTGCAGCTGGTTCGTTCAAGACACTCGTTGCCGCTGTTAAAGCAGCCGGCCTGGTTGAAACGTTAAAGGGCGCCGGTCCATTTACGGTGTTTGCTCCAACTGATGAAGCCTTTGCAAAACTGCCGGCCGGAACTGTTGAATCTCTGCTAAAGCCCGAAAACAAAGCCAAACTGCAGGCTATCCTGACATACCACGTTGTGGCCGGTAAAGTGATGGCTGCGGACGTTGTGAAGTTAACGGGAGCAACAACGGTTCAGGGGCAAAACGTTGTTATTGCCGTCACTGATGGCAAAGTGACGGTTGACGGTGCTACGGTTTTAAAGACGGACATCGAAACATCAAACGGTGTCATACACGTGATTGACAGCGTCATCTTGCCAGCAGATAAGGACATTGTCGACACTGCTGTTGAAGCCGGATCTTTCAAGACGCTGGTTGCCGCTGTCAAAGCCGCAGGTCTGGTCGAAACTCTGAAGAGCAAAGGACCATTCACGGTATTTGCACCAACAGATGCAGCTTTCGCAAAACTTCCGGAAGGTACTGTCGCGAGCCTGCTGAAGCCTGAAAACAAAGACAAGCTGATCGCCATTCTGACCTACCACGTCGTGGCTGGCAAAGTCATGGCCAGCGATGTTGTGAAACTTTCATCAGCTAAAACTGTCAACGGCAAGTCAGCCACGATCAAAGTCGGCGACGCAGGAGTTATGCTGGACGGTGCGAAAGTTGTTGCTACAGACATCGAAACAAGCAATGGCGTCATTCACGTAATCGACAGCGTGATTCTTCCATAGTGCAGGTGCGGATTAGAATCTATTAAAGAAGGCGATCGGAATATATCCGGTCGCCTTTATCTGGTTTTGGAATAGTCGCGATCAGGATTTTTGCCGTGGCATCGACTCCGACACGAAAGACTGTGATGTTTCTGATGGCAGCCATGTTTGGGATGCTGCTAATATTCACCTTCCGAGCGGCCAGCGTTCGCAACATACTTGATAACGGTGCGCTGCTGTCAGACGTGTGGTTTCAAGTGACGCTGCTGGATGCCTACATCGGCTTCACTGTTTTTTATGTGTGGGTCGCTTGCAAAGAACGATCGCTGCTGCGAAAAGCCGTATGGTTTCTGTTGATCATGAGCTTTGGCAACCTGGCAACCACCGCTTACATCATGCTGCAGCTTGTCAGATGCCCAGAGGCTTCCGGCCAAATCACGTCGAACAAAGCTCCCTGCCACTGATTATTTGCAGAATCGCTGGATTGGTGCTACTTCGCGAAACAGGGAAACGCCGGCAACTAAGCGGCCCCAAATTGTTCCACATGATGAAGGGCTTTTCCGAAAAGAAGCCCAAGACCATGGTATGGCCGCATGCCACAGCTGAAAAACGTCTGCAAATCTGATGTGTGTTCCGGACTTAATTCGCAGCCCCCGCGCCTCTCCTTGAGGATGTTGGAAATCGTCTGACGATAGGTTCAATTGAATGCTAACGTTCGAAGTTCCCCAACAATTCGGGTGTAGACGACGCGTGGCTGCTTAGCAACTGCACTAACAAGTCCGCCTCTCACCCGCGGCTGTGGGGTGGACGCCTTTTCGATTCGTTTTTGGATCAGCTGAATTCCATTTGATGCGTTCATTGTGAAGTTTTCTTTAACTGAAGAACACGTCAAATGCAGCACAAGTTCAGGTGTATAAACTTCTGAGTATCCAGTACTCGACTGCAAACCCCGCCTATTTTTGACCAAGGCAATACACTGCATCCCCGGTACGTAAGACCAGATATTCGCCAACAATCGCCGGGCTTGTCATACAAAGCTCTTCACTCGGTAATTCGTTGGTGTGAAGTGGTCTGAACTCCCGACCGGCTTCGATCACGATCGTTGCCCCAAATTCGTTCAGGCAGAATATTTTGCCATCGTAGGCCCATGGGGAAGATGTGAACGAGCGCCCATTTGGAATTCTCTGCTTGTCGTAAATCAATTCTCCGGTCTTTGCATCGTACGAAGCCATCAGTCCGCGGTCGTGGAGCACGTAGAGTTGATCGCCGTAAACGAGTGTCGATGGATTGTAGGGAGCGGCCTGCGGTTGACACCAGGCAATAAATTCATTTGACGTCGCGTCGCCCTGAAGAGATATGTTACCTTGCCCACCCGGACGAATGGCAAAGATAGGCCGCTTCTTGTCCTGCACGTAACCGGATGTAACGTACAGCAATCCGTGAGCAGTATACGGCGTGCCGATTGTGATGCTGGAACAGCCGCTAAGTTCATAAAGCTGTTTTCCGTCAAGATCATAAGAGCGGATTCGGCCAGTCCCTGGCGTGATAATCTCGGTTCGCAATTCGTTCTTCCAGATGAATGGAGTCGCCCAGTTTGATTTTTCATCACGTTCGACTCGCCAAATCTGCTCGCCGCTCTTCGCATCAATGGCAGTAAGATACGAAGCGTCTTCATTATCGCTGACGACATACAGACGGCCGTCGTGCAAAACCGGCGACGCAGCGGTTCCCCAGTCATAGCGAGTCTTGACCGGCGGCAGTTGCTTCTCCCAGACAGGATCGCCGTCAAGAGTCAGGCAGTACAGGCCGACGTCGCCGAACAGCACATAAATTCGTTCGCCGTCGCTGACGGGAGTCTCTGAAGCGTAGCTGTTTTTGATGTGCCGCGCCGTTTGTGGTTTACCCTGATGAAGCGACTTTTTCCAAATAGGTTTGCCCGTCTTCAAATCCAGACAAATGGCCATCCACGCGTGCGGAACATCGGCGGCCTTATCACGATCACCTCCAAAATAAAGCCCTGGCCTGGCGTCTTCCGGCTTGCCGGTGTCGCGTGTCACGGTCGTAAGAAATACTCGATCACCTACCACAATTGGGGACGACCATCCTCGTCCGGCAATCGGCGTTTTCCAGACGATGTTTTCAGTTTCGCTCCATCGGTCCGGCATCCCGCTGGCTTCGGATACTCCTCGAGCTCCCGGTCCCCGAAATTGCGACCAGTCTTCGGCTGCAGTTGAAGATAGCCCGCATCCAAGAAAAACCACAGGCATTAGAAAACGACGAATTTCGGCTAAAAGCGGTCCCCAAACCGCTCCCGCGAATTTTTGAATGCAAGCAAGACGGGCGAGTGAGTGTGTTTTGCAAATGCTGGCTTGATTTGCTCGCGTCGCGCGACTGAAAATTTGCGATTTCAGAACCGCCTCTGGAACGTTTCGGTGCATGATTGAGCTCCGTTCTTTAATTGCCAACTGTAAATAGTGCGCCGCGTTATCCGCGCGGGATTCGGCCCCGGCAGTTAGTCGACACTGTGAGTATTAGTGGCCGAGCTAAGTCGCTGTCAAGTATGCCTTCGCTTTGGCGTTCCTTTTTCTCGCACCGTTTCAGGATAACTCGAAGGCTGCCTACCAAACAGCCTTTCTGTCTTTCTAAGCCGGCATTCTTCTTTGTGACGTCACATCGCATTACCCGCGATTTCGAACGCCCAGAAAAATGTCCCGAATCACAATCGTCCAATGCATCACGACCATGTAGGTCGCGTGCTGAATTCGTACTCAGATTTCGTCGCGATCCCGGAAGACGACCTCGGTCGCGATCTGTCACGGTCGCGATCTGTCACGGTCGCGATCTGTCTCAGTCGCGATCTGTCACGGTCGCGATCTGTCACGGTCGCGATCTGTCTCGGTCGCGATCTGTCTCGGTCGCGATCTGTCACGGTCGCGATTGTTTTTCGGTAATGCCCATGGCGATGTCTCTCAGATGGATCAATCAATCATTGCGACCAATGACTAACCGAATGTTTCATCCATATAAGATGACAGGCGATCTGTTTATATTGCTGCGGCCTTTGTGCACGCAGGACGGAATCGGCCAACAGAAACCACGAAGTTCTCAGCTTCCGATTCAAGATGCTTAAAAAGCCGCGTGACCTCCAATCGCATTCAGGCAACTGCTAAGTGGACTAACGAGTCTAGTGCTTTGTCAGCATTGAATTTTAGGGTAGACGGACTTGAGTTTATATCGAGCGTCGTCGATTTTCATTTGCCAGTCGACGCCGCGCTGAGTGTTGTTGACATCGGCTGACCAGGCCGCAATTTCTCGCTGCAGAAT
>JBDNFN010000184.1:0-7635 GCA_041689795.1 Fuerstiella sp. | reverse complement strand
TGATGAGTCGCCATTGACAGCTGGTTCGACATGCGGACCTCCCCCGACACTTCGCGTGCCGAAATTGATCAACATACCCAACCCCTCAGTGGCCGGTTTTAACCCGCACATCAATGGCTGGTTTTAAACGCTCACTGACAATTTTTGCGGTTCATGGGATTTTTCGCATTCACTTCCCGTGAGATATAGACTTCTCACCTGCCGAGGCTGTCACGTTGCGTTAGACATCGAACCAGTCCCGCAATCATTGCCTATGCCGCAGTCGGGCGGAACTATGCGACAGACGGACGTGGCTGCACACTGGAAGGTTCTGTGAGTTCTGCCGACGGGCAAAGGGTGCGTTGAAAATGGTCGACAATCCTGCGGTCGTATTCCCGCGTAGCGACGTCTCGCGACCTATTGTGTTTTGCTCGTTCCACTGTCCACGCGTGGCCTTCCGCGTTAAGACACTTGGCTAGGTGGCGCGTAACTTCCGGCGTGACATAGGAATCGCGGGCGCCGGACACCAGCAGGATCGGTTGTTGAAATTCAAGAGGTTCGCGTTCCAGATGGACATAACGACATCCCCACTTTCTTTCACTGCGACGGACGGCCTGTCTTAGAGTTAGCTCAACGTGCCATTTGGGAAGACGGTTGAAAAACCAATCAGGCACCACGTAGCGTGAAAATCTGGAAATGAAGCTTCGCAACATGCCCATTGTGCTGTAAGCACCATCGGTGACGATCGATTGAATTTGCGGATATCGGCAGGCGGCAACAATGGCTGCCGCCCCGCCGCGACTTACACCAAACAATCCCAGAGGCAGGTCCGCCAAATCGGGATCTGTGAGCACGAACTTCAATACAGCCGCAATGTCATCGATCTCTGTTTCCGTAACCCAATGACTTGGCGTGTCGATCTGTAGCAGATCGTCGTCATGATTGCGAAACTCAAATGCCAGCACATAAAAGCCCGCATCCAGCAAAGCACGGCAGTAATTCAGGGCCGTCCATCGATCGCCATGCAACTCCGGGCAGAACACCACCAAACCAGACACGTCTGCGGCCGGTCGATGCAGGCAGGCCTTTAGACTGCATTGACTGTTTACCGGTATCGATAACGTTTCTGCAGAAGTACTCTGATTGGAAGTGACAGCACCAAACAGAGGCACGTTTTCGAACAGTCGGCAAATGCGACGCGAGGCGAATTGCCGGTAGCTGATGTCCGAGATGATCAGCAGCACGGCAAGGGACGTAATTGCCCAAACAAACGCCACTATGGCCTCCGACGTTCTCGTTCCTGTTTCATCGATCGTTCCTGCTGATAGCAACCGTTCCAGACGTCGGGAACATGGCCAGATGGTATGCTAGCTATCCCCCTGACCACTAGAAAACCCACTTAATGGGTCTAGGCAACAAATTCCGAGATGATTAAAGAAACATTCTGGCCACCGAAACCAAAGCTGTTCGAAAGGCAGGTTGAGACTTTCGTCTGGCGAGCTTCATTCGGAATGTAGTCGAGATCGCACTGCGGATCCGGAGTGCTGTAGTTCATTGTTGGTGGCAAAACGCCATCTCGCATAGCCAGCAGGCAGGCAATGGCTTCCACACTTCCAGCAGCAGCAATCAGATGACCAAGCATGCTCTTAATGCTGGAAACAGGCGTCTTATATGCATGTTCTCCCAGCCCGCCCTTCACAGCCTTTGTTTCCACCTGATCGTTTACCTTGGTGCTGGTGCCGTGAGCGTTCACATAGCCGATTTGTTCCGGATTGATCTCGGCATCCGCCAATGCCATTTTAATGCATGCGATCGCCCCGCGGCCATCTGGATGAATGTCTGTAATTCGATAGGCGTCAGCTGTGGAACCGTATCCCTTGATTTCGCCGTAGATCCGGGCACCGCGAGCCTTCGCGTGTTCCAGTTCTTCGAGTACCAGCATGCCAGCACCTTCGCCGATAACGAACCCGTCTCGATGCAGGTCGAATGGACGTGAAGCGCCGGCCGGATCTTCGTTGTGTTCTGAAAGAGCCGTCAACAGGTTGAAGCCGGTCAGGCCGAAGGGATGAATCATGCTATGAGCTCCCCCGGACAGCATTGCATCCGCGTCTCCTCGGCGGATGATTTCACTGGCTTCTCCAATTGCCTGACTGGACGCAGCACAAGCGGTCAGACAGTTCAGATTAGGCCCCTGAGCGTTGAACAGGCTGGCCAGATGAGCCGACGGCATGTTCGGTTCAAGTTCGAGTTCAAACTGAGGATTCATCGAAACGAGGAATTCCCTTGTGAACCGTTCCTGATCGACATCACCGTTTTTGTTAGCGTTAGCAACAAGGCTCATAAACTGCATGAAATCCTGCTGGCCTTCTCCGGCCCCCAGGTAGACACCCAGTCGAGCCGGGTCGAAGCTTGACGCATCAGTGATACCTGAATCCGTCATAGCCTGAGAGGCTGCTCCGATTGCAAACCGAATGTTGCGTCCTGAGTCTTTGAATCGCAATGGATCCGGCACGTAGGAATCAAAGTCGAAGTGGCGAACTTCGGCGGCAAAGCGCGTCGGAAAATTGCTGGCATCAAAATGCGTAATCGGGCCGACGCCACTGCGGCCTTCCTGTAGCGCTGACCACATCTCTTCGATGCTGTTTCCCAACGGAGTGACGCAGCCAATTCCGGTAACAACCACTCGACGTTTCATCATTTTTCTCTTTGCAGTATGTACTAACGACGCTGTGGTTCAAATGCGTCCAGCGGGCCTCTTTTCAGGAGCCCGATTCTCCAGTTCCCGCCTTACCCACAGTCAGAATGTCCAGTAGGTTCATTCTGAAAACAAAGTTCTTTTGGTCGATGCGGCTTAGTTGAGGATCATCTGAAGAAAGATGCACAAAGACAATCTCCGCTTCCGCGACAAGGCGATCTTCAACCTTTGCCACTACTTTTACGGAACCGCCTTCTTCACGAGCGTCTTCCAACGTGGCAGTGTAGATTAACTGGTCACCTGGGCAGGCCCAACTGTGGAACTCGACTTTCGGCACCTTGGCCAGAATCACATTATATTCGAAGTTGTTTTTTTCGCCCAGCAGAATACCGCCGGTCTGAGCCATACCTTCCATCATGAGCGACGCGGGCATGACTGGAAACCCCGGAAAGTGGTCGTGAAGGTGCTCCTCTGACAGAGACACATTCTTAACCGCCCGGGCCGATACTCCGGAATTGAACTCGATAAATTTATCAATCCAGTACCAACGCATCGAAAACAGCCTCACATTTTAGCGACACAATCAGACAACGCAAGAATTCACACAGCACTGAGGCCGGCAAGGTTATGCCGACCTCAGCATTCGCTGTCTAACGGACGATCAATCCACAGGATAAACCGTCTGCCTGGTACTCACGCCTGTTGCAGAAATCGGCAACGGCCCCACTCACATCTACCCAAGACGCGAAGCGATGAACTTGCAGATCATGTCTACAGTGAACATGTCTGGAATTTTGTTGACCTGAGGATCATTTGAAAATTTATCCACATCAGCATGTGGCATCTTTTCACGAAGCTGAGCAATTCCGTCGGCCGTGACTTTCCCATCTGCTACGAAGCCCGAATCTGCAACTGCAAGATTTTCAGGGAAAAGTTCACCGCGAGGAATTTTGATGTCAAAGTTCTTTTCGAGTCGGAAAACAATGTCAAGAAAGTCAATTGACTCTGCACCGAGGTCGCCAATCAACGTCGCTTCGGAGGTGACTTCGTCGTCATCTACTCCCAGTGCGTCAATTAGTGTTTCCTGAACCTTCTCAAAAATCTCTTCAGAGGATGCCATTTAAAACCGTCTCCTAATGTCGCACCTTCTTGGATGCAGACGAGGACTCACCGCCGAACCCAGCAACCTGTTCGGCCAGGCGATGATGGCAAAACATGGTGTTTATAAAATTATCCGAAGCCCCCAAGCCTCGAAAAATGGTCCGCAGAGTCTACGGACCGAGTCTTCAAAAATCGACCACTAACCACGTGGAAGAAGACCCACAAGCGGTTTTTTAACTGATATCGTCGCTGATCGACGTCGGAAAGACGCCAAATTCGCGATTAAAGCCCACCTAGCGTCAACCCGCCGTCAACTTTGAGAATCTGCCCGGTGACGTACGAAGACGACTCCTGAGCAAAGAACAACACAGCATTTGCAATATCTGAAGGAAGGCCAAGCCGACGGGCGGGAATCTTTTTCTTGATCTCTTTGCCTGCCAGTTCGACAACCGCTTCAGTCATGTCGGTCTCAATAAATCCTGGCGCGACAGCGTTTGCCGTAATTCCTCGACGAGCCAGTTCCGTTGCGATGCAGCGAGTAAACCCTTCAACACCGCCCTTACTGGCCGCATAGTTAGCTTGGCCGGGATTACTGACGTCTGCAGCAACGCTGGACATATTGATGATGCGTCCGTAACGCTGAGACATCATCTGACGAGTCACTGACTGGCAAAAGTTAAATACGCTTGTCAGGTTCGTGTCGATGACGGCCTGCCATTGTTTTGAGTCCATTGTAGCCAACAAGCCGTCTTTGATGATGCCGGCGTTGTTTACAAGAATATCAAGGCTGCCCCAGGCTTCGACCACATCGCTGATGACTTTTTCAGCAGCATCCTTCTGACACACGTCAGCCTGGAAAGCCATGACCTCATGACCTAGTTCCTTCTGAGCAGCGACAACTTCGGCGGCGGCGGCTGTGTTTGAGTTGTATACAAACGCGACTTTAGCTCCGTTAGCGGCGAGGGTTTCCACAATCGCTCGGCCAATACCACGGCTGCCACCCGTCACAAGTGCGACACGTCCATTTAGTAAACTCATTAAATCCTCTTTCGAAATATCTAGTTGTTCCGGACTTTCATCATTATCCGGGAAAGCGTACCCGTCATAAGAAAATCAGGCGACCAGTCAACAGACCCAAATCCAAATCGAATCCTAAGCAGTGAACACCTACTGGCAGTTATCGCAGTGCGTCCGGGCGAATCTGCTCAAACAGTTCTTTCATGGCCGCCTGAATGCGTTCATCTGCGCTGACCATGTCTGGGCGGAGATCACTCAAATTCTGCTTGGAAAGGATGATTTTTGCGCTCACCGCTGACAGTTCGCCAACAGTTCCCGACGCAACAAAACTGACCGTATTTTCTTCGTTGGATTTCAGAGTCGCCGAAATTTTCAGAGTCTGCCCAGGCTTCAGGAAATTATTGAACTTCACAGCCTTCGCCTGTTTTAGCAACAAAGTGCTGAACTTAAAGTCGTCCGTCACCCTGGAAAGCCATGCACAACTTTGCACCATTGCCTCAACCATCAGCACACCGGGAAGCACAGAAAACCCGGGAAAATGGTCCTGGAGGTACTCTTCCGCCAGCGAGACGTTTTTCAAAGTGGAAATCGATTCACCGGCGGTCAGGTCAGTGATACGATCGACGAGACAGAATTTCATGAGCGGCTGACTAGGTAACTCAGAATGAATGTTTATTTACACAGAGCCCCGCAAAAATTCTCACACCGATCGTCCGGGAAAGGCTGGAGGGCTGCGGAACTATAGCCGCTGAAAAATTGACCTACAATCAAGGTGCCGGAATGCGCCACGGAATTACTCGGCTGATTGGGTTTGAATCCGTACGTCCCGATAAAACGGAAGACTTTGCTGCCTCGGAATTCTGAAAAAGTTTCCCATTGGTGGCTATCAAATTGAAAATTGATCAAATTTACGCCCCTGCGAGCTGGCTGTCTGGAGCAAGTTGACGCTGCTCAGCAGACTGTTGTAATCGGTAATTCTTGCCTGAGAGTAGAAAGACAACCCGTGTTGCTTATTTTAACCAGAATGCTTGTGTTAACAAAATACCCGGTGTTATAGTCCACTGAGGCGTTTTCTCAACGACGCTGCTTTTTGAGTACAAATCTGCTAAGGAAAATTGGGTAAATTGAGGCGTTAATTAGTTCTGGGCCGGCTAGCTGACGTTTGTTGTTGGGGATCTTTTTGTTGGTCCCGCATATTTGTGAGTCGCACGGGGGGCGTTCTCCGTGACATTTCGAATTCTGAATCCTCGCGATTCAATTAGAGGGGTTAATTGAACATGCGTTATGTTCTGACACTCGCAGCAGCAGTTCTGATGACTGCGTCTGCACAAGCTGGTGGCTGCTTCGGCGGTAAGGTTAGTTCTTGTTGCTCTGCTCCTTGTGCCTCTAGCTGTAGCCCATGCGGTGCCAGCTCATGCGGTGCAAGCGGTGGATGTGCTGTTTCTACGTGCGGTAGCTCGTGTGGACAGACTTGCGGAACTTGGGAAACTGTTGAAGAAACAGTTATGGTTCCAAAGATGGTTACGGAAACAAAAATTGTAACAGTGAACGTTCCTGTACAGGAACAACGTCAGGGCGTTCGTACAGTTTGCAAAACTGTGTGCGAAGACCAGACACAAGAGTACACAGTGCACGTTCCAGTTCAGGAACAACGTCAGGGTACTCGAACCGTTTGCAAAACTGTCTGCGAACCATTGGAACAGTCTTACACTGTTAACGTTCCTTACACAGAGCAGATGACTGGCACTCGTACTGTTTGCCGTCAGGTTCCAGTTCAGAAGACTCGAATGGTTTGCCAGGATCAGGGTCACTGGGAAGAAGTAGCCGTTGGTTGCAGCAGCTGTGGCACAGCCACTTCAAGCTCTTGTGGCGGTTGCGGATCTTGTGGTGGTTGTGCAGTTTCAGCTTGTGCATCTGCTTGTGGCGGTTGCGGTGTTGCTTCAGCATGCGGTGCTGTTGCTTCTTCATGCTGCCAGCCTCGAACGACTCGTCGTTGGGTTTCTCAGCAGGTTCAGGTTGCGGTTCCTTACACTGCCTACGAGCAGGTTCAGGAACAGGTTCCTTACACATACACTGTTAACAAGTGTCGTCAGGAAACACGAACTCGAACAATCCAGGTTGCTAAGCAGGTTTCAGAACAGGTTCCTTACACATACACTGTTAACAAGTGTCGTCAGGAAACACAGACTCGAACAATCCAGGTTGCTAAGCAGGTTCAGGAACAGGTTCCTTACACATACACTGTTAACAAGTGTCGTCAGGAAACACGAACTCGAACAATCCAGGTTGCTAAGCAGGTTTCAGAACAGGTTCCTTACACATACACTGTATGCGTAAACAAGCCAGAAACACGAACTCGAACAATCCAGGTTGCTAAGCAGGTTTCAGAACAGGTTCCTTACACTTACACAGTATGTGTTCAAAAGCAGGAACAACGCGAAGTACAGGTTCAGGTTTGCCAGATGGTTCCTCAGACTGTTTCACGTCAGGTTTACCGAGCAGCTGTTAGCAGCTGTTGTTCAGCTCCAGCTTGCAGCTCTTGCTGCAAGTAATTGCGGATGATGAAAATCAGTCTCCCGGTAATTGCCCGGAACGCTGATCATCTAATAGATGAAGCACTTCGATGGACTCGTTCCTTCGGAGTGCTCTTTTTATGCGCTATGAATCAGCGTGCTCTCAGAACAGAGTGCGGTGACTGGCAGTGGCGTGCTCCCCGAATTCGGTACCAGTTAGAATGAGAGTCTTCAGAGCCCAATTCCGGGCGAGGAGATTTTGATGAGCACTACGAAACGAAAGCGTCGCAGCCCAGAGCAAGTTGTGAAGGCTTTAGCCGAAGGTGAGTC
>JBDNFN010000183.1:0-2118 GCA_041689795.1 Fuerstiella sp. | reverse complement strand
CGCGGCAATTCACGGTCGCAAAAACGCAAAATACCCGTGGACAACGCCATTCGGGTCAAGTACCGTATCTCGAGATATGGTTGGTTTATTATTGCTTAAGTAATATTATTTTGTTAAATCGAGAGAGTTACAAGCCACAAATGGGGGGACGGTTATGGGCCGAGCACCGCGTGCGGATGAAGCTGGCGGGATTTACCACGCGAGGAACCGGGGGAACGCCCGGCAGCCGATCTTTTTTAAAGCTCAGGACTACCGCTGGGGCAGCCTTTACAACTGGGTTGGCGGAGACTCAGCGATCGCATTGGAACCGTGGCCGCTGCGCCGGCTACCCAACTGGGCGAACCGCGTGAATCAGGCCATGACCAAGAAACAGCAGGAAGCATTCACGAGAAGTATCAATCACGGTGTCCCCTTTGGCAGCGAACAATGGACAACAGCCACTGTCAAACGACTGGGGCTTGAGTCGACAATTCGAGCGCGAGGACGACCACGGAAATCACCTGAATAACCAAAACGGGACTTAACCCCTTTGTTTCCCTACCAGAGCGTAAGTTTGCCTGGTTTTCCTTGAAGCCTCCCAGTTTTACTTCCACGTGGATGGCCGTTTGATGGAGTCCGAGCGGACGCGACGGCCGGTGTAATTCCATTGGAATGATTTCGCGAAGGTCGTGTTGAAGTAGTCCATAAAATCAAGCAGCCGTTGTTTCAGATCTTCCCGCGATTTGAAGTTGCCACGACGCATCGCACGGCGACTAACGCTGCCAAATACGATTTCGATCTGGTTCCACCACGATGTGTGTTTCGGAAGATACACGAACCGGACTCGATGACTGCGATCAGACAGGAACTTCTGCCGGGATGCCATGGATTTCAGGATGCCGCTGCGGCCTTTCTTTCCCAACGTACTGTTGTCGATGCCCTCCAGCTCGGCCACATAACCGACAAGTGTTGCGTTGCAATGCACGTTCAGATTATCGAGCACAAACACCCAGCCGGCATCCGGGTCGGTCTGCAGGGTGTTGTGGATGTGCCAGGAAAAATCGCCTTCCGTTCGTGTCTCTGTGATCGTCAGTGAAATCGTCAGTGAAATCGTCAGTGAAATCGTCGGTGAAATCGTCGGTGAAATTATCTGTCCCTTCACAACATGCCAGTTGCCGATCAGACACAGACTTCCGTGGCGCTGGTATTCGTACTCGATTCTTTTCGGTTGGCCAGACTGCATCGGAATTGTGTCGGCGATGCGTTCGAGAGCCTGAAGCCCGGCCATTTCGTCAACGCTCACCGTGTGCGTATTCGTCTGGAAATTCAGGTCCGAGCGGCAGGGCCGCATCGTGCGGGCTGCCGCTGGGAACAGCTGCCGAGAGCGGTAGTTCCGAAAATCCCACGAATGTCGCTCCGGAGCTTCCCGCCACGTCTGACAGACAGACAACTTCCACCTGTGTCTAAAAACAGCTTCATCTTTCTCGGTTGTGTTCAACCAGTACTTGCTTCGATGCGGTTGTCGTTCCGCAGCTCTCAGGTATCGGCCCACCTGACTGGCCGAGATCGAAGAAACGATTTTCCGTTTGACGCCTTCATCGCCCAGTTCGGCGTGAGACCACTCGGCAATAGGACGTCCGGTGGCTCGCAGGCGATCGCCATGATGAGCGTGATCTGTTCGGCAGTGAACTTTCCGAAGACACCACTTCGCGGAGCATCGCTCAGCACATCTTCGATAGCCCGCCGAAGTTTTGCACGCGGTTCACGGCACTCGATGGAAACCAGACAATCAAACGATTCTTGCCAGCGTCTGCGCCATATACCAACCGGCTTGCGAGCGAATTTCAGCTGCACGGCGAGGTCCTTGTTCGACTCACCGGCAAACGCCCACAGAATCACACTGGCCCTCTGCACAAGCCGCTGCGATAATGTTTTGAACGAATCATCGATCGCAGAATCTCGCCCTGCTTTTCACTGAGCACAATCCTGTGCCGCCTTGCCGGACATGGGCCTTCCTCCGTGAGAAAATGCACGTTGTTTGTCACGCGTATTCTTAGCGGTAAGGCTTTTTAGTCGCTGTCAGTTTCGGCAGAACACCCCGACTGCACAGCCAAATTCACTGTTTATCTAAGCTGATTT
>JBDNFN010000182.1:0-35032 GCA_041689795.1 Fuerstiella sp. | reverse complement strand
GACTCACCTTCCGCTAGGGCTTTCACGACTTGCTCAGGACTGCGACGTTTTCGCTTCGAATTACTCATCAAAATCTCCTCGCCCGGAATGGGGCTCTGAAGACTCTCATTCTAACTGGTACCGAATTCGGGGAGCACGCCAGCCCACAGCACCCGCGAGACCTTGTTCCGCCACGAATGGGAACTCGGGCAGTTTTCCTTGCTGACGTTGAGCAAGAGTGGCGAGAAGCGAGGTGTGAGGAATGGGGCAGTTGTGAGGGGCGAGGAATCGGTGCATTCCTCAGCAACAGCCGGTTCCGAACCTTGTGAACTCCCTGTCTGCAAGTTTTCATTATCCCCGGCACCATTTTTTCCTCGCTATTTGTGATTCGCCTCTCCAACTAAAATCCTCTCCCATTCTGCGAGGATTTTTGGCTTGTCAAACTCCATGGCAATCGATCGAAGATCAGCCGATGGCCTTAGACGTCCCTCAACAAAAGCCTGCATACGATCGGCAAGCTGTTCGGCGTTGCCTGGTTCAAACATCCAGTCCTTACCCTGTCGTTCAGCCAGTTCTGGAATTGCCGCAACATTCGAGGCAATCACGGGCGTGTTGCAGGCAAAGGCTTCCAGAACAATCAAACCAAAACATTCCAAAGCCCGCGTCGGCAGAACAAAACAATCTGCTGCGGCGTAAGCAAGAGGCAACTGATCTTCCGCAAGTCGTCCCAGCAGAAACACGTTCTCCTGAAGTTCTTGGGCTTCGATCTGCAATGACAGTTGCTCTTTCAGACTTCCGCCGCCACCAATCAACGTGCGGAAGACCTGTCCTCTGCTTTTCAGGATGCGCGACGCCTCGATCAGCGTCTCAAGCCCCATGCGGTTTTCCAGCCGCCGCAAGGTAAAGAAAACGGGAACGTCTGTCTGCCATGGCCCAGAAAGCTGTGCTCGCATCCGCTGCCGATCACCTGTCGGCACGAACGTTGCCCCATCGACCCAGCCGGGTGCGACCAGACCTTTCTTCTGCACTGCGTGAGGATAACGCTGCTGAAGTACCGACAATGTGTAGCGGGAATCGCATTGTACGACCGTCGAACGTCGACAGTTAGAACGGTCAATTCTACGAGCCTTGATGATCGCGAGTCTCTTTAGCAGTCCGGAGCGTTCACGACTGTTTCCGGCGATTTCGTCATCAAACGGCGAGTGTACAGTGTAATTCGTCACGACACCCGAATTGTGCAATGCACGATGCGCCCCCAGTGCCTGCAGCGGGCTATGCAACGACGCAACCCGAAAAGAATTCGTACGATGTAGTTGCTGGACGAGACGGTGCGTTTCTGCGAGATGATGCCGGAGCTTTAGAAATCCAGACATTGATGATCTGGGAGCCGGATACCGATGTATCTTTAGGCCATCCGAATGTGATTGAGACATCGTTGCGTTCGACGCAGCCTCACAGCAGACATAACGAACTGAGTGGCCATGCTCCGCCAACGCGATGGCAAACTCTGAAGCGAGACGAAACGACCCGCCAATGGTATCCCCATACCATGCATGGCATACGACTAGGATCTGTAACGCGGAATTGTTCACGGTTGGCGTCTGACGAGTTTAGGAACCAGAATTGGATTGGAATTGAGTGCGGGTGGCTGCCGCTGAGCGTTCTTTTGTTCCCCGAGTATGTGCCCAAACACACCTCCAAGGAAGAGCAAGGGCAGAATTCCGTTTGCAGCATCACCACTGACGTGCTGGTGCGAAATTGCAAAACAGGCTGCATTTGCCGCGAAAATCGCAATGCCAGCATTCTGCAGAATCACTCGCGCGCTGTCATGGATCGGAAAACTAGAAGCTCGCAAAAATTCCCTAAAGAACTGAATTCCGGAAAAAATCAATAGAACAACTCCAATCACTCCCAACTCTTTGAACAAACGGGACACACCATCTTCCTGCCAAACCTTGGTACGGTCCACACCCGCATACTGTGCGCCCTGTGTGGCCACCCCAAGTCCCGAGCCCATAAATCCGGACTGCTGAATTGTCACCAAAGAACCTTCAAACACATTTTCGTAGAGTTTCGGGACAATGTCGTAAATCGTGGTCGCCAAATACGTTTGGTGATCCGCCAGTTCGCTGTCGTCCTGAATGAAGTAAAATGTGCCACCAGTAAGTGACAGTAGGAATACACCTAGGAAGAGGATCAGGTTTTTTGATCCCTTCTGTCGGCGAAGAATGTCCACAAGCACCAAAACTAGCAGAAAAACCACAGGAATTGAGAACATCTTTCTGCGACCTGAAAGAAATAGCGTGTAAAGCCCGAAGAATGCAGGCACCAGCCAATATAACCGGGAGGCGCTACCGCGAATTCGCGGCAGAGCGAGCAGGACTGAAAAAACAACAACGTGCGCAGCATGGAATCCGGCGACATCGGGGCTCCGAAAGAACCCTGAGACCAAGCGGACCAAAACGCCAGGCATATGTCGAATCCATTCGAAGCCGAGCAGTCCTCCCAGACCCGGCCAGCCCCAGCTAAAATGTTCGGCCAGATTACCTATCAAAACGATACTATTCGCGAGCACGTAAAGCTGCATGAATTTATAGGTATCCTTCACGCGTTTAGCGAATGCAGTGCCAATCAGAAGGCCAGCGAACGGCCCAAGGTATGACAACGCTCCGAGGATCACGAGGATCCAGCCATTTCGATAGAGTACCAGTGAGAGGGCGGCTCCAGGCAACAGCGCCGCCAGCAGGAACGTAGTTCCAGCATTTGTTCTTGGGAAAGTCCTGCGGATGGATTGGAGGATTCGGGAATCCTGTGAAAGGCAATTCAGAAGTATGATGAACCAGACAAGCACGATCGCCTGACTCATCCAAACGGGTTGCTCTGGGGTGAGTTTTCGAATCGGATCGCGGAGCGCGTCCAGGAAAATCGTGAGTAGAATTGCCTGACGCCAGTTGACGAATGCAACTGCACTGCAAAGTGCCAATAAACACAGCATTAACCAAGTCAGGTCAATCATTCGCCATTGCTATCTGTAATGGTGATGAAGATAAGCCAGCGATGAGTCCGAGCATCGCACCGAAGATAGGGTCACCGCTGAGGTGTTGGTGCGAAATCGCAAGGCAGCATAGATTTGCAACAAACAGCGACCAAAGACCATTTTGCCATCCACCCCGAACGTTTGAAGGTGATGGCAACAGATTCCACACGAACCACAAAATTGAAATCAAAAATATTACGCTGCCGATAACTCCCCCTTCTCGCATGAGTCGGCCAATTCCGTCTTCCTGCCATCCAAATGAGAAACCAACTGGTGCAAAGTAGGCATTGCCCTGAGTGGCCGTGCCCAATCCAGTACCCCAGAAGCCAGTTTGGTTATATGTCATAAACGGAGACGCAACTATGGAGTTGAAGAATCGTTCGGGAAGTTCGGTAATGACTGTCACCGCAAATAGCGTCTGCATTTGTAAGTGGATCCAGAAGACAGCCGAGACAAGGACCAATGAAACTACAGCGGAAGACAGCAATAGAGGCTGACTAAGAATTCGATCAAAAGGTGAGACTCTTCTACGCCAGCACGAGACCCCATGAAGGACTAGGAAGCTCAGAAGCAGGCCGAGCATCTTTCGTCTGGCGCTGAAAATAAGCAGCACAAACGAGAATCCCGCGAAACTCACCGCCGAAACTTTCAACCAGCGACGTTCAGAATAGAATCCAATCAGACAGGCACACACGCAAACAAACGCGGCATGCAGGCCCAGAATATCGGGACTGCGATAAATACCAGATGGCAGAGGAATACTAAAGTCGCCTCGAAATCGATACCACTCCATCTGAATGCCACCCAGAATGGGTGATTTGACGCCGAGCACTTCTGGAATTGCCGATGCAATCCCGATAGAATTCAGGATGACATAACAGATAGATAAACGCAAAACGTCTTTGGCATGAATACCAAAGCGAACCCCGATGGGAAAGCCAAGAATGGGGAATGTAAAGGAAAGGAATCCAAGCATCATCACTGGGAGCGGATCTGAGTGAACGAGGCCTGTGGTGATTCCGCAAAGAAGAAATATGGCAAGGCCGACACTTGGAATCCGAAGAGATTTTAGAAACGCCCAGTTGGGCCAGTTCCTATGATGCTCTAGAAGACACCCGCATAAGCACCCCAGCCAGAGCAGCAGCCCAAACATAACAATGGCAATTTGTTGTTCCGGAAAAAGCTTTCGAAGCGGATCCCGAACAACGTCCCAGAAAATGATCCCAAAAACGGCAGTCCTCCAGCGGAGGATGCTTAGGGGTAGAGCGATCCACAAAGTGACCGCCAAAATCACTTGAAAACAGAAATGCTCGGTCATTCGTCACAGTTTTCCGTCGTTGTAGAGTCAGGATGCGACATCCAGACGATCCGGAGACACACTGTCGTAGTTACTGCCACAGCGCCCGCTAACACTCCCCAGCGCAACCCCCATAGAAAATGCGATCGAGCGGCAGGTAGCCCTCCAACCAATTGCTCGTCCGAAAATGCTCCAGATTTTGAAAGAGCTGCCAGCAATATCCCACTCATGCATCCTATAAGAAGAGCAATAATAGAAGTTACAGGCAAATTCAGGAAGTCACGAATCGACGGACGCGCTGGTCCCCACATGCGCCCCGCAGAGAACATCAATGTGATCGGAATTCCCCAACTCCAAACTTGGCGTTCAAACTCAGCCGGCGACGACACCTCGAAATAACTGACGCTTTCAACGATTTGTTCCATAGCCTGACCAGCAAATGCACATCCGCAGATGCCACCAACTACCGTCAGGCACCAGACTATTGCCAGAGGTTTCATTTTGACAGTAACTCCATCTTCAAAGTACGCAGGCAGTCCTGGAGATCTGCGGTAGCGGGATGACTCCAGTCCCACCATGCGGGGCCAGTGCGTTGTTCAACGGCCGCAGCAACAGAAAACTCAGTGGAACAGGAATCAAGCAGTCTTTCTAATTGATTTGCGATTTCGCCTGCGGAAGAATGGCCAACTGCAGACTGCACTGCTGCCTCCGTATGCCAGTCAATGTAAGTATTCCTGGACTCTGTGAGTCCAGGCGGCCAAGCTGGACTCGCAACATTCTGAACGCAAAAACCGTTGTCCGTCACTTCTACATTGCGAACTGTCCCCTTCATCCAGCATAACCAGTTACCAACAAATAAGTTGTTGGTGATGCGAATGTTTTGAATCGCGTCAGGACTTTCATCTCGATTGATGAGTTTCACTTGCGCTCCATTCGCCCCGTTCCGTTCGTGAAGAAATACATTCCGCTCGATCGTTACCGGTCCCACTTCAACCGGACTGAGTCCCAGACTTTCGTGACATTCGTAGACAAGGTTATTTCGAAGTGTTACGCACCTTGCCGGTCCCTCAATTTCAAATGCATCATCCGTTCCAAATGCTACGATATTGCCTCGAACGGTAATCTGTGGATCAGATGCTTTGGAACTATTCGAAACACGAATGCCATCACCGACGTGCGTTGCGATAGAGTCTTCAATCACAACTCTGGCAATTCCAGTGGCTACAAGACTGGAACTTGCGTGTCCGACGTACACCTCGTTCCATGACAACCATGAGCGTCGCCACTGATATTGCGGGAAATGATGATACAGGCAACGTCGGATCGTTAGAGGCCCGCTCGTGTTGCCATTGTCGAGACTCATGACGCCATAGGTGGCTCCAGAGAACGCACAGTCTTCGATCGTCAATTCGCTCGCACCTGTCAGCAGAATTCCTGCCCCAACTCCAAAGCGACAATCGAGTCCGCGGACCACGACATGATCCGCCATAATGACAATATTGGCCGATCGAAACTCGCCCCATTCCCGCGGAGCCGGCGCTCGTCGGTGAGTAATTAATTCGCCTATCTTCGGTCGGTCAGCTTCCTGCAGCCATACATAAACACGCCCCTCTGTCCAGCAAAACGCATTCATGGCCCCCGGCCGTCTGACCAACGTGCGAAGTCCTGAAAGTCCGCCATAGACTTCCCGAAAAATGGTTTCATCGTGAAGATGCAAGCGATAGATTGGCCATTTTGTGGATGCAGACAGCACACCATGTCCTTCATCTGACCATGGCGAACTCCGGGCATTGGAAAGGCGCTCATCCCATGACAGCACTACCTGCCCGGGATTCACCGCTTCAATCGTGATCGGTTTTCCGGCGACGCCGCCACTGCGAATTTTTAGTCGCTCTCGATATATCCCATCGGAAACGCGGATCACATCTCCAGGCAGGGCCTGATCAAGGGCTTGCTGAATCGTCCGAAAGGCTCGATCTTCCCTACTCCCATCACACCACAGACTAGTCCCCTGACCAACATAAACAACACCAGGCTGTGTCCAGCGGATCGAGTGGCCCATAGAAATCAGCACGGAAGCGAGGGCCATGATCACAGCGAAACATCGGAGGATGTTCACGCCGGAAGCCCATTGATTGGAAACCATAGTTGTACGAAAACCCAAACGGACCACTTCTCCTGATCTAGATTAGCTTGCGTAATTTATACGCAGACTAAATTTATTGCACTTTGCGTCAGTGGACGTCCGATGCCAAAAATAAAAGTCGAATTGTGATTCGATTCAATAGCAATTCAAGTACTGGTCAGAGATGACCGTTCTTGGATTGCTCGGAAGGCTCTTGAGACGAATTCACAGAGTTACTGCGGGTGCGGGCAATTGTGAAGACGCCCTCGGCGATTCCGTTTGCGGCAGTTTCTGGTGAATAAGTGGAAACACGATTCTTGCACGAATCCGCTATCTGCTGCGTTAAGACTTGGGCACGAATCTGAGTGATGAGCTTTGAAAGTGAGCCCCAGTCTCCTGAGGGAAAGATCCAACCGGTTTGGTTGTGCTCTATCAGGTCACTGGCGCAGCCCACGTCGCTGCTTACAATCGCTGGACGGCCGCAAGCCATTGATTCATTGACTACCAGTCCCCAGGTTTCTCCAGCGTCGGACGGCAACATCAGGATGTCCGCCGCGACGTAGGCGTCGACAATCTGGGATTGATTCAAAAATCCGGTGAAAGTTATCGGTACACGGTAGGAGGGGCAGTCTGCAGTCTGCGAGGAGATGAGTGATTCACATTTGACGCGGAGATCCCCGTCCCCGACCATCATGAGGTGAATCGGATGTTGATGATCGATCGTGGTGAGGGCTTTGAGAAAGGCTTCGACAAGTTCGACGGGATGCTTTTTGGTTTCAAACTTGCCGCAATACAGATAACACACAGCGTCCTTGGGAATGTTCCATTGGGCTCGCAGTTCAGCGCGTCGAGGCTCCGCTTCAGAGGCTGCTCGGGCGAAGCGTTCGTTCTCGATGCAGTATGGGGCAGCAAACATTCGTGATTCGGGGACACCATGACTGCGGTAAAAGTCTCGGTTGGCGTTTCCGATCGGCAGGACGGCATCGTATCGTCGCACGAGTAGTCGCTGCAGCAATCGTTTCCACCACGGTCGCTGTCGCAGATTATTGGCCTCACCTCGAACGATGCACGGTATTCCCGATCTTTTGCAAGCCCACAGCGTTTGCAGGCACGTCTTAACGACCCAGCCATTCACAATGACGACATCGATCTTGAGTTCCTGTAAGACCGATTTAATTTCTGGCGTATCGCAACCCCTGAAATGAGTAACGCCGGGAGATACTGAGACGTTATTCAGAACACGATAGTTGTAACCCTCCAGCAGCGGGATATCCCATTCAAACGCCACTCCGAAACCAGCACCTTGTGCTGCCGCGTCGGGCAACATCGCAAACAGAACAACAAAATCCAAGTCGCTTCTGGCAGCCAAGCATCGAAACACGGGCACCTGATACTGAATCGGATGCGACGTTACAAACGCCACTCTGGGCTTCGTCACATCGATCATGGCGTTCCTGCACTCTCTGTACTGTTGCTGTCGGCCATGCTCTTTGGACCTATGATGCTAACGCCGGATTTCTCTGGCGACTGTCGACTGCTTACTGCCACCATCTTTCTCGCCATCCTCCAGCCACCCCACATCGCTCTTAATTCGCCGATGAGCTTGACCGGAATCCACCACGGATGCGCGGCGTGAAATTTTGTGGTCACTTCGCGCACGACGCGAATCGAGGCGTAACGCCACGATTCCAGTTTGCCACCATGCAGAAAAGCAAAGTAATAATCACCAATTCCATGTTTTGGATCGACACTGGTGAGATGGCTACCTGTGCTGCGAGTTCCGCCGGAAGCGATTCTCAAATGGTTGATTCCGGCAGTTCCTAGAAAGCGAATGGGGCCTCCTGCAGCGTTCACACGGCGAGCGAAGTCGGTTTCGAAACGATACGCGGCACCGACAAAGTTCTCATCGAATCCGCCGATTTTTAAGGCCTTGTCCCGTCGGACGCAGAGATTTCCTGCCATCACATTCAACACAGGCTGATCAATGGTCGAATGGAACGGAAAGTCAAAATCCGCGCGAAGTCTCGTGAGCCGACGAGGTGCCAGAAGCGGTTCCGGCTGTTGCCACGGTTGAATCACCTGCCCCACCGTCGCCCAAAGATCCGGGCACTTCTGGTGCGCGGTAGCATGCGATTCGACCAACTGTGAAGTGGGAATAATGTCATCATCCAGAAACAGTACTAATGCACATCGAGCTTCCCGCAGCCCGCAGTTCATTGCTTTGGTAATTGACGGACGAGACAGTTGGATCCAGCGAATGCTGCCAGTTTTATTCCAGTGGCTAAGACATTCCTGCGCCTCTGGAGTATGGGTAGCGGTTTGATCGACGATCAGGATTTCAGCGGCTGGAACGGCGAGGTTTAATAAATGCTGGACCGTATTTGTCAGCACTTCGTCGCGACCGAAAGTCGGTATCACAATGGTAACCGGGAGCATTAGCCGTTCTGTGCCCAAGCGATCTCGCTATAATAAGTTTCGAATTCGGCGGCCCGCGATTCCGGGGCGGCTAGTGTATCACCAGGGGCCACCTTGAAAAATCGATACGAGCCATGCTCGGAAATAATACGAAACAGATCGTCCCGTGTGTAACCGAAGCGTTCGCAGTTGTCGTTGGCTTCAAAGATGATGACAGGTTGATATTTGGAAATCAGCCAGGTGGCCCCGCGCAGTACGTTTAGCTCGCCACCTTCTACGTCGATCTTAATCAGGTTGGGAGTTGGAAGTTGTCCTGAACGTTCCATTGCATCAAGACTGATGAGTGGGCAGTCGACGACCCGTTCTCCTGATTCACCTGATGCTGCCGTGGATGCATGGAGTGCGTGAGCAGGTTTATGCAGTTGAATCGTCCCGCAGTGGTCGCCAACGGCGACGGGGAAGACTTCAATACAGTCCAGTCGATTTAACGCGGCGGAAACACAAACCAGATGCGCTAATTCCGTCTGAGGTTCAAATGCCTTAATCGTGACGCCGGAGCAAGCCAATCCGACTTCGTTGGATATCGTGCCAGCATTGGCACCGACATCAAACATGACGTCGCCATTCCGCATGGCTGTAATACAGGCCTTTCGAACCCACGGTTCCCAAGCGCCGTCATTTTGGATGGTTACGAACAGATCCAGATTCATTGGATCGACTGCGAGGCGGCAACCAGAATCAGTTGTAATGAATGTTTGCCAATTCCGCCCCAGTCTGCGCCCAATCCAACGTGGCACGGCACCCTTTCCCCTCGGGATGTTTCGGTTTAGCCAAGCTGCGATTCGCATTAGGAACGGAGGAGCCCCAGCCCACGCACTCGAATTTGTGACGTGGGGAATAGAGGTCAATGGGGGCAGAGACTTTGTTTTCATGGGCATCTAGATCTATTTGCAGGACTTCCAGGGTATCCCGGATATCACGGAATACCAATCAGAATTATTTGTTCAACGCCGCTCACTGATGCGTCGCGCCGGAATGCCGGCCCAAACCTCATGACCGGGCACATTCTTCGTGACGACGGCTCCCGCAGCGATGACGGAACCACTTTCCAAAGTTACACCTGGGAGGATAACGGCATGTGCTCCAATCCACACATCATTTCCAATCAAGACTGCCTTCGCCGTACATCCCTGGTCGGCGATAAATGAATGCCGCCCGATGTTGTGATTGTGATCCGTGATGAAAACATTCGGGGCGATCAGACATCGATCTCCAATCACAACAGACTTTGTGCAGTCGATTTCACATCCTCGGCCAAGGAACGTAAATTGCCCGATCTCAACACTAGCAGAATCATCCTCTATTTTCAGCCAGACATCAGACTCCAATGTTGTCCGGCATCCGATGGATATCGTCCATGGCCGCTGCAGGTGAACCCGCGATCCAAGTGAACACTTATTCCCTATTCGCGCGCCGGCGATACGAAACCACATGGCACGGCATCTGGCCAGGATGATATTTGCTAATACAATTGTTTTTTCAAGCAAATGCCTGCACATTTCTAACCGCCCTCATTAAACATCGTGCTGTGGGAGGCTGGCTTGTGGCACAGTGCAAATGAGGCAATAAATTTAATCATGGCTGGCAATACTGGTCCTCTCCAGCATATTGCACTTGAAAGGTACTTCCTGCATCTGTTGTCGCGTAACTGGAATAGCTGACTGCCGATAAAGTATGATGCTTGAGCCGATTGTTGATTTTTACCAGCTGTGAGGCATTGATCGCTTCCGCGCTGACTGACCAGAGACGCCTCCTTCATGCACTCTGCATCCGAAATTCCATTGCAGCGTAGCTGATGACTTTCGCGTGCAATCTCGGAAAGGCGAATTTGTGTGGCTGTCTGGCTGCCGCTAATTCCAGCAGTTTCGATCAGGATCTCAAACAAAATCTCAGGGGCCTCCGCCAATAGTCCCTTTGTTGAAAGTCGGTACCAGAGATCAGTATCCTGTGCATAGCGAAATTCTGAACGGTATTTGCCCACTTGTTCGAATGCAGTGCGTCGGAAGATACTGGCGGCATGCAGCAACCCGATTCCTGATTCAAGCAACTGCCTGGTAACAGCCTCGGGATCCTCAACGCGTGCACAATCTCCCAGATACTCGCCATCCGGGCCAATGCGTCTTGCCCCTGCGCCAACGGCTACGATCCGTGAATCACTAATCAAAATCGCTGACTGCTTTCTTAATCTTTCCGGTAAGGAGCGATCACCCACATCCTGGCGTGCGATGAATTCGCCGCGAGCTGCAGAACATCCGGCGTTGAGCGCTTTGGTCAGTCCCTCGTTCTGCTGATCGATCACTTTGATCCGCTGATCACGAGCCTGGTAATCCTTTAGGATCGAGAGTGATGAATCCGTTGACCCATCGTTGACGATGATAAACTCGAAATCAGAAAGTGTCTGATTCAGAATGCTGTCGATCGTCCTCGCAAGATGAGCGACGCCATTGTACACACTCATTACGACGGACACGCTTGGCACTTTGTCACACTGCGTCATCACTAACACCTCTTGCAAACGACTGCTCCATCGTACTTTCTCCGCCTCCCGGCCGAAGTCGTTCCATTTGGCGGAACAATCGCCCCGTCAGACGAGTTCCCATGAACTTGCAGCTTAGGCTGAACTCGCGAACCCACTTCGCGCCGCTGCCCTTTCCAGCCGCTAATTTTGCGATGTTCAGCAACGTCTGGGTCTCCGGGCGCATGTCTTGTGCGGCACACTGTCGAGCAATCGTGAAGCACCAGCGAGCGAAATGTTGCAACTCCGGCGCACTAGGTGCCATTCCGGCCGCTGTTCCCTTTTCCCAAAGCACGGTGAGTAGCTGCACTCGGTTACGCAGCCTGACGGGATCCGTCGTCCACGCGGCACCCGATGTCTGGCGTTCGCCAGTGTGGTGCACATGTTCACTGACATAAGTTCCACAGTTGACCAGGTTCGCCCCCAGCGCTCCTGCTCGAGCATCGTATTCCCAGTCCTGCGACCAACGCATATCACACCATGGCCCGATTTTGTCCGTCAGTGTGCGACGATATAACGGTGTATGCGTGCACCACCAGCGATCTACCAGCAGTCCGGGGAAAAGTCCTTCCAAGTGACGATCGGTCCATTTGTATGGATCCGCCAGGACCGTGTGATGTTCGTCAACCAGTCGCGTGATCCCGTATGCGATATCGCATTTCGAGTGTTCTCGTAACGCTGCGACCTGATCGGCACATTTATTCGGAAGCAGGCGGTCGTCGCTGTCAAGGTATTGCAGAAATTCTCCCCGGGCCAGTACGCGACCTGCTTCACGAGTTGGTCCCGGGCCGGAATTCGTTTTCTGGTGAAACTGCACAATTTCCGGATGCTGCTGCACCAGTTGCTTTGCGACTTCCGGCGTGTCATCCGTCGATCCGTCATCAACGATGATGACTTCAATCGGTCGATACGTTTGGTCAAGCACGCTTTGCACGGCCTGGCGCAACATCTGCGGCCGGTTAAAAACCGGAATGATCGTACTGACTAAGTGGGGAATTGTAGTTGAGATTGTTCTGTCGTCTGTCTTTGGCGGCTTAAACGGAAGCCTGATTAGGAATCCTGAAGGTTGTCAGTTTGCAGGTTTGACGTATACCAGTCCATTGCTAGGGCAATCCCCTGTTGTACGTCGTATTCTGGTACGTATCCCAACAATGTTGCCGCCTTCGAGATATCAGCCAGCGAGTGTCGCACGTCGCCACTGCGGAAGTCTGAGTACGCGGGTTTCTGCTGGTAGTGAATGCCACGTTGTTCCAGTGCATTTTGAATCAGTTCAAACAGCTCTGTGAGTGAAGTTTGCATTCCGAATGCCACGTTGAAAACCTCTCCCCTGGCTTCGTCGTCTGCCAGAGCGGACAGGATGTTTGCCTTGACAACGTTTTGAACGAAACAAAAGTCCCGACTGGTTTCTCCATCGCCGTAGATGTGGACCTGCTCGTCATTGATCATTGCCTGCGTCCATTTGGGAATAACCGCAGCATACGCACCGTTGGGATCCTGCCGAGGACCGAACACATTAAAGTATCGGAGTCCTATGGGCTTCAAACGGTAGCACCGCCCGAAAACATCGGCGTAAAGTTCGTTGATATATTTGGTGACGGCATACGGTGACAGCGGCTTTCCGATCGTGTCTTCAACCTTTGGCAGTCCCGGATGATCGCCGTATGTTGAACTCGAAGCGGCATACACAAAACTGTCCACACCGGCCTGTTCGGCGGCCCACAGCATGTTCAGAAAACCAGTCACGTTTGCCAGATTTGTCGCGATGGGGTTTTCGATAGAACGCGGAACCGAACCCAATGCTGCTTGATGCAGCACATGATCCACAGCTCCAGTAAACAGCTCTGTGCAACATTCCAGATTGGAGACATCTCCTTCCACGAAGTGGAATTTCGCCCATTGGTGTTCGGAAACGGCTGTTTGGACCAAATCCAGATTGTGTTGGTGACCAGTCGCGAAGTTATCTACGCCGATCACTGTTTGATCGTGACTGAGTAGAAACTCCAATAAGTTCGAACCGATGAAGCCCGCCGCTCCCGTCACCACCCATCTTTGTGGTGAGGACTTCAGTTTTTCGATTGCTTCCGCGAAATTCATTTAGATTGCAGCCCCATGGTTACTTCTGTTTTTTATGTACGCAATTGAGGAGTGAGAGGTCGATTTTGTTACTTGTCGAACGAACGTTGAGAGTTCCGGCAAGTGCACCTTACCGCTCGGCGGTCGCTACAATAGTGTCTCGATAGCCCGATGATGGATCGGGAAGTGTCGCACTGCCAAATTTTCGCTGGGTCAATTCAGCAATTCGTTCTGCAGTCGGAATGCTGACCCGGGCTTCCAAAACTCTAGTGATGTTTTTGTTGTCGTCGATGTGTTTGTCTGATTGTGGCGCGTGCCATAGGTGAGTAAATGGAACATATCCAAACGTAAGGTGTCCGATGTGTTTGCAACGATCGAAGAATTCGTTGTCTTCTCCACCCCAGCCCACAAAACCTTCGTCGTAGCCACCAAGCCTAGGCCCGCGTGTGTTCGGCAGTCCAGCTCGAAACAAGAACTGGTTGATTTTTCCATACGAACCAAGGACGGTATTGCTGCAGGGATATGCAAATGTTCGTTGTGTTTGTCCATCAATCACCGTCAGCCATTTGTTAGCGAGTTGCAGTTCCATCTCCATGCGGTCGATCGAGTACAAATCGAGAGCATTGCCTTCGCTCACCCATGACTTTCGAGCATCTGCGGGATGAAAGATCGTGTGGTTTCCTATTTCATGCCCCGATTGCGCCAGCGACTTCCACTCGTCGATCCTTCGGTTGAGCGAAGGGGCCGACAGATGAGCGTAGAATGTGCCATGCAGCTGCGCCTCATCAAGTATCGGCAATACAACGTCGAGATGCTGATCCAGAGCATCATCAAACGTCAGCGAAATCATGGAGTCCGTCTCGCTCATTGATGGGTTTCGCCCTTAGAACATGCATGCAGCACTTCGCCCTTCAGCTGGTGCCTTTGGATCTTCTCGTCTGAAAAATCCTTCGCACGCAAGTGCTGAACGCAAAATCCTACTGATTCGAGCCGTGCCACATAGTCGCAGTCACTGTACCGGCGAGACATCAGAGAATCATTAAACAGCAACAGACTTTCTTCCGGCGACGAACTTTCCAGTGACCCAGGTCCCTCGTAGAAGGCCGGTACCTGCAAGAGCGCAACTCCATCGTCCTTCAGTACGCGAAAGACTTCCTTCATTGCTGCAAGATCGTCCTGGACCATGTTGAGTACGTGACAACAAAACAGCAGGTCAACTGATTTGGCTTCAAAAGGCAAATTCAAAAGATCAAGATAGAACTCGCCCTGTCCCGTGATTCCTCCGCTGCGATATGTCATCCCGGCCACTCGCGCCTTTGCTGACAGTTGCTTCATCAACTCGTCCTCGGGTGCCACATGAACGACAAGCCCACCGTATCGGAACCATTCAGAATGCTGTTCCAGCAGCAAAGCAGACAGCCGATGAGGTGGCTTGGAGCGGCAAATGGGACAAAGAAAATCGGGTTCAGGAGGTTTGCCGTGTGGGATAAATTCTCGCAGCCAACTGCCGCAGCAACAGCAATTGGCGGTCGTTCCTGCAGAGAGGAGTTTTAGCCACTGACGACGAAGTTTGGGCCTGAAGTTTGGTGGCACGACACCGCGACCCAGTGCAGTCAGAAATCTACCGATCACCGGGATGAACTCCCGTCTGCTTCGTTTGTTGGTCCATCATCTCTTCTATGTTTTTCAAATCCGACTTGTGATTTCGAATGGGATCCGGTTGCGCCGGATTGCCAAAACCGCGATCTGATAGCTCGCGCATTCGAGATTCTACGGGGATATTCATTCGCCACGGCATGACGTGAGAAATATTCGGATTATCGTTCTGCTCGCGGCCTGCCTGGGGTTTATGCGACAACTGAACAAACGGCAGGAAACCAAAACGACAATGGCTCTTTGCACTACAGCGATCATAGAATTCGTCGTCTTCACCACCCAGTCGACAAAACCTTCGTCAAAGCGTCCAATACGAAAGAATGCATCACGCTGAACTGCGATCGTTCCGCCTTTCCAGTTCTGATAGACACGTTCCGGAACGAATCGACCATTCAGAGAATCATTCGCTTCCACAAGCTCAGTGGACTTCGCATTTAGGTAGAACAGCATTCGCTGAAGCGATGCCACGTTGAATTCTCCTGACGACAACGTTCGATGGACTTCCGCAGCGTAACGGCATGGAACACAGACGTCTCCATCTTGAAACACAAAGGTGTCGGACTTCGCAAGGCGGGCACCCACATTGTAAGCCCATGACTTGTGCCAGCCCTCTGGAATATTCCGCTTGTCCAAATGCCGATATGAGACTCCTGCTGGCAGTTGCGAGAAAATGGGTTCATCGGACTGATCCACAACGATGACTTCAACAACGCAATCCGTCTGAGCGAACACGCTGCGGATCGTTTGGCAAAGCCGTGGAAGTCGAGCCTGGCCAGCATGTGCGAAAATGAATGAACCCCGTGGCCTGTCAGACGAAATCGGCAGAGAATTGTTGAAGGAAATGGGCCATTCCTGAAGAGCGACGTTCAGGGTTTTGCGGCCAAGTGCTGGAAGAACCTCACCTTCCGCCAACAGTCGACCGGCTTCCCGGGTTGGCCCAGGCCCGGAGTTTTCCTTCGTCGCAACTTTGATTAGGTCGGGGTGTTTTTCTTGCAATTCGTGAGCGACCTGCAAAGTGTCGTCTGTTGATCCGTCGTCGACGACAATGATCTGAATCGGACGGTATGCCTGATTCAGTACGCTTGTCACTGCTAGGCGTAGCATGACCGGCCGGTTGTAGACCGGGATGATCGTACTGACGAGGTTCGGAATTACGTTGCTCATATAACCACAATTCTCCCCGTGGCCTCTCGGTATCCTGACAACGGATCAGGCGTCGTTGAATCCCCGAATTTCCGGGCTGTTAACTCTGAGATGCGTTGCTGGGTATCTATTAATAATCGTTCATTCAGTATTTGCGAAATATTACGGTTGTCGGTGATGTGCTTGTCCACTTGCGAAGCATGCCAAAGATGCACGAAGGGGACGAAACCGAACGTGAAATGCCCGACCGATTTACAGCGATTAAAAAATTCGTTGTCTTCACCACCCCAGCCGACAAAGCCCTCGTCATAGCCACCAAGCTTGAAAAACGCCTCTCGTTTCACGGCGATGGTCCCGCCTTCCCAATTTTGCCGCACGCGCTCAGGTTGGAGTTGGTGTGGCCAGTTGCCGGACCGAAACAGCGATTCCGTATCCGTCTGATTCAGATTGAACAGAAATCTCTGAATTGAAGCTGCCCCATTGTCACCGATTGTTTGGAACAGAGACTGAGCGTAACCTGTGGGACAAACAATGTCTCCGTCGTGAAACACCAAAATGTTACCACCAGCCTCGCGCGCCCCCTGATTGAAGGCCCAAGCCTTGCGCCAGCCTTCAAGACCGCTGGGACGAGGTCGATGCAACAACCGAACCGATGACGGAAGTAGATCATTCAGAGAGGGTTCGCGGCTTTGATCAACCACAATGCATTCGACGCATACTTCTGCTTGAGCGAGTATCGATCGTATGGTCCACACGACGTGATCCATACGTTTGATGCCTTCGTGAGCGATGATGAACGACACTTCGGGCGGCCCCGCTGACTCGCAATGGTCAGTGAAGCGAACAGGCCAGTCTGCAGCAGCTCGTGTCGCAAGCATTCTGCCTAAGCTCGGACGCACGTTACAGGCGTGAAGATCACTCGTCCATCGCCATGGACAGCGCACTCCGGGACCGTTCGGATTCACAGCCAGTACCTCGTTACGGTTGCACAGGTGCAACCAAAGTGGGTCTCCGTTGGCCACATGTTCATTACCTGCCAAGGCCCGATGATAACGCCCAAAATCCTTCAGCATCACGCCAGCATATTCCTTGATCGCTTTTAACACCTGTATCACCGCCCCCAAGTAGTCTGTTTGATTCGTGACAGCACGCGTCGGCCGGGCAGCAAAAAGTATTTTATTGCATCGGAAACACTGGTAGCCTCTCCATGTGCCCAGCCGGCCCTCAGTCGGTTCCAGCCGTTAGCCCAGTCGGACCCAGTTTTGTTGTATCTGATTTTCATCAAGTGCTTACCCGCCTGGGCTGCGCTCTGTAGATCAGGATCACTGGCTGCGATATCGCGTGATTGGTCAATCATTTGACAATAATCGCGGACAATCTTTGCGCCCTGAGTGTCTCGCTGGGCATCGTGCATTCTCCGCCTTGACAGAAAGCGATCGATCTTCTGTACCTCCGTACGGAACGCCATCCTAATCCATAAATCGGTATCCGGGGCATAAGGAATCCGCTCGTCCCAGCCACCACATGCATCCAGCATTTCGCGACGAAAGAATGCTGAGGGCTGAGGAATCCAAGTCTTAATCAGGAACAGATTCTTCAGCGACCATGGGCCGATTCGATATTTAAGGAGTTCGTTTCCTTGGGCATCAACCTTTAATGTATCACCATATATTAAGCCCGTGTCCGGCGCCTTGTGGAATTGCTCGACGACAGCGCGAATCGCGCCTGGCAGATACATGTCGTCCGAACTCTGGATACTGCAGATGTCCCCCCGCAACAGATCGAAGCCCTTGTTGACTGCGTCGACGACTCCTTTGTCGGGTTCCGACATCCAGTCCAGTTCCTGAATGTTGCCATAGGATTGCAGTACATCAATTGTCTCGTCCGTCGAAGCGCCATCGATTACGTGGATCTTGAGCGGCCGATAATCCTGTTCGAGAATCGAATCGATTGTGTCCCGGATGAACTTGCCCTGGTTATAGCTGGGGACAAGTATTGACACCAACGGTTGGTCGGCTAGAGGAGGCAGTGTGATCGTTTCGAGCGGTGCGGACTTAGGTTGCATAGCTTGCTTGGCGTGTGAAAGGTTTCATGTCTTGTTCGTTAACGCTGTGCGGTCACGTCACGAATCCAGGCTTCAACGAGTTTCATTTCTTTGGCCGGGAAAATCTGCTCGTTAACCAAAGCCTGATAGCATTCCCGGAAATTTTCAACCAAGCTTTCGAGTCCGGGGTTCAAAGACACCCCATTCAAAATTTCAGCGATACGGTTGTTCTGCTGGTAGCCAGGGACTTCATCGCTGAAGTCGCGCATCAGGTCATGAACATTGCGTTCCTGCCAAACCTCTGGAGCATGGAAGACAACACCGGTGCCTAATTCCCATAGACATCGCTGGGCCACAAAACTTTTCCAAATGTCGCACATGCGGAATGAGCAAAAACTTGGTACGTACAGCAGCGGATACACGACCGGCCACCACCATGTGGTTTGAGTGTTAAACGGACACCATTGTCCTGGAGGCAGCACAGCACTTTCGGCGGAATTGAAGGTGAATTCCCGATCCAACACCAAACGCCAGATCGCATCGACATCGGGTGCGCCGTCTGCCAGTCCCTGCTGGATGGGTGCCCATATTTGACCAGTGTCATTGGTGGCAGCTTTAAAGTCAGCATCCTGAGTGAGCTGAGCATGAATCTGATCCAGTGGCAATCCTCGAGGCCAGATGTTCTGTTCGCTGAAGTGTCGATAAACATTGACCCAGTTTGGTGCCTCTGTTTCGACGGCTTTCAGTGAAATGGCTGAGGCGATATATTCCTTCCGGGGAGCCCACGAATCCAGCGGAGCGTTGTCGTCGTCCGTTTCGTAAATACAGCTTGCGCCTGATTTGATCGCCTGCAGGTAACCGATGTTTTTGCGACTGTAGTGCTTGGTTGGCAGCAGCTTAGCAAGCTCAAATTCACTTTGCATTTGAGCATCGATGCTCAGGAACGATAGCTGTGTCTCGCCAAAACCAGCAACAGAACTCAGGTCGAATGTTATCGGGCCCTTGGTGTCACCTACGATAATCATGTGCCCATTGCCGGCAATCTTATTTGCCAAAGCTCGGACACTCGGTGTCGGTTCCTGAATTGTCGTTATTACGCAGTGCAGCATGAAGTGAGGTTTCAGTTGGACGGAAGCCGAGGGGCTTCAGCAATGGGGGAGCGGTTATGCAGGAACGATGCAATGAATGCAGTAAGTTTGCTTCTTCCGGATTCGTTTAGATGGACTGCGTCAGCCCAGTCCGAAATGTCAAACTGGCAGCGGCGATCAGATGTAATGTAATCAAACCCATAGTCCCGAGACAATTGTTTCAGTTGATCGCGAGTTTCATTTCGAAACGCCGGGTCATAGGCAGCCATCGTTTCCGGGTGCGATTCACCCTCCAGAACCAATAGCCGTGTTCCAGACAGAGCCAAGGACTGCTGAAACAACCGGAATGCCTGAAAGTTTGCGTGAAGCAACGGTGTACGAGTAATGTTTTTTCTTGCGTTCGTAACACCCTGCTCTTTGCTGCCGAGTCTCGCTCCTATTTGCACTTCTTCCTGAGTTGCCACAACTTGACCGGAATCAAATGGCCACCAGAAACGAAAGGCAAGTAGCTGGAAAAGTTCTCGTTGTCGCCAGACGGAAAGCGTTGCAGCTGTTGAGAGGTCTGCAAGGTTGGCACGATTACTCCACCTTTGCTGGGAGTCCAGCAATGACCACAGCGACGTTACGTTTTGCAAATTGCTACACCATCTCAGCCGCCCTGTTGGTAGTGTCTGTTCTCTGAAAAAATCAAACTCGGAAACGAAGCAGACCACCACATCAAATTTTTGTTCGGCAATCTCTTTGCCCAATGCCGCATACTGCAGCGGCACCATTCCGGGCAGACAAATTTTTTCTACTTCGGCGTCATTTAATTTGGTAGACAACTTTGTTGAGTCTACTCCCAAGTTTATCTGGCTAGAGCCTACGAGGCCAATTCTTAGCTTAACCACCGATTTGCCGGCTGGAATCTGCCGATGTTGCAGGTGCTGCTGCATGTAAACGATGTTTCTGGCAAAGTTCAGTTGAGGAGCTCTGCACTTGACCGATTCCTGAAATACCCAGGCGGCACGGTGACTTTTAAATGCAGCATTCGCCAAAAGCACAGATGCCAATATAAGGGCCAGCGAGATGATTGTCTGCAGTCGGGGAGTTAGCCGGATCGCGATACTGACCGATAGCCACCAAAGGGGTATCGTAAGAGTCATTCCGATTGCGGCAAGTATTCCGAGACGGCTGCCGGGTACTGCTGCAAGATCACGAGTTGGGTGGAGGAATAGAAGCTTTGGGCCAAGTGTTGCCGCGATGATCCAGGTGATTCCAAATATGGCAGGCATGGTCCACAGGCCGATACGGACGGCCTTGAGTTCGAATGATCGGACGCGAACCTTGGCCTCCGATTCTGTATCTTCGCCTGGTAGTTTGGGGATGTGTGGCATTAGAACTGGAAGTAGATGAATGCCTGCTGGCCAAAGGAGCCGAGCGTTAGAAGCATGAGTGCGGTTGTCGCGTACACGAGCGACCGGGGCAGCAAAGATAAATGCGATACGAAGTCGAGGTCTTTGGTGTATTCCTGACCTGCCTGCACAAGTATTAAAGGGCCACACAGCAAAACCAATTTCCAGAGATTCTGTTGGTCAGTGAAAGTGAGTGTTGTGTCAAATTCCGCAAGTGATTGAAGCATGCTGCCGATTTGCTCAACGGAATTCGCTCGAAAAATTAACCATCCCAGACAAGTTAGGTGAAACATTGTGATGACTTGAATCGGATACGCAATAACTTGAATCCTTTCTGGCAGAGGATTTATCTGGGCAAGTAGTCGATGCGCGATCAGTAGAAATCCGTGAAATGCTCCCCAAATGACAAAAGTCCACGCAGCTCCGTGCCAAAGTCCACCAAGCAACATAGTCAGCATGAGATTTCGGTATGTCAGGAATTGTCCGTTTCGATTCCCACCCAGCGGGACATACAGATAGTCTCGCAACCATGACGAGAGGCTAATGTGCCAACGTTGCCAGAATTCGCTGGGGTTGGTTGCGAAGTATGGCAGCCGAAAATTCAACATCAGGTCATAACCGAGCATTCGTCCCACGCCGCGGGCAATGTCTGTATACCCAGAGAAATCTCCATAGATCTGAAACGCAAAGGCATAGACGCCAATGAGTACCTGTCCCGCTGTCGGGTCAGTCATTTCGAACGTCTGATTCACGATGCCAGCCAGGTTGTCTGCGATGACGGCTTTTTTGAACAGCCCTTTCAGCACCAGCCACGTTCCTGCCTGAATTCCGGCCCACGTTGTCTGACGCCCTTCTTCAATCTGAGGGACGAGTCGTGAACCACGCTCAATGGGTCCGGCGACCAGCTGCGGAAAGAAGGCGACGTACAGGGCAAAGTCAAGAAAGCTGCTGAGCCGTTTGACGTCTCCACGATACACGTCGATCGTGTAGCTCATCGTCTGAAATGTGTAGAAACTGATACCGACCGGTAGCACGATATTCAATGTGGTCGGAGTAAGCTGTAGGCCTGCGTCGGCAGCGAGTTGATGCAGGCTTGCGGCGAAGAAATTGAAGTATTTAAAAAAGCCGAGGATGCCCAGATTGGCGCAGACGCTGATTCCTAACAGCCGTCTGCGCTTGTGTTGATCCGGTGAGTCGGCTATCCCTTTGCTGCAGGCGAAATCGATGACGGTAGACAGCAGCATCAGGCCGAGAAATCGCCAGTCCCAGCAACCGTAGAAGAAGTAGCTGGCCGCTAACAGAAAAATGTTTCTGGGTCGATGGGGCAACCATAGCTGTGTGAAAAACACCACGCCAAAGAAAAGCAGAAAATCTAAGCTGTTAAACAACATCGGGGCGGGTCAACTTTTTGCTGAGCTGACGATGGAACTGGAGGAATAAAATTCGGTAATCATCTGTTCGTAGACCTGCAGGCAGGCATTTGTGTGAAGAGTCGGACTGAACAGTGTTTCACATCGTCGACGTCCACTGGCAGATTTTTCTGCTCTTAGGTCTGGAGCCATCAGTAATCTGTCCAAAGCTGCTGCCATGGCAGTGGGGTTGCGTTCTGAAAGAAGCCCGCCTTCATCATCGCCCACAACATCTACCAATCCACCGACTTTTGCGGCGACAACCGGAGTGCCGCACGCCATGGCTTCCGCTGCAACAAGACCAAACGTTTCACCACGGGATGGCATCAGCAGCACGTCCGCCATTCGGTAACACTCTGCCAGTTCCGTGGTGTCGTTTGTGAACGGAAGAACAACGCAGGGATGGTTGATTTGTTCAGCGATTTCCTGAGCGGCATGGCCCACCAGAATGACCTTCATATCGCGCGTCCGACATTCATTCAGACACGCGATTCCTAGTTCAATTCCCTTGTACGGATTGGTCAGGTGTTGAGCGACCATCAGGACCACCCGATCGTTGGCTCCCAATCCATGGGCTGCACGGGTTGCGGACGAATCCTGAGGACAAAATGCCCGCGTATCGACGGGGTTGGCCACGACCGTCACCGGAAAACGACTAAGAATGGGACTCTGTTGAACCTGCTGCTTCAGCCATTCGGACGGCACAATCAAATGCAATCGACAACGTTTAAGAATTCGCTTTCGCCGAGCAAAGTTCCACGCAGTCGCATCTCTTGAGACAGCAGGATACAGCGTCAAATCGGGGCATTTTCCACAACCGATTTTCCACCTCTGACAATCCAGCGGATGACCGCAGTGGCCCGTCATTAGCCAGAGATCATGTAACGACATAACCGTTGGGTAGCGCTGACTCAAGCGAGGAAGAACTGCCAGATCAGCAAAGCTTTCGGTTCCGTGCAGACTATGAAAATGCAGGATATCAGGCTCAAAAGAAAAATACTGATCCAGCCTGCGGAAGGAGGGAGAGTAAACATTCTGCAGGCCCAGATTCCGTTCCAGCCAACGGGCCGTTCGCAGCAGTCCTTTGGGGCCGCGGACAAAAGGGATTTGATCGATTCCGGTGCCGGCACTTTGCTTTCTGCCTACAAGCAGCTGTGCAGAAACACCTTGTGAGAGAAGTTCCTGGTGATGCTGGCGAACGACAGTCTCAGCCCCGCCACCAATATCCCCGCTATGAACCTGAATGACCTTCATGTTTTAGTGGGTCTCGCAGGGCAATCAGCTTTAGTTGCATTGACAGGGAACGCTCTTTTCAACTCCGCGCGACACTGTTCTGCACCAAAGTATCCGGCGCGTGTCAGTGCAACTCGCTCGACACACTGTTCATATCGCTTTGAAGACTGAATCAGTTGCTTCAGGCACTCGACCAATGACAATGGATCGGGGTCCGTTGAGACCAGACCAACGGCACAGTCACCGGACACAGAACTCGCCGGAAACGCGGAAGGAATGCTCGCATAGGCCGGAGCATGCACAATAACAGGTCGTCCTGCCGCCAGGTAAGTACTGAGTTTTGTAGGGAACGAATAGCGTGCCAGCAATGTTTCTTGTGGACTAAACGGCTGAGGCAGGAAGCAGGCATCACATTCACTGAGCACATTGATCGCTTCGGCAGATGTCGGCAGAAAACCCAGATATTCGATTCGTCGCTGAGTTCGAGCAGAAAGTAAAAATCTCGGCCCAGTCAGACGCAGCACAATTTCAGTTCCGTCGATTCTCCAGCCGACAGAATCAAGCGCCAACTGTAACCCTTCGAGTTCCCTGGGAGCCGTAACGCTGCCTGCGAATCCGATGACAAAACGCTGTTCGGCTGTTCGAGGTCGGGATTCTGCATGGGAGAGAACCGGGGCTGGTACGACCGCATGGCAGGCATCAGGGTTGATGGTCTGCAGCCACTCGGCCAGTGCCTTGCTCACCGAGATGGTGGAAACGGAATTTTGGACGACCCGACTAAACGCAGCACGCAGCATTTTGAGCGGAATTGACTGATGTCCAAAACGCTGAAGGACATGATCGACGTGATCCCAGACAATAACCGTCATGCGCCCCTGAAAATGCTGATGAAGTGAATCTGCCATCAGAATTAGCTGAGGCGATTCCAAAACGATAACAAGGTGATCCGACTCTCTTACGCCAGGCTCATTAAGCAATCGCTTTGCAACACGAGCGGCCCATGGTTTTGTTTTTGCGAGGAAGCCGCCAAGTGCCAGAAGGTCTTTGAGAACAGGCGGTCCGTATCTCCATGCCGACTCGAATCGGAGCCGGACGACAGGCCCCTGAGAAAGTTTTCTGTCGGGAGCGAGCACCGCTTGCTGCACATCGGCCAGAACCGGGCAACACAAAATCTGCTCAAAGGAGAGAAACGGCAGAATATCCCGCAAGTAATTGCAGCCCACGCCGTTTTCCCCTGGCGGCGACGCAGTTACCAGAATCCCGGATTGATTGAATTCTGCAATAGTTAGCTGCCGAAGATCGATGGTTCGGATCGAATTGTTCAACCAAAGAATCCGTATCGCAAGATACACCAGAGCGCATTGAATGCATCCTTCAGTCCAATTAGAAGCGATTCCAGGATTGAGTACAAATACCACATTACTTGTCAGGTGAATCCATCAGTTTGGTGAGAGAACCAGCCAGCCATTCAGTGTACAGTCGGGCATCTGATTCGCACAAATGGCTGCCGTCCACTCCGACAAGGTCACGTGTTTGCTCAAAATCGTCTGCATGCAGCCCTTGTATGCCACACGCACTGACAAGGTGATCAAAGTAGTCACGGCGAGGAAGAAATTCCTTCTCTGTGTCTAAAATGCCTAGGGCTTCAGAGTCCGAACCAGTGGATGGAGGCTGAATAACAAGCACCCTGCCCCCTCGTGCCTGAATTGCGTGGATTGCCGCCTGATATTGCTTTACCAGGTTCTCAAAGTTCTGCAGATCTCGATCTATTGGTGGAATTTCCACCTCAATTCCAACTCGCCTGCGCGACACTGGATCTGGAATTTTTGTCCAGCGAGATGCCTGCAGCCAGACATCCTTCTCCGGAGGACGTGAACCACTCAGCCGACGATTCATCACTGTTCGCCAGTTGAAATCCTGTCGCATCAGAACAAAGCGCCGCATGGCCAGTTCACAATGCATTTCCCAAAACTCACTTGGACTTGAGCGGACGCGTTTGCTGGCGGAAATCCAACTGCGTGGCTGAGATAGTTTTTCGTCGCGACTGCTAAAGGCATGCTGCGGAGAAATTGAGAGACACACAGTACCCGAAAAATCAGAAGCGTCAGCAAGATCCTGCAGGACCGGAAGTGGCGAACTGCCAGCGATTGCTAACTGGATCACGTGTCTTCCAACAGAAGATTTCAACTGAGGAACTGCCACATCGCTTTGACATCGTGAAGACCCAATGAAGACGATGGTGCCAGAGTCTGCCTGATCAGCCGAAAGTCGATGCGACGCCCAGAACAAGTCATCATCATGTGGGCCTGCCGAATATCCGGCAGACCGAAGTCCAAGCTCGAGGGAGCCCAGAAGTGTCAGCAGAAGACCGGCAATACACAGCCACCACACTGGAGACAGTGTGGACGCCGCCAGTTGATACGGTGACCGATCAGTCAACGAATCAGAATTGGAAATAGATGAAGGCACGGTCATCGCCGGGAGATGTCAAGATGAGAAACAACATAATTGTCAGCAGGCCCACAGCCAATGGTCGAGGCAAGCGGTTCCAGATCTCCTCGAAGTACCAATTCCGAAACGTAAAGGCGATCGCCAATCCTGCCACAGTGACCAGAGTGGTGGTAATGATTTCAGCAGAACTCAACACAGGCGAACCACTTGACTGGCCTAACATGCTCGACCACACATTCAGCGAATGTTCAAAACTCACTGCGCGAAACAGGACCCATGTCAGAAGAATGATCGGAAACGTCACCAAGACCCCCCAGCCGCGATCCGAAGCAGCGGCAGCAGCGGGAAGCCACTGACGGCCAGCACGCTCAAGACTCAATAGTCCGCCGTGCACCACACCCCAGATCACGAAATTCCATGATGCACCGTGCCAGAGACCACCCAGAGCCATAGTGATCATCAGGTTTCGAACAACATACATAGCATTGCCTCGATTTCCTCCCAGCGGAATGTAGAGGTAATCTCGGAGCCATGTGGACAGAGAAATGTGCCAGCGACGCCAGAAATCCGAGAACCCGGTGGCAGCATAGGGAAAGTGAAAATTCCGAGGTAACGAGAAGCCAAACAACATGGCAATGCCGATTGCTGCAGTCGAATAGCCAGCGAAGTCAAACAGAATCTGCCATGCAAACGCCAGAGTTCCGATCCATGCATCTCCGGGAGTCAAAGTGCCAGCTGCATCAAAGGCCTTATCAGCAATGCGGCCGATCAGACTGTCAGCCAAAACAACCTTTTGGAAAAGCCCGACGCAGAGTAAGGTCAACCCTGTATTCCAGTGCCGCCATTCGAAAGAACGTTTGGTTGCGAGCTGACCCAGAAAATGATCTGCCCGAACAATCGGACCCGCTACTAACTGAGGAAAGAAGACAACGTAGAGCGTAAAATCTGCGAGCGATTTGCAGGCCGGAATCCGTCTCTGATAGACGTCGATCGTATAAGACAGGGTTTGAAAGGTATAGAAGGAGATACCGACAGGGAGAACGATTTTGATCGCCGGCGACTGCGTTTGAAAACCGAGTTGATGCCCCAGGACGGATAGACTTTCCAGAAAAAATAAAGCGTATTTAAAGGTCGCCAACACACCCAGACTGAAAGTCAGACTGCTGATCAGCGTGATTTTACGGGTAAAGAATGAACTCGATCGGTCAATGATTCCCGCTGCGGCGTAGTTCAGACTGACCGTCAACAACAACAGCCCCAAAAACGGCGGGCTCCATGCGGCATAGAACAGCATGCTGATGGCAAGCAAATGCAGTTTTTGGAATGTCCACGAATTAAGATTCCAGTAAACGCAAAGGCTGATTACCAGAAAAATTCCAAAGATGTAGCTATTGAAAAGCAATGAACGCCTCAGCTGACCTACGAGCCGGACAAGATTCGTCGAAGATTTCTGAGCAGCCGCCTGGCACTTGCTGGCAATGGAATATGATCGAGTCTACCTGATTGACGTTCTTGATTGGCAAACCAACATCTGGCCCAGGGGACCTTCGCAGGCACTGGTTCGATCGAACAAACCCGTGACGCGGATTTGGCAGCCTGAATCGCAGCCTGGCAAATGTCACTCAGTCGCTTCTGATAGTTTGGCCATCCATACTCTCTTCCTGTATTGATGGCAGCGATTCGAAGTTTTTCGAACAGTTGTGGGCTGCGATATATTGTGGCAAGTCGATCGGCCAGCAAGTCCATGTTGCCGACGGGGACGACGAATCCGTTCTCACCGTCACAGACAATCCCATCAATGCCGCTGGATGCATGAGTGACGACAGGTGGCAGCCCATTTGCGAGTGCCTCAAGCATGCTTGTGCTTGTTCCCTCAAACTCAGAGACCTGGACAAAAACGTCGTGATCGCGCATGACCCTGCCAATCTGGTCAGGAGCAATGCACCCCCAAAACTCGACATGTTCGCCCAGTTGTTTTTCGCAGAAGAGCGTGCGAAGCCGCTCCAGATCGATTCCATCTCCACATACCGTCAGAGAGGCAGGAATTCCGATCTCAACAAGCTTTTCCATCAAAGCAACAAAATCAAAAACTCTTTTTTGTGTTTGTTGAACGCGTCCTGCGTAGAGAAGTCTCAGTTTGTCCAACCTCGAACTGGTCTTATGCGGTTCAGCATCGATAAGTTTTGGCGTCGGAACAAAATAAGGAAGGACAGAGATATCTGCGTGCCGCGATGGAAGTCTTTCAGCAAGGTGAGCGGCGCATTCCGGACTGACGGCAACAAAATGATCAATCAGCGACTCGAAGTACATCAAAGGTAAGTAATACTCAAATTCGTTGTCATTGTGGACAAACGCAATTGTCGGTGGACGGCCCGCCATCAATCGCCGAGATGACGCGATCACGGAAAGCCAGTCATAGCAACCATTGATCGCAAGCAAATCTGCAGTCGGCAACAGGCGATGCAGCAATCGATTCCCTTCGCCAAGCCCGGTCGCCCATTCGTCAACCCAGTCGGGAGGAGTAAAGGGTCCGTCACAACACCCCAGATTTATGGAACGCAGCAACGCGTCTTCGTTGGCATTCGCTTGCAATCTTTGTAGCCAAACGTTGATTCCATTCAATTCGGGTGACTTATACCCCTTTTCATACGGGATCCAGAAGGTATGCAGGATGGTCATTTACATGTCTCCTCTTTGGAAGTCGCATTGGATGCTGAACGACGATACTGAACGAGAATGTGATCGTGCAAATAAGGAGCATAGGGTCCCGATTCGCGGTGAGTCAGATAGGTCAGACAAGGAACACGCTGCATCAACGCTGCCAGAACTCTTGGAAAACCGTTACCTTGCCGCGCAGCAATGTGCCAGCTTTCAAATCCGGCGGTAAAGCGTTGACGCAATCCTGCCCGGACGTGCGGGTGAGAAGTGATGCCAACGAAATGCAAGCCGACTCGGGACGCAAGGTTTTGAAAATACAGTGGATTACCGAATCGAAGATGCTGCAAGGTACTCAGATACCAGTGCAAACCTTTTAGCTTTCGCCATGTCCAGTGGTGGCAGTTTCCCGTGGAGATCAGCAGCGATCCGCCCGGTGCGAGTAGTTTACTGACAGTCTGGATTTCGCGTCCCGGTGAAGGCAAATGTTCGAAGACATCGAACATTGTGATCACGTCAAAGCTGCCTGAATACTCTTCAACACATGATTCCGCCGTCGCACCGATCCATTGGATGTGTTTTTCTGCAAGACGCGAACGAGCGGACTCTGCTGGCTCAATCGCTGCCTTCTGTAGATTCCCGGAGAGCATCTCAAGGAATTTGCCGTCGTAGCTGCCGACATCCAGTATTCGCAATTGACGGGAGCCCACAAGCTTTTCGTTGATCAGCTGTAACGCGGCCTGCCAACCGCCAATTTCTGCAGGATTATAATCCCATCGTCCTACCGGAATCCGTTCGTAAAGTTCAGACAATTGTCGTTCGTCTGGAGCAGGAAAACGGAATTGAATTTGGCAATTTCGACACTGGTACAAACGGGTGTTTCGGAAAATCTCGGCGACGGCCCGCCAATCTGCGTATTCCGGAGAAGTGGCTTCGACCACAGGCCGACATGGTCCCAGGCAGACAGGATTTGTGTCACCACAATCCGGACAGAGGGCAATGTCTGTCATGGAGAACCAAGAATCTTAGAAAGAGCGTTTTTGAAATCGTCTTGAAACCTGCTCTTTGAATAGTGCCGGACGGCAAATTCGGAAACTGATGCGGCGTCGTGCTGAAGTTTTGTCGCGTCTGCTTCGCTTGCGTGGCGGAGGATTTCCAGAATCGTGTCGTGGGTAAAGAGCGCCAATTCATATCCATGGCCGCCGCAGTCCGTTCCTGCTTCCTTGGTGCGAATCGGGATCAGCCCGGTCGCCATCTGATTGACCAATGCCCCGGCCATCGCATCGGATCCAGAGGGATAAACGCAGTAACCGCAGGTCGTCACGATATCTCGAAACTGCGAACTGGAAACGTCAATCCAGCCGATAAAATGTATGTTGGGCAAATCAAACAATTCACGGTGATACGCATCCATGAAGTCCCTCTCGTGGGCGATACTGCCGCAGATCCAAAGATGCAAATCAGGGGTTGCGGCAAAGACCTCCAGCAGCACATCCAGCCCACGATGTACGGCTGCGTATCCGGCCATCCACAGGAAATTCTTCCGTGCGGTGTCATAGTTTTTTTGGGTCTGCCCGACCGGGACATCGTTAACAACGACATTGCGCCACCGAAATGTCGGCAGATGTTTGAACTGTGCGTACGTATCGATAACCCAGTCCGTACCCAGCAGAATCAATGCGTCCGATCTTGAAGCCCCTGTGTCGCGGCGATATTGGGCAAAGTACCGGCGAGCCAATTTCACGCCTCGGCGTTCGTTCAGCCATTGCAGCCTTCGATTCTCTTCAGCGACAAGCTGATCCATATACGCGATCGCACCCAGAAAGATCTTCTTGCAATTGGGTGCTGACTTGCGACACGCACGTTCGTAGGCCAGCCCATGCCCGAACACAACATCATACTCAGTTGCAGCTGGAGGATGAAAATTCTGCCAATCGGTCACATCCACGTCGTAACCGAGTTCACTTAAAATCGTGCCCAGTTCGCGGCTTTTCCAGCGGTTGCTGTGGAGATGAATATCGGCCGGATCAAAATCGGGCAGATAGGGATCCGCCAGATAGGTCAGTAACGCCCTGCCCCTGCGCCTCCCAATTGCTCGGGGCCCGGTTATTGTGGGTTTCGGTTCCTGGCGAGACTTTCGTTCCCGGTACCATGTCGCCGCACAACTTCTCCATCGCCCATATCCATGCCACTGCAACGCTCGTATAAGGCGAACAATTGTGGAGGGGCGATTATTTGGCTCGGTCATTTTGGGTCCTGCATAACGTTGTTTACGCAGTCTTCTTTAGTTCGCGTACACAAGCATTTCAGCGTACTCAGAATTCTCCGTTTTAGTTCGAGCCATGTGGCGAGGAGTCGCTTATTTTTCGTTCCACAATCTTTTAATCCTTTGGATAACACGTCTGCGAAGGCCTGGCACCCGGTGCCCATAGTGTTTTGTATGAAGCTTTCGCAGCGACAAGGGAAGACGCGGAACACGAAAGCCTGAATTTGCGACCCGACGACGAACACTCTCATATTCTTCAATAATCCACCGCAGCCGAGCATCGGCAATGGTGTTGCTTCTATTCAAAGAACAACTCTCGTAACACCGGATAAACTCGGTCACACGCCGAATATCGGACTCGATAAAGCGGTCAGATCCACGGGTGGTTGCGTTATGTGACCGAAAAAGGTTTAGCGATTCTGGATGATAGATAACCGTACCGCCTCGACTTAGCACCTGTAGCCAGACAAACCAATCCCCTGCGTACAACATATCGTCAGGAAAAATCACCCCAGCGAATGCATCCCGGCGAATCAATGCAGCACTGGCATTTGGAACGGTATTGCGAAAGCGAAGGAACGAAGTCAATTCGTCAACGCACGTATTGTGAAAAGCCGATTTCCATCGCACCGGATCAAGGTCGTCAGTCCAGTCCTGCACGCCAAGATTTTGACCGTCCTGGTCGATTCTTCGTGATTGCGAGTAGGCAACCATAACATCAGGGTAATCTGACATTGTTTGCAGCAACACTTCAAGAAAAGAACTGTCGGCGACGTCATCACTTTCTGCGATCCAGACATAATGCCCGCGTGCCTGTTCAAGCCCCGTTTTCCATTGCGAACATGGCGACCCGGTATTCGTATGGTTCACGACAACACTGGAAACACGAGGATGCTCTTTGTACGAATCCAGGACGTTGGCGCTGTCATCTGTGCTGCAATCGTCGAGCAGGATCAGTTCAAAATCCTGAAACGTTTGATTCAGGATGCTGTCCAAACGTTCGCGTAGAAAGATCGCGTGGTTATAGTTGGGAACGATGACACTGACTACGGGTGCAGACATTGTCACTTCCGTTCTAACACGAGGCGATCCGGCTCAGAAATCCATTCCCGCAATGAAGCTTCAATCGCTGCATTCACATCTCGCATTGGAACTCCTGTGCTCAGGAGTTTCGAATTGTCCATCACACAGTTTGATCGGGGAGTTTTCGCGGCAAGTTTCATAAAATCGGCTTCGGAATCAAAGAACTTAAATGTCTTTGAAACGCCGAGGTGCTTCTTCATCAGTTCGACCACCTCTCTGGCTGTGACACTTCCCGTATTCGTGATGTTGTAGGTACCAAACGGAACACGGCGGCACCACGTTTCCCAGCAGGCGGAGACAAACTCATCGAGGTGCGAAATCGAATTCGTGGCATCAAGGAGTCGATCGTAACGCATGAGTTTAGAGAGATAGTTGCGAGGCGAATCGTGTTTGTCGAAGGGAATGCGGAGGCGCCAGATGTAGACATTGTCGCATCCTACAAGACACTCTTCCGCCAGTGCCTTGCACCCGGAATAGAAGCTGCAGTTGTTGGTACGAAACGAGAAATTGGGCTCGTCTAATTCCGTAAATCCGGAGCCGTCGGAGCGACAACCCGTGTAAATACACCCAGATGACACATGCCCCCACGGCACACCGGCCTGCTCGCAAGCCTCGCGGATAACGCCAGGCAGAACGGCATTACCCTGTAGACACTCGGCCTTATGCAGTTCACAGGCATCCACGTTCGGCTTGCCGGTGTAGCCTGCGCAGTTCAGGACGAAATCGACCTTGTTGTTCAGCAGATGCTGTCCAAGTACCGACGGATTCGTGAAGTCCATGTCACGTCGTCGAACATTTTCATAGGGAATGCCGCTCGTTTGGAACAACCGCTGAAATGCGGAGCCGACATAGCCCGAACCACCAAGTAGTAAGATCACGAGTTACTCAGCTCAAAGAAGACAGTTGGAGATGCCAGAATGCGGCATGAGGACAATCACGGGACGAAGATCAAATCGGTTCGGCGACCGAGGAATGGGTATTTCTCAGGGCGTTTTTGGTGGCCTGCAGGAATGCGTGACCATACTTTTGGCACGGCTCCAGATGATTTCCTTCGGCCCATTCATTCCATGCATTGATAAAAACAAATTCGCGTTGATACGTTCTTGCGTCCGCCACCAGAGACCGAAGCCATTCTTCGTAAAGTTCTGGAGTCGCTCCGTGCAGGATCGTGGCGCCCCCTGCTCGACGAGCCGCATTATCCCACGAAGGCGTTGCACATCGATACCACGGAAACTCCGGGATCGGCTTACTCAGCATGTTGTCCCGGCACGCTTGATAGCTGAAGATTCGATCCTTCATCGGGGGCACCGGTCGTCGTAGAACCTTGTCAACGAACGTTCGGGGGGGGAATGGATTGACCTGCGGGCCGAGCCTCTGCCAGTCTGGCGCAAACTCCAATGCGAAATCGAACCCCAATGTTCGAGGATCTGTTTGTTCGGATGCAAATCCCTGGACAAGCCCCAGATGAAGTTCACCCAATCCGGAGCGACGCACTTCCGTTCGCCAGACTTCCGCAGTCTTCTGTGGATTGGGAAGCATTGAAGCGCGATAAACGAGAAAAATCGGCTTCCCATCGAGTCGGATATAGCGACGGTCCTCAAAAGCTGGCAATAGCGATTGGATATGAGCAATATCGTCATCGATACCATACTCCTGCTTCAACAGGATTTCATGCTCCTGCCCATCCCAGCGGCGAGTCCAGTTTTCATTGGCCCAACAGAGACAGAAGGGGGAATCGGGTTCACCGGAAGCCAGCACATCATTGAATGGCCGTTCCAGAATGCGACGGCCATTGAACCAATAATGATAGTAACAAAACCCATGGATTCCGTGCGCCGCAGCAAGCTCTGCCTGAGCAATTCGCGTCTCATGAAGTCGCAAGTCGCAGAAGCCTAAGTCCGCTGGCAGCTGCGGTTGATAATGCCCTGGGAATCGGGGGCGACATTTTGCAACATTGGTCCATTCCGTAAATCCTTTGCCCCACCATTCGTCATTCTCAGGGATTGGATGAAACTGGGGCAGGTATAATGCGATGGCTTTAATGTCAGTCATAATGCGGCGTCATTTAAAACGGTCTAACGATACTACGCAATTACTGATTCTAATCAAGTAAATGTCAGACCTCCGGCAGCTTTGCCATGATTATGTGCTGGCAACCGAAAAGACTGGGTCGTATAGCCGCTAGTTGGCCAACAACTTTCCTCCGAAGGCTTGGCGATAACCATCTCCAAGGCAGACGCCGTTTATAGTCCGGCAAATTAATATTTACTGTGAAGTCCAACGAACCTACCTGAAATCCGAGGCGCTCAAACAGATTAACCGCAGTCTTCTGTGTGAACCAACGAAGATGCGTTGCATCCATAATCCCGCAGTCCTGATAGTCGAATCTGCCAAACAACAAATCCGTTCGTACAAACCAGTGGGCTACATTTGGGATCGATGCAATAATTGCTCCCCCGGGTTTTAAAGCTGTTTTCGCGAGTGCTACTATTTCAGCGGGGTCGGACAAGTGCTCCAAAACATCCGCAAACACAACGAAATCGAAGCTTTCTTGACTCTCGATGAACTCCTGCGTGAGTACCCCCTCGTGAACCTCCAATCCTCGGGCTCTAGCACTGTTGACACGCTCACTGTCTGGTTCTATCCCAACGATAATCGCCGATGCCACATTGCGAATCGTATTGGTGATTACACCAGTCCCGCAGCCAACATCTAATACTCTGGAGTTTGGCGTCACAAGGTTTGCCAATTTCATGCCTGAGTCATCTGGGTCCAATGACTGGAATTCGTAACGCAAAGCTGACAGCGCGTTTTCCAAGAATCCGGTCGCATTATTATCGGGAGATTTCATAACCCACTCAAATACCTTCTTTAGGATACGGAACCGCTCGGATCACTGACACGGCCACGCTGGCAGCGTACCGACACCTTCTGTGGCAATGTGACAAGGCCAGCGCACACTTAAGTACCTTTGATACCAAGGACTTCCATCAGGAAGTCATCATTCCAACCACAGATTCTGCGTTTCATGGCGAGGCTTTCTTTGCCAGGATGTTGCTTCAGCAGAGATAATGTGAAGCGTCGGAGCCATGCGAGATTCTCCGCGATT
>JBDNFN010000181.1:0-14588 GCA_041689795.1 Fuerstiella sp. | reverse complement strand
CGAACAGCCGCTCCAGTCGTTCGGGGTGAAACAGATTCTCAATGACGGCGCGCATCATGACGCTCACGGGACTGGCTTCGACAAAGCGTTCAAACGGGCCGTTGAGTAACATCCATGTCCCCCTCGTCAAAAATTTGCACGATCAGGATCTCGATCACGATCTCGATCAGCCCGCTATCTACTCTCACCTCCGCCAATGCTCATACACCAGTTCCTAAATAACATTTTCACACCTTCAAAGGGCTGGGCTCCTGACCGTTAAGGCTAAATGAATTCTGAGGCGTAGTCATCATTGAGACGCCGCAAAATCACTACGAAGAGTCGCACCAAGACTGTCACAAACATTAAGAGAACTTGTGTCCTGATTTTTAATTATTCTGAACCGGCTTAGACCGTATGCCAAAGTGTGAAACACCTAATCTTCAAACATTCTCGCTGTCGGGTGTCTCACTGCATCGAACATGTCAGAAGCTCACGTGTGATGCCGACAAACATGGATCCGATTTGTAGATCGATGCAGTTTGTAAACAGTTAAGGCGTTTCAGCCCGTACCGGGCCGTTGTTTTTTTAAGCCTGCTTAACAACAGGCCGCGAGTCATCCAATAGCTGACGTCTTTTTATGGCTTATCGAAAGCAACCTGAGCATCGACAAGACTTGCTAGTCGGCAAAATCGGAATAGTCAAAATAATCGTTAAAGTCTACGCAGCTTGACGTCCGATCCTGTAGATAACTGTGCAATCTTACGCGCGGAAGCAGGTCTTCGCAGTCCGCTGGTAGATGGCAAAAAACCTCGCTGGTCTACGCTCGAAAGTTGCTTAGCACAGGATCGTGGCCGTGACAGGGTTGTACGAAACGGACTTGCGGTTGGGCCGCACTAGGAAACGGGATCATGTCTATCAGATTCACATTGCTAATGGCATTCATAGCGCTGTCTTCCGCGGGCTGCTGCTGCCTGCCGAATCCCGCATGTTGTTCGCCGTGCGCACCGTTCGCCTATCGCCCTGTAGCCTTAGAGCCAATGCCGTTCCAGCCAGTTCCATATGCTGCTCAAACGCCGCCGATGCAATATGCAACAATGCAGCAGCCCGCCATGATTGCTGGACCACAACAAGTGGCGTTAGCGCCATCACTGTCGACAATTCCACGCAGACAGTCGCTCCGCGACAGAGTTAAACTGCCCCGACCTTCAAGCTCAAAATGGCCCATCACAAAACAATATTCGCAAAGCATCCCAGACCTTTCTCTGGCTACGACAACTTCGTCGCGAGCCGGATCACATCGTTGTGAGTGTGAAAATTGCAGACAGCATCGCAACAGTACCGGCTGCGAAAAATGCGGCCAGTGTCGCGAATGCGAATCCTGTAACAACGACTTATCATCCATCAACTGCGTCGAACGCAGCTGTGCCGCTCCGATGTCGGTTTTCGCAGAACGCAGCTGTGCTGCACCAACCGGCATGTATGCAGGTGAACACTTTCTGAATACGTCACAGAGCGATTGCAACTGCCAAAACAACCAGGAAGTGCACTATTCCCATTCGTTACCGACGACGTCCGCGTCAAGCAATGCCGATATGGCTCCGCCAGCGCCGGTAATGGCTCCGCCGGTAGAATACGAGCCTGGTTTACCTAAAACGAATAACATGAAAGAACAGGCAGTGGATATGACTACACGGAACCGGACGACTGCGCCCGAGCCCGTTCCATTACCAGAAATTGCACCAGAACCGAGTTCGGTACGCGAGTTCAAACCAATTCCCGCTGCCAATGTATCTCCCGACAAAGAGCCAACGCCGAGTCTGAAGCCAATGCCAATCATTGATCTGATGAGTCTTCAAATGCCGGACCGCAGCCGAGTCCCCACGCACGCGAATTCCGACAGGACCATCAAAGTAGAAACAGAAACAGTCACATTCGAACCAACGACCGTTATCCGAAAACGTGTTCAGTAGGACGAATAAACTACCCAAACCCGGTCATTTCTTGCCTCATCTTGCAGGGTAAACGTTGGCCGTTTTTTGAAGACGATTAATCGTCATAATCCACCGGGTTGACAGAATGAATTGCGCAACACCCGTGTTCGTAATGCCCCGCAGTTTTTGCCAGAGTTACCAGGGCGTCCCAGTCGATAGGACATCTCGGGGTTAATTGTCTTGTGAGTGGTCAGGAACGATTACGATGAATGCTCGAGTCTTACTTTTGGTGCTGGTAACCAGCCTGTTCATGGCCGCCTGGGACGGCGATCAAACAGCGATGGAAGCGGCGCTCGCACGTCGCAGCGATCGACAGGCAGCAGCGCTTCTGGCACGCAGCCACGTGGTTCCCGCAGAGCAGATGTCTGCAGCAGCTTATAATCACACGATGACAGTGGTGAACACGGACGTTTCTACAGTCAAAGAAGCTTCGACGGTCACTACCAAAAATGTGGCCTCCACAAAAACTGTCGCGACAACTGAAACACTATCAGTAAGCCAGACGGCGTCGCCAAACAGCGTCTTCACGTCAGTACACACTGCGATTAACGATGCCACAGCAAAGTCGGCTTCTGATGCATCAGACATCGACAATGTACCGCTGCCTCCGGGAATTGCCGCTGGCGAATACCAGGCCGTCAACCAAACAGGAAAGACATGCCGAGTAATGGTGCCAACCAGTGCTGCCGCCGGTTCGTCTGTCCGTGAATTTCATACGGTCGACGCCCAGAACGGAGATCGTTGGTATCTCATTAGAATTGCGACCAGCAAATAAACAGCCTATAGAATAAACGACAAGCCTGAACTCCGCCCGCCTAACCCCGCGGTCCGAGTTCAGGCTTTTTTTGTCTACAGCTGAGGCTGTTTTCTGTTGATCATCACATTCACTGTTTGCCCTTGACTGTCACCGCAACAGAAGACAGTCTCTCTTTGTGCAGGCAAGTCGCCGACGGAGAGCCTTCCGTGCAGATGATAAGTGTATTAGCTGGAATTGCATTTACGATTGTTCTTTTGCCCGATGGCCAGTGCACAGTAATCGAGTCGACCTGAGCAGCATCAGCCAGACCAAAGTGCAGCATTCGCTGATTGCTGACCTGATAGCCATCGCCAGCCGACAACTGTCTCCAGATGATTTTCCCTCCAACAACGATTTCAATGTCAGCACCGCAGGCGTCTCTGGCCGAGTCGCGGCCATGCAACTGTACCTGCAACCAGTTTCCCGAATTACGAGTATCGTTATGAGCAACGGTGACGGGGGAAGCGATGTTGGAAACTAAGAAATCAATTCGCCCATCAAGATCCCAGTCAAGCGTTGCCACGGATCGCCCCAGCGCAAGTATCTCGAACAGTTCGCCGACGTCACTGGAATCACGTTGACTAAAGCGTACGTCGCTGGTTCCTTCAAAAAACTGCAGAGGCATCCTGTACTGTCCATTTTGATCACCAAAATCGGCAACGTGTCCGTTTGAAACAACGATATCCAACGTTCCACGATTGGCTGCGTCAAGGAACTGAGTGCCCCATCCAACATATTGCATGCCAGCAACTCTTAGCCCTGTGCTGATCACAGCATCCTGAAAGAACCCACCTTCCTGCTGAAGGTATAAGCAGTTTGCTTCGCTTTCAAAGTTGGTAACAAACAGATCCATTAGTCGATCACCGTTTATATCACCGGCAGCGACTCCCAACGCCGCCGTCGGGTCACCAAGCATGTTCACAGCAAGTCCGGAAGCAACCGCCACATCCTGATAGACACCATCTTCAATTACGGGTGCCAGCAGGAAATTGGGAACCTGGTCGTTGGCGATAAACAGACTTGGACGAGCATCCTGCTTTGAAAACATTGCGACAATGCCAAGGCCTTTGGCCAGTTGCTTCGGTGTGGCATTGGGAATCCTTACAAAACTTCCATCCCCCTGAGAAATCCAAACATGATCCTCGGCGCCTTCAAAATCGCGTACAGAACAACGGTTCTTGCCGCATTCCACCTGAAAAATCGATTCGCCGCTCAGGTAATTCACATCATAGATGTCCGGATTTCCGTCGTTATTCAGGTCAAGAATAAGGCAGCTTGTGGTCCACTCGCCTGAATCAATCCCCGATTCATCTGACACGTCACTGAACGTTCCATCGCCGTTATTCAGCAGCAATGAGTTTCCCCCAATGTTGGCAACATACAAGTCCGGAAATCCATCGCTATTGTAGTCGCCGGCCGTGCAGCTCTGGCCATATCCGTCATCCGATGCGATACCCGAGTCAGCCACGGCGAAGCCGTGCTCCGAACCACGATTCCGATAAAGCACGTCAGAATAGTTAGCCGATGGGTCCGGAGCATTCTGGCTTTTGGGCCAATATTCACCCTGAGTGAAATATACATCGGGCGCAAGGTCGCAATCGAAGTCAATGACGGCAATGCCACCACCCGTTGATTCGAAGATACGAACGTCACGGGAAAACGCATCGGGACTCTGAAAGTAAGTAAAGTGGATACCTGCGGTGTCTGCCGCACCGTTAAAGCGAATCCCACTTCCGTTGCTATCGGATGAACTGATGGAATCCACACTGCCGCCGGCCCATCCCTTCTCTAACACTTCAAATTCGGGCCAGCTACTAAAATCACACAGGGCGGCAACATCACATTCAGGGCGTTGCCTTATGGATGAACTTATGGAACTGACATTAAGCCCTTTCTTAACTTTGTCGATCCATGGCTGTGGCCCAAATCGATCAAGCGCCATGTGCGTCCATGCCATAGCCTCAAGGTCTCTACCAATCTCACGCAGATGCAGAATCAGGTCTTCAAAACTTTCAGAATTGCGGCCTTCGGATGTCAGAACAAGCTCCATCTGCAAAGAGATTCGCTTCAGGGCTTCCGCCCGTTGCTCGAAGATCTCAGCGTTCTCATCAGACAATCCTCTGAGCACCTGCCCGAGCTGAAACATGGCCCGTCGATCAAAAGGAGCCTGCCGCACTGCTTGCCAAAAACACCGAGCCGCTACTTGCGGCTTCTCAAGCTGACGTGCCCACAAACCCTTGACGTACAGCACACCTGAATGGTTCCGAATAGAAGCAGGCAGTTGAACGCTCCATTCTTCCAATTCATCGGGATTGGTTTCGAGACAAATTTCTCCCAGAATCGCCTGAGCGTCAGCCCATTCGGGGCAAACACTGACGACACGTTTCAACCGAGACATGGCTGATGCAACTCGGCTGCTTCGCAGATCTCCCGTAACCTGAAACATCTGCACATACGGATCAGAACTAAACGAAGTCGAGCATTTATTGAATGGCCCCGTACCGCCATACGGTCGTAGCGGATCAAGCAAAGACACCAGATCAGCAAGGCTAATGCGAGTTGAATTCAGCATCACCAGCAAATACGGTTCGGCCCGGGAACGCAGAGCACACCCATTTAGAAGTCCAGCCAGACGCCCATTCAGCTCCAAATCAAAGGGGTTTTTTGAAGCCAGATATTCCAGTTCTTCGATGGCCGCGACAAATTCACAGTGAATCAGAAACAGTTCAGCGCGTGCTCGGCAGGTTTTTTGGCCCAGTACAGAATCGTCGCGGGCGACACTCTTCCATCGTTCCAATGCACCGCGTGCGTCTCCCTGGCCCATCGCTGCACGGCCGAGAATGTACTGGCATTCGTTCCATCCGGGATCAGACTCCGGCACCCCTTCGACCAATTGACATGCTTCGTCATATCTGCCGAAATCCAGCGCATCGTTCGCCCTGGCCAGCAGGTCAGCGGGTTCAGCCTTGCCACATCCTGAGAAGACGACGAGCAGAATGAGACACGGAAGGGCCTTCCAGAAGGTTGGCCGCGACAGTCTATTGGCCAGCATCCTGAGACTCATTAGAGCGAAAAAGTTCGAACTTCTGAGCATGATCATCAGCTTTCTTTATATCCCCGATTGACCGATAGGCTTCCGCAAGCCATCCATGAGCCTGAGCAAGTGATGGATCGATCGCGAGGGCCGCTTCGGCCGCGGCAATTCCTTCAGGAAACTTCCCCAGTTGCCCCAGTACGTGGGCCATTCGTCCAAGGTACCGTGATCGCGTTGGGTTAACGTTTAATAATTCTTTGTAGGTCTGTTCGGCCTGCTCAAGCTGCCCGGACTGATGTGTAAGCGCAGCGATTGCTTCAAGCGCTTCTTCATGGCGAGGCTGGTCCTGTAGTATCGTTGTCCACGCGCGCATTGCCATTTCCGGCTGCCCCATCTGCATCATAGCCTTGCCCATTGCAAGCAGGGCTTCCGTATCGTGGCGATTGCTTTCAACAACTTTTATTAACATTGGAATGGCCTGTTGGGCCAATTCAGAATTGCCTCCAAGATAAGCCATCTCAGCAAGAAAGATTGCTTTCGCCCGGTCAATGTCCCGCTGACTCAGGCGAACGTCCGGTTCTGAGAAGACAGTCAATTCGCGTGCCGCGTTATCCGGTTGTTGTGATGTGGGTAGCGGTTGTTGCTTCAACACGCGATGGTCTGTTTGCGCTGCATGCACGTCTAACGCGGCAAACGATGGCATGTGGCACGATATGCAGGAATCAGAATCGCTGTGCTGTCGAACTACCAGTACTTCGGAACATTCTGTCTGCCCGGAATCATGGCAATTCAAACATCGCTGACGGTAAAAGTTCGCGGCTTCACCAGCATTCGGGCGACGATGCGGATCATGACAACTTATGCAGGTCAACTGGCCATCACTTTTTTTATAACACTGGCTCTCATACATTTGCTCCACCTGACTTACTGCAGCTGCCGTCCCGCTTTTGATTCCCGCAGTTTTCACAAGTGTCACCCAAATGTCACTGATATTCATTCCGGGGCGAAAATCGAATTCAGAACGTCCGTACTGCAAAATGCGACGTCTGCCCTGCAGGTGGCACTGCGTACAGACCGCATCTTTTCGTCCGGAACTTAAGCGTTCCGGATTAACGATGGGATCGGAATCCTGTGATGTGGCTTGCTTAGTCTGGTGAAACTCAATGTGTTCACCACCCGCTCCGTGACAACGTTCGCACCCGATTGCATGCTCAAGAAAAGCTGGTTTCCCAAAGCGATTCGTGTCCGTTGGATGAGGATTAGCTCTTCCGGAATGGCAGGCAAGACACGCATGCGTAACGCGTCGCTCGAAACGTTCGTGATATTCCGGTGCGTACCCAGGAGACAGTCCCCATTTTGGGCCATCGGTGTACCAGCTAACAGCAGATTGATACAGGCGGCCGTCCATGTTTGTGAGGTAGGAACGTCCTCGGCTACCCGACCCAACAGCATAGTCAATTGGCACGGCCTGGTCGTAGACAACTTCACCTTTACTGTCGATCCGACGTTCGTGATGAAAGATTTTTCCGTCATGTTCTTCAACGCGATAACTGAGCGACGGAGTCGTTATGAATTTTGATTCCGAAATATTCTCCGGCCGGTCGTCATCATCAGCAGCGACCGCCATTGCATGAGCCATCGGATGAGTCTGGTATTCATCCGCGACGTCTGTGTGGCAAGCTGAACACGCCTGGCTGCCGACAAATTGCTTCGAGTAACCGAGGACTGCGGGGGCACTGCTTGCGGCAATCCTGCTTTTTGATGCCCGAGGCTGCCGTTCTGTGACAGCCGTTTCAGATTTGCCGGAATCCAGCTTCGAATCAGTTCCACAGCCGGAAAGTATTGTCACGGAAATTACTAACGCAGTGGCGCAACTCCACACGGATCGTAGACGGAAAAATCTGCCGCTCATCCATTGCAAAGGGCGTCTCCTTAATACATTCACTGTTAAATGATGGATCTTTATATCCCCGCAGTCCCCATGAGCCAACCGATTTGTCTGCATCAGCCATTAAGGAAAACAACATCAATGTTCGGCAACGGGTTCCAGAATCCGGTGCACCATAGAATGGTCTTCAATCAACAGATGTTGAGAAAGCCCGGATGGCCAGCTGATTTCCACCTTCCATGGCCCGATAGTTTTCCCCATGCCGAAAAACAGTGTGCGGTCGTGAGCAGCACCAAAGCTTGTGCCGCTTACGACTTCCTGCGCAAGCGGAACATTGTCACTGCCAGTTACCCGGACCTGAGCCTGTAGGGCAGAACGGTTACTCGTTCTGCCAATCAGCGCCAACCGTAGCCCCGTACCCAACGTTGATTCATTTCTTAAAATTGCCGTTGGACTATTGTGGTGCACCACGCACAAATCGAGATCTCCATCAACGTCATAATCTGCCGACCCAACAGCGCGGCCGACGGCCTTGCGACTCAGGAAATCACCCTCGACTGCCGGTTGTTCGTGCCATTGCTGCCCATCGAAAGAAAATACCTGTGGCGTCATTTCGTATCCTTCGCCGTCAAAATAGCGAGGATCGATGTGTCCATTTGTGACAAAAAGATCCATGGATCCGTCCAGGTTAAAATCGCTCATGACTGTTCCGAACGCAAGCTTGGACAGGCTCGGCTGGCGCAGACCGACAAGTCCACTCACGTCCTGCAATCCCTGCGGGCCAAGATTGCTGTACAAGGTATTGTGCTCGCCCGTGAAGTGAGTCAAAAACAGATCGGGAAAGCCATTCTTATCGTAATCGCCAAAAGCAATCCCCATGCTGGCCTGAGCTTCACCGGTTGCGCAGTAACCTCCTCCAAGAAACAACGAAGATTCTTTAAAGGTCTTACCCGTGCCATCATTCACGAAAAAGAAATTGGCCGTCGTATCATTGGCGATGTAAATATCCGGCCATAAGTCGCCCGTCAAGTCGGCGACCACAACGCCTAACCCCTTGTTGCCTTCACCATACAATCCCATTTCGTGAGACGATTCCGTAAATCGTCCATCACCGTTATTTATGAAAAACTCATCGGGTTCGGGTTCAACATTTCGAGGGTGACAAATCGAGGCGATGCCATCTTTATCGAGGCATTCGATCGGATTTCGCGGGTCATAAATTGAATAGTTGCAAACGTAAATGTCAAGGTCACCGTCGCGGTCGACGTCTCCCCACGCAACGCTTGAGCTCCAAACATCCCGGCCCCCGACCATGTCATCCGTAACGTCTCCAAAGGTGCCATCCCCTAGATTCTTGAATAAGCGATTGCGGCCAACATTGGCGACGAACACATCGTCAAATCCGTCGTTATCGAAATCAGCTACGCCAACGCCATGACCATAACCCGCGTCGTCGATACCGGTTTGCAAGCGGCACTCAACAAACTGGCCGGACAGGGTTTGACGATAGACAGCGTCACGTAGCCCGGTTTCGCCGCAGGGATCACCACCCTGAGTCAGATAAAGATCTAATCGGCCGTCGTGGTCGAAATCGATCCATCCGCACCCACCGCCAGTTGATTCTACCATTAAGGCTTTAGAACTTGCGCCATTGTCATAAGTAAAATCCACGCCAAGGCTGTGCGAAACATCAACAAACGTCGGAAACTCTGTAACGGCAGCCTGCTGGGCCGGGTCCTCTTTCTTTCTTGCCTGTCGAGCCAGAAAATTAAACTTCGGAACGTTTGGTTCCGTGATTTCCACGCTCTCGGGCGCAGGCTTATCCTCAGACCCACACCCAAATAACGGCAGCAACATAAGTCCGGTGGCAACAAGCCAGACATCTGGAAAACGTTGAGAGGCCATCGACTTCTGAACTTTCCTGGCAAATATTGAAGAGCCGTAAATGATAAAACTCCGCGCCACATTACTGTGACGCGGAGAATTAGTAGAGCTCACCGAAAATCTAAGTCAGACTTAGAATTCGCCAACGGGGTTGTTGTCGTTTCGGACAGATATGTTGTACCGAATACCATTGTCAATATTCTCGCTGATGAAACGGACTGAACCGTCGCACAAAGTCACTTGAATACCACCAGTGTGTCGACTGCTTGGGCTTGAACAACGATTGTCGCCAGCACCACCCATGTATGCCGGATTTCTCATGTTGATCAGGTTTCGCATTGGCTGAACTGCGGCCAGTGCTGATGCCCAGTTCGCATCGTCATTGTGATTATAGTCAAACTTGGCACCATTACCGCCACGCCAGTGCATTGATTCGTGGAACAATACTGTGTTGGAAGTACCGTCAGTGATCTCACGAATACCGCGTGAACCACGAAACATAAAGACACCATTAATATTTGGGTTGTCATTGTTCCAGCGTTCGCTGATCCATGGTGTGCCCTGAGACCCTCTTACGAATCGTCCGTCAGCAGAAGGAAAATCGGGAACGTTTCCACAGTCTTTCCAACCCGCCCAGATATGTCCCATGTTACCGACGTAGTCAAGGCCACCGGCTGGTCCGAGGTACGGAGCATTCCAGCCACCGTTATCCGGTTCAATAATCTGATTTCTTCGAATAATAGGCTGATCGTTTGACGGACAAACGAAAACACTGATTGGCTGTTCTGCCATCTTTCGCGGTGATGGTGAGGTTCCAATTGTGCCTGTGTAGCCCATGCCAATGTTTGGAGCATCGCCGCTTGCAATACTAAAATATTGCGAAATCTGATTGTAAAGCGGAGCTTGGTCCATGTAAGGCAGTGCCATTACCGTCCAAGGCCACGATCCGTTCTTGTACCTCGGATTTGAAGGGTCAGGCTGTGCATCGTTCGCGCCGTTGTACCAGTTCATCGGAAACTGATTATATGTGTCGTGGTAATTGTGCGCGGCCAATCCCAACTGCTTGAGATTGTTCTTGCACTGAGTCCGACGAGCGGCCTCACGCGCCTGCTGCACAGCTGGCAACAGTAGTGCAATCAAGATCGCAATAATTGCTATTACGACAAGCAACTCAATAAGAGTGAATGCTCGCCGAGAAGACCTGAAACGTAACATGACAATTTTCCTTCCGAACAGAGACAGGAAATCAGCTTAGCAGCTGAATAAAATACAGAAGAAGAACCAGCTCGAAACGAGCTCATAAACTATCAATCGTCAACTGTGCGTCGCCATAAAGCACTGGCTTCGAAACCAGCTAAATAAAAAGCGTCTCAAGGAATAACCAGGTCGAACACGTTACTCTTCTCCTCGACCGTATACTCAAATGGAGTCTTCTGAGGATTTCCGTATTCTTCGGGGAAGGCAGTTGATGCTTCGATTTTGATCTCACCACGTTCGCCAGCCTGAGTAGCCGATGATCTCTGATTCATCATCGCATCGCGAGTCGCAGAATTCGACATGTCGATCGGACCGCTTAAAGCTGAAACGCCAGCATCGACGAGAACGACTTTGTGTTTCCCTGGGACAGCCCCGGCACGCCCGGTTTGGCTAAGCAACACAAACTTTCCCTCGGCACTTGTGCGACCCGCAGACGAAATGCCTGATTCCGGCGTGAACGTGACCGTGACGCCTGCGATAGGCTCTCCACCTTTCGTCAAGGTCCCCGTTACAGGGTAAAGAGTGGGACCGTCTGAACCGCCGCAACCAATGCACGCGATAAACAACAGGCTGAAGATTAGGCGATTCATGGTATGACTCACAAAAGTGCAACAAAGGACAGCGGACGCCATTAAGTAATACTAAAAACTATGGTGACAGTTAACCGAAATGTAATGAGCCGTAATGGACAACCTAAACATTTTAAGAAAAAATGAATACAACACAAGGATGAAAAAAAACCAACAGCCCTGTCGGCACCAACGTAGCCGTCCACAGCGGGCGTACTAAAACTTGTTGAGTCTGAATAAACGCCCATCAATTTTACATCATTTTTTGTGCCAATGCCTAAAAATAAGAGCGACAAAAAAATCGTCCTCAAGGTAGTTTCTGGTTGCAACAAACAGTTCTTTTCCGCGGCTGCGTTTGAATGGGTTAATTTTCAACGCCAGTGGACTGCAAGTCAGCAATCTATCGTTGTTTTGGCAGCAAAATGAGTGACCGTAAATGTTTTTCTTCGGCGAAAACTCGCAAAAATCCAGTTTGACCAAGACTGAAGAGCTTTTGCAGACACTAATTTAGTTGCAGTTTTTTATCGAAAATTAATAAATGGCGGGCAGTCAACACCACCCAGTGACGTTACCACGCGTCTTAGTTACTAAAGCCAGGTGCGTGGCGGCGGAAAATTCCGTTCGCGACAGGCCAGTCTTCGCACTGAACTGCATACTGAGCGATTTGCTCAAGTATTTCTCGCGATACTTCGCTGACATGCCCAAGCCGACGGATTTCCGTCGCAAGCTGCATTCCGGTGGCTGCCAGTTTTTGCTGAATTGCCGCTTCTTCCGATCGGTTGGATGCTCGTAAAACCATGGCCAGTTCGTTACGGCTTTTCCACCCGAGAGGATGTAGTTTTACGGCCTGTCGCAACGCCCGCTCGGCTTCTATTAAATCGCCAGTTTGGCGGGAAAAAGTACCCAGCCAAAACCAGATTACGGGATCACCAGCGGCATCATCTGTCACAAGTGCCAGAAGGTTCTCTGCTGTTGTAAGGTCACCGTCATCCATCGCCGACTGCAGTAGCACGTCCAAAATACGTCCAGAACCTGGCGACTCGGCCTTCAGTATATTCAACTGCTCAGTTACCTCCAGCATCTGGCTCCTGAGTGCGTCGGACGGAGACGTCAAAAACTTGGCTCGAGCAATTCTGGCCGCCTGCACAGAATGAGCGATCTTCAGATTAAGATCTTCTGGATCACTGTCGAGCCAACGTTTTGTAACAACATCGCCATCGCGAAAAGAAAGATCCTCGAGCGTAATCAAATAGACATAATGCTCCGGAAGATCCGCCCTGGTTTTTATTGCGGCGTAAAGGTCCTTTAGAAGCAGGCCGCGTTGGGATGTCATGCCGTAAAAGTAGATTCCAGTTCGACGCGGGTCGGGCAGTCGAGGATCCAGTTCCAAAAGCTGCCGGGCTAGTTCAACGGCTTTCCGTGGTTCGTTCAAGTGCTGAAAAAGAAGTCGCATCAACGCCGTGCCGGCGTCAATCCCACGCGGTCCATTTACCGGCACTCGCTTAAAGGCATTGGCAGCCCCGGTGAAATCGCCCAACTTAAGTTGCGCCTGCCCCAGTGAATACCAGGGCAGGGCATCGTTGGGACGAGCACGCGTCCATGCGGATGATATTTCCTCCAGCTTTGCCCAATTCCCTGACTGTTCTGCTCTGCGGCATTCCTGCTGAAAGTCAGCGTTGGTTGCGGAAGACCACCATTGCCAGGCTCCAAACGCAACCAACAGTGCGGCCAGCGGACTGCCGATTTTTACCAGTGTCTTCAACTGAAGATGTTTCTATCAAAAGACAGGCCTGCGACGAGGCTCAAGTCGAGTTGCCAAAGCTGACGCCGTCTTCTCGTCACCACAATCAGCTGCGTATTTTTGAATCCGCTGCAGAAGCTCAACATCAACATCTGCTACGGTTGGCCTGCGTAACAATACAGACCGCAGTTCTCGACCTTCCCCTGCCAGACGTTGGTGAATTTCAACTTCTGGGGACTGTGCTTTCCGAAGCAGATTCGCGTATTCGTGATGGGCAAGAGGACTCAGAGGATGAAGCTTAAGGGCTTCCTGAATAGATTTTTCAGCTTCGTCCAGTTCATCATAAACCGTATGGTACCAGGCCCTGAATACCCAAACCATGTGGTCGCTCGCCGCCGTGTCGTCGACCTTATTCAACAATTCACCAACACGGTCGACATCGGCAGCCTGGTAGTTGCGATACATCATGTACGTTAGCAAAACCGCATCATGCGGCGCTTCATCAAGAAACCAGGAAAGCTGCCTGTTAGCCTCTTCGTCGAGCTCGACAGTATCGCCAGTCCGAGCACTATCCACCGACATCGCAAGCTTCATGGCAGTATGAACGGCCAAGCCGATTTTGAATCGCACCTCATCAGGGCTTGATGCCAGCCAGCGACTATTCAAGTCGTCTCCGTTTGTGAACGACAGAGTGTCGGCAAGAATCAGATAGGCATACGATTCCCGAGGCTCTGCACCAGCATTAATCGCTGTGCGGATCGCACCAAGCATTTGTGATCTTTGCAGATTCATCGCAAAGAAAGATATTACTCGAGAATGAATTTCCAAAACGCGAGGGTCAAGGTCGATAACTTTGCGACTGGTTTCCAGGCCGTCCAATGGGCGATTTAACGTCGTCCACTCAAGATTGGCTTTTTCAACCAACGCCATCAGGTATTTGGAATCCGACGCAGGCACCTTCCCAAGGCAGAATGCCAGATCTTCAATGTCATCTATTTCCTGAGCAGCCTCGGCAGCGTACCACCATGCCGTTCCATCAGCCGGCGTCCAGGACGCCCACTGTTCGGCTGTTTCCCGCAGTAACCGCCAGTCTTCCTGATCTCGGGCGATCTCGCAGTTTTTCCGAAACGTATGCGTTTTATAGGCCTGTGCAGCCATCCAGCCGGTCCATACCAAAACAACCGCTACACTCGCAGCAATCCAAAGACGACTGCGGGAACGCTTCGTCAAGGGAGCATCAGATTCCGCCCTTATTTCCGCAACCAAAACTCAACCACCTTTTTTGAAATCGAACTCGTCAGCCCATTTATTTTAGTAAACCGAATTACGGAAACGCAGGGTAGCATTCAGCTGGAATGCCCCAAGCCTCAAGTGAAACGCGATCGGACAAAAAACATCTTTCAGCAATCACACAGCGGCAAGTGTACGACGGTAATTGTGGAGGTT
>JBDNFN010000180.1:0-10847 GCA_041689795.1 Fuerstiella sp. | reverse complement strand
CGCTGAACAACACCGGATAATCCGGCAGCGCGACCGCTCGCACAACGAGCACCGCACAAGCATGCGAACCCGCACGTCTCGAACGCATCCACTCACGACAAAACCGAAGACACTTCACGCTGCGCACAATGGACAGCTACTCGGCAAGCTCATCGCCTGATGCCACGACGCGTTCGCCTTGTGCTTCGCTGCATCCAACGCCCGGACAGAGACGCCCCGGACGCCACGTCACTTTCCGTTAAACAGAAAGCTCAGGACACGAATTCGCCGGACGAACAGCTCGTGAATAATGACCGCTGCCAGCAGCACAAGACAACTCACGGTGAGAAATTTTGTATTCGCTGACCACGCCACGTTCACCAAACTGCCGGCGATCAGAACCACCAGCAGATGGTGCGCCAGATAAACGGTATACGAAGCATCTGAGCAGTACCGCCAGAATTCCGACGGCCGCCGCACGGTCCACCAAAACAGACTGAAGCATAAATGGCAGCCCAGCCAATGCACGACTCCGTCGTACCCCCACGAAACAAACGTCTGCAGGCGACTCTCGGGTAACACAATCAGCCAGCGATTCAGCAGCACAGCGACAACCGCGGCGGCCAGAGTCGCCAGACCTGGACGACAAAATTGGTTCAGACCTTCCGGGTTTGTGAACAGCCACAGGCCGAACAGAAAAAACGGCACAAACGTCAGCAGTCTCACGGGATCCACCAGGCCAAACACAAACGGGCCATCCATCAGTATTCGAACGCCGTGTAGCACGGAATGAGCGGCGATTTCGCTAAACGCCCCCACAAACAGAAACACGGCCAGCAAATGTCCCTGCCACCAACTCTGGCCCGGCACGGTTTTCTTAGCAAAAGATTCCGACAGAGGCAGGGCGAACAGACTGAAGATTAAGAGAACGACCAGAAACCACAGATGCTGTAGCCAGCGACCGCTGGTGAAGATTTCAGCCACGCTGCCCGGAAACGTCAGCGAACTTTCCGTCAGAAACGGCAGCCGGTACTGCAGCCACAGCTGCAGTGAATTAAACAGCAGGGCCGTCGCCAGAAAGGGCACCGCCAGCCGTCGCAGCCGATGTCGCAGGAAATATTTCCGCCCGTGCCGCTCCAGCATCATCTGCGCAAAAAAGCCGGCGATCACAAAAAATGCCGGCATTCGGAACGAACTGATCAAAGCCACAATCCCGTCAAACACGGGATTCGTGGCGGCCGAGTCGTGAATTTCCCACTGTCCGCTCACCATGTATACGTTGGCGGCGTGCAGCACGACGCCAAGTACCATCAGGACACTACGCATCGCGTCCATAAAGTGAAGTCGCATGTAAAGTCGTCAGTACGAAAACGAGTGGATTCAGAATCGGCCGAAAAACGTTAGAACGGCCAAAAAAACACAAACGGCAATCCAATGACTGAACGTCAGTGTTCAGCAGAACACGGTCTTACATGAACACGGTCTTACATGAACAACGTCTTACATGAACACGGTCTGCAACAAACAAACTTCTACCGCGACGAAACAAACATCGTCCGGCAGGCGATCAGCTGTGTTGATTTTTCCATGGCCCGACAAACTCTTACCGATCCGCCAACAGGGCCTGAGATCAAACCCAGCCAGTCAGCATCCGCAAGAAGTATCTTTTCTGGAAGTCGCACCTGTTTTAGTAAGCAAACGCCATGATCACTAACAAATGGCTGATCCTATGGTGCCACAGCCCCTGGATTCACAAATTGGAAACGAGCGAGCCGGTTATGGCGTCTGTGACATCGACAGACCTTTGCCCGGGAAGTTCGCTTCGAAGGATTGGCTGCCTCTGTGAAGCTGCGGAGCTGTGGAATCAAGGCCGACACTTGATGATAACAGTATGAGAAAACAGATCACACGTTCGCAGGCTCGGTAGCTGGACCAGTGGAGCAGGGCAATGCCCCTTGCCGCCACAATTCAGGACAGACCATCACAAACCTGTACTACGAACCACTGCCAGGAAATGACTCACGGCAATGCCGGCTGGCGAGAACTCCGGTGCTGTGATAACAGCCTCACTGCAAATGGTCGTGGATGCCATGGGCAGCGGTGAACTTCCCAACAACAGAACTCGCGGCCAAATGAGACCAGAATGCAGGCCGGCATCTTCCGCCGCGCGAATCGGCCGCTCAGTGAATCGGCCGCTCAGTGAATCAGCCGCCCAGTGAATCGGCCGCTCAGTAGTCAGCCGCCCAGTGAGTCGCACGGACCGACATAGAGCGGTCGGCTGCGGCTGAGATCTGTGCAAACAATCGCCGCCCGTTTGGAACAGACCACGCAGGTCGGCCAGTACGCGCTGGACGACTTTGGCGTCCCGCAGCCGCTAAAAACCGCGCAACCTGCTGGCCACTGCCACCCCGCGGCCGCCGCAGGATCATGGTCCGCACCGCCAAAACGGCGTAACCAACGAGATCGCCGGGTTTCGCGACACCTAACCCCGTTGCACGCTTGAGAATCTGCTGATCGGCTTTAGGATGACGCCTCGCCCACTACCATGCCTGGAATGAGTCTTCTTCTATGACTGCCCCTCGTGAACCTCACAGCGGTGAATCCATCACCACTGAATCGACCGCAGCACACGCCGTCTCAGAAAACGCCAGCGGCCAGCCGCCCGTGGTCGGCGTCATTATGGGCAGCCGCTCGGACTGGGAAACCATGCGGGGCACCGCGGAATTGCTGGAAAAATTCGGCGTTCCGTTTGAATGTCGAGTCGTTTCAGCACACCGCACGCCTCACTGGATGGTCGAATATGCGACTTCTGCCAGCGAACGCGGCCTGAAAGTCATCATCGCCGCCGCTGGCGGAGCCGCGCATCTGCCGGGAATGGTGGCTTCTTTGACCACGCTGCCAGTGCTGGGAGTCCCCGTCAAAAGCCGAGTTCTGAACGGCGTGGATTCGCTGCTGTCGATCGTGCAAATGCCGGCCGGCGTGCCGGTGGCGACTCTGGCAATCGGTGAAGCCGGAGCCAAAAACGCCGCGTTACTCGCCGTACGAATTCTGTCGATTGCCGACGCAGGACTGCGAGCACAACTAACCGCTTTCCACACAGAACAGACAGACAGCGTGCTGCAGGATTCGTGGTTATGACGCAGATTATTGGTCCGGGCAGTACCATTGGAATTCTCGGGGCAGGGCAGTTGGGCCGCATGCTGGCCATCAGCGCTCGGCAAATGGGTTACCGTGTCGCCGTGTTCGGTGGCGATCGCAGCAGTCCCTGCGGACAGGTCAGTGATATGATCTGGCCCGAAGACTACGACAATGCAGCACAGCTGCGTGAATTCGCGACCGTGTCGGATGTCGTCACCTACGAATTCGAAAACATCCCCGCCTTTGCCGCGCAGTGCATTGCGGCGCATACGGAACTTCGCCCGGGAGTGTCCCTGCTGGGAACTGCTCAGAACCGGTTTGCGGAAAAGACGGCACTGACCAAGCTCGGCCTGCCGACCGCACGCTTTCAGATGGTGCATAACGCGGCCGAACTGGTAGCCGCCCATCGCGAATTCGGCGGCGACGTGATTCTGAAAGCCAATACCGATGGCTACGATGGCAAAGGCCAGTGGGCGATTTCTCCGGCGGCCGACGTGGAAAGCCTGTGGCAAGAATGTGGCCTGAAGTCCGGTCTATTGGAACAGAAGGTCAGCTTCGAGTTCGAACTGTCGATGATTGCCGGACGGTTTGCGAACGGCCATTGCGTGTTTTACGATCCGTTTCTTAATCATCACGCCCACCATATTCTAGACGTTTCGATTTCCGGATCTCCGCAGGTGACGGCCGACATTGCCGCACGTGCCGAACAGATGGCGCGGGCCGTGCTGGAACATTTTAACGTCGTGGGCGTGCTGTGCATCGAGCTGTTCCTGACGTCGGCTGGCGAACTGGTGGTGAATGAAATCGCCCCGCGACCGCACAACAGCGGCCACCTGACAATCGAAGCCTACAACTGCAGTCAGTTTGAACTGCAGCTTAGAACCGTGTGCGGTTTGCCGGATATACCGATTACGCGACGTGCACCGGTCGCCGCGATGGCCAATCTGCTGGGCCAGCATCTACCGGACACCTGGACGCAAAACGCGATGGAAGCTGTCAGCCACGCGCATCTGCACATGTACGGCAAACTGTCAGCACAGACAAATCGCAAGATGGGTCACATCACGGTGTTAGACACTCTGCCGGACGTCGCCGAACGTCGCGTCCGCGTGGCGCGTGAAAACCTGCTGACATGATCTGGTGTGCGTCGAGTGCACACATGACGCAGTCCTACAGTTGAATTCCGTACCGCGCATACGACCTACCGGTTGCTGATGGCGTAAGTCGTTGAAAGCCGCGGCGTCTGTTTATTCTGAGCGAGAGCAACGCAGCAAGCCTTCCGGCCCAACCGTGCGCTATGCTTCTGTTCCCTGTATGCACCTCGATGAGTCATGGGCCACTGCTTCCACAAGTCCAAACCAACGCAGCGGTGCACCTTTGCCTTCGCGGCCTAAAATCGCTTTGTGTTTTCTGTTACGGCCCAGCCAACTTAGTTATCGCCGCGACACATCTGGAGTGCGAAATAACATCACTGCGCAACCAACACGTAATCTCCAAGATTGTAATAATAACGTCATTTCCGCAGCGCCGAGACACCATGACCGTGCATACGAGAACGCTGCTCCATCAGATTCTGTAGCCGCCGCCCCGATCCACTGTTCAAATGGACAGTTAGTCACAGGTAGCCTTGTTTGAATTCCAATATTCACGTTCACAATTTGTTTACGAATACAGACAAACATGAAAGAAAAGCTGGAAAACAAATGTTTCATCACGAACAGTGTTGCCGTTTTGCAACGTGTCCCCCCATCTTCTGCAGCTTCCATTTTGCACAATGATTAGATCGCTAATCAGTGAAATCGTGAGCATCTTGTGGATTCCGCGTCTTAAGCGATGCACAATCGTCTACCGGAACAACCGTTTGGTACGGTTGGGAAGGATCGCCATCAATTTGACGGGCCAGTCGGAGCAAAATTCGTGCAGAATCAAGTCAAGGACGCCCCCTGGAACTCATTCGACAACATGAGTGAAGACGAGCCGGGGCTCGACATCTGGGGGTTTCTCCAGCGACGCAAGTCGTTCATCATCCTGCTGTCACTGGTCGGTGCCGGCTTGGGTTATCTGTACTTCCAGCGGCAAGTGCCAAGCTACAGTTCCGCCGCGCTGCTGCAGGTAATCCACCACAACTCGGATAAACGAGTTGAAAACATCATGACCGAACGTAATTTGAGCGACGCACAGTATGTGGTGACCAGTCGCAAGCTGCTCGAGCCATGTATTGAGAAATACAACCTTACCCAACTGGAAACGCTGCGGGGCCTGCAGCTGGAAGATGCGATCAGAAAGGTCGCTGGCATGGTCAGAGCGGTATCTGCTGCCAAAGCAGCGAACATACTACATATATCTTGTGAAGGCTCAAATCCGAATGACACCAGCGAGATCGCCAACGCTGTGGCAAAAGAGTTTATTCTGCATCAGGAAGAAAGCTACGAAGATGCCGTATCAAAACTGCAGCAACTGCTGACGCAGGCAAAAGACGAGCTGATCGAATCTCTAAATGAACTGGATAAAGAGTACGAAAACTTTGACAAGACGTCACCATTGAACCTGGACGGAAGTAATGTTCATCGCCAGCGACTTGGAGGGATACAGGAAAAGGTTTCTTTTCTAGTGATCGCTCAGACAGAGCTCAAAGCGGAACTTATGGCTCTTGAAGATGCGCTGCAAACTGGCACGCCTCGCGACGCGTTGATGCTACTTGTCGGCAAGCAATCGAACGGAACGGCAGGGACAAAGCCCGGTGATGTGGAGGCCGCTGTCGCATCTGCTCGTACCATTTTTCAGGCGATCATGCCGCTGTTGATGGAGGAGGCTCTTCTGACCGAAGAAGTTGGGCCGGGACATCCAAGATTGATAGCCCTTCGTCGACGAATCGAAGTCACCCGAGACCATGTCGAAACTCTGGCTGGAATGTCACCCCGAAAGCGAACCGGCAACGAAAGTGAGCCTGCCAGACCGGATTTCATGACGGTTTATCTGAGTTCTCTGCAACATGAACTAACCCTATTGGATAGAAAAGAAACGGAACTTCAAGCACTTGCCAATACGGAAGAGGTAGCTGCCAAGAGCCTGCGAAATTTTGAGCATCAAAGAACAAATTTCGAAAACCGAACAAAACGAGAAACAGCGTTACTGGACTCCATTCAATCGCAGATTCGCACAATCGAATTGCCGACAAACTTTGGCGGTGTTTCAGCGTCGTTATTAACGGAAGCACGACATGGGAGCTTGGTCTACCCAAAACTTAGCCAATTTCTCGGAATGGGTGCGTTTCTGGGAAGCTTCATTGGACTGGTCCTCGGCTATATCGTTGAGGCAGCGGACCGAAGCTTTAGGAAGCCTGAAGACATCATTCGCGAATTTGGCATACCTATCGTAGGACACATTCCTTACATGCAGGAAGCCAAGCTGCGAAAAATCCCCAAAGACACACTCATTGACCGCACTGTGATTACGCTACATCTGCCTCGTTCCAGGCCCTCCGAAGCTTATCGCACTATCAGAACGGCTGTGTGCTTCAGTGCACTCGGGAGCAACCACCGGGTTATCCAGGTCACGAGCCCGGCGGCTGGCGATGGCAAGTCCACTTTAACAATGAACTTTGCTGTTTCTCTGGCCCAGTCTGGTAAGAAAACAATCATCGTCGAAAGCGACTTCCGTCGACCAAAGGTGCACAAGCTGACCGGTGTGGACAACACGGTTGGCATCGTTGACGTACTACGCGGTAAGGCGGAAATTGAGGATGCCATCAAAGAGACGGAACTCGAAGGCTTCTATGTCATGCCTTGCGGCAGCCGGCCCAGGAATCCGTCTGAACTGCTGGCTCGCCCTGAATACGAACAACTGCTGGCGGTGCTGCGTGAAAAATTTGAATATGTCATCATCGACACGCCGCCGGTACTGGTCGTGACCGACCCCTGCAGCGTGGCACCCCGAGCAGACGGTGTGATTCTCTGCGTTCGATTGAGCCGCAACACTCGCGATTTTGGACGACGTGCTCTGGAACAGCTGCGAGATGTCGGGGCTAACATGACTGGCATCGTGGTCAACGGAGTCGAAGAAACAGACGCCTATGGCTACGGCAATTACAGCTACTCCGATTATCGCTATCGATATAAAGATTACAACTACAGCTACAACGACAAAAACAACGAAGCCTACTTTGCGGATGCCGATACCGATGCGGAATCCGAGCCCAACAGCCTTTTGAAGCAGCCCTGATCCGAAATGGCGAAGGGCACCAAGCTTTCGCTGGAAGCCGCCGCGCTTTGAATAAAGATGACGCACCTGCGCTGAACAGCGAAAGACATTCTTTCGCTGTTCAGCGTTTGGAATTTACGAGTGAGGCTGGTGAATGTCGTTTTGCCGCAATGACAGTGGCCGTCGCCAGATGAGTGACGCAAATCGTGGGAGCAACGACAGCACGATCATTGCTTCCACGCGTTCGCAGGATCGCGAATAACAGCAGGCAGGGAGTGCCTCAACACAACTATCTACTGTTCCCGGCCAAAGAGCTCGGCAGACCCTCTGGTTGGCAGACGTTTTCAACGCCTCTGTCACCCACGGGAACGAAGTGTGCGCTGCCTGATAGCGGACGCAACCAACGGCAGTCGAATGATACCGCAATGCGAGCGTTGACATAACGATGAACACGCAACAAAAAATCTATGTCGCTGGCCATCACGGGATGGTGGGAGGCGCTGTTGTTAGACGCCTTCAAAGTGACGGGTTCCGTAACCTGTTGCTTAGGCCTCGGTCTGAAGTGGACCTGATTAACCAGTCGGCGGTGAATGACTTCTTCCAAACACACAAGCCCAATGTGGTGGTCTTTGCCGCGGCGAAGGTGGGCGGTATTCATGCCAACAGCACGTATCCAGCTGAATTCATTTACGACAATTTGATGATGGCCGCCAATGCCATCCACGCCGCTCACCAATCTGGAACGCAGCGGTTTCTGTTTCTGGGCAGCACGTGCATCTATCCGCGGATGTCGCCGCAGCCGATCGCGGAATCCAGCCTGCTGACATCCACACTGGAACCCACCAACGAAGCCTATGCCCTGGCCAAAATCGCCGGGCTGAAGCTGTGTCAATATTATCGCCAGCAATATGGTGACCTGTTCCATTCGGCCATGCCCACCAACCTGTATGGCCCAGGCGACAATTATCATCCTGATAATTCGCACGTATTGCCCGCACTGATCCGACGTTTCCATGAAGCCAAACAGTCCAACGCCGATTCTGTGACGATCTGGGGCACCGGATCTCCGATGCGAGAATTCCTGCACGTCGACGATCTGGCCGCCGGAATTTGCCACCTGCTGACACTCGAAAACCCACCGGACCTAGTGAACATCGGCAGCGGGCAGGAAATCAGCATTCTGAATCTGGCACACTTGGTCGCAGAAACAATCGGGTTTGAGGGCCAAATCATCACAGACCCTTCAAAACCAGACGGAACTCCACGCAAACTATCAGACATTTCCAGAATCAGGGCCACCGGCTGGACACCGAAAATCGGGCTTTCGGACGGACTGAAAACCACTTACGCCTCGTTTCTGAACGCGATTCAACACGAAACGCTGCGTTCTGTATAACTGTTTCTTAACTCTCGACACTCAACCCAAACACGCTCGGAATCATGACTAAAACAGCACTGATCACAGGCATCACCGGACAGGACGGATCTTACCTGACGGAATTGCTTTTGGAAAAAGGCTACGACGTGCACGGAGTGGTCCGACGCTCGAGTACCTTCGGCACCGAACGCATCGACCACATCTACCGTGATCCTCACAACAGCGGCTCGAAACTGTTTCTGCATTACGGCGACCTGACGGACGGCCAGAGCCTCACCAATATCGTGCTGGATGTCGAGCCCGACGAAATCTACAACCTGGGTGCTCAAAGCCATGTGCGAGTTTCCTTCGACCAACCGGCCTACACGTTTCAGGCCACCGGCGGTGGGGCACTCAATGTGCTGGAAGCCGCTCGTCAGCTGAACAAACGCAAAACCACAAAGGTCTACCAGGCGTCGTCCAGTGAAATGTATGGCGAAGTTCTGCAAACACCGCAAACAGAACTGACCCCGTTCCGACCGCAAAGCCCGTACGCCTGTGCCAAGGTTTACGCGTTTCACCAGACGGTTAACTATCGCGAGTCCTACGATATGTTCGCGGTGAACGGCATTCTGTTTAACCATGAAAGTCCTCGTCGAGGCGAAACGTTTGTGACGCGCAAAATCACGCGCGCCGCCACGCGAATCAAAATGGGCCTGCAGGAAAAACTGTACCTCGGCAACCTTGCCGCCAAACGCGACTGGGGCTTTGCCAAAGACTACGTCGAAGGCATGTGGCGGATGCTGCAGCACAACGAACCGGACGACTTTGTATTAGCCACCGGCGAAACGCAAACCGTTCAGAAATTCGCGGACCTCGTGTTTGCTCAGCTTGACCTGAATCCCGCTGACTACATCGAAATCGATCCTCGCTACTTCCGACCGGCCGAAGTCGACCTGCTGCTGGGTGATGCCTCCAAAGCCAAAGACCAGCTGGGCTGGACGGCCACGACGTCACTGGAAGAACTGGCCCGGCTAATGGTGGACAGCGACCTGGAACTCGCGCGTCAGGAAGCCGTGATCCGCAGCAGCCGGTCGTAGTTTAGTCTCGATGCGTTAAGCTGATTCAGGCAGCCACGACGCAAGGGTCGGAAGTTTCCGGCAAAAATAAGTGCTCCCCCCAAACACTCATGGCCTCTACATAAACAGACGGCCGACTCTCTCCGAGCAGGCGACTGCCAACCCTAAGAAAACGCTTGGCCAACTTCGCAGAATGACGACTGACGACGCATCATCCATGGCAGACGCCAACGCCAAAGCAGGGATGGTACAGTGGAGACACGCCGCCACAGAACTGCCGAAGATCCGGGCCAGAGAACTAAGGGAGCTCAGCGAAGAGCGGGGCACCAGACAGGCAATCGGTCTTGAGCCAATTCTTCCCGCCACGCCACGTTCAAAGAACCAAGCTTTGTCGCCCATGCCTCTCTCTACCGCAATCACCTCTGCACTTGGAACACTCAGCCGTGGTTCGGAGTCCATTGAGGCAGTCTTAAACATGAATGCTGAAGAGAATCGATTCACGCGAGCCCTGCAGGATTTGCAGCGTCTGGCAGAACATCAGAACATCAGAACATCAGAACATTTCAATAGCGATTGTCGGAGGATTGGGAGCCATTCATTTTGGTTACCCGGCAGCGACGCAGGATATTGACATAGCGATTGATCGGGAGAACCTGCAATCTGTGATTGATGTGTCGTCTCGATATGGACTTAAGGTCGCATGGGAATCGAAGTTGGGCTGGCACACGCTCACACACGATGATGTGGAAATCAAGATCGTGCCCGAAGGCGGCAAGGCACGCGACACTTCACCCACCGTGATTCCCGGGCCACAGCGAATGGGACTGGATACGGGACTGCATTATGCCCCAATCGAATACTGGATGGAGTTAAAGATCAGTTCAGGGCGTCAGAAAGATCGAGCCCATGTGGTGGAGGTCTTGAAGACGATGGAGCAGTCTGATGTTGAGAAGATCCGGAACCATCTTCACTTGGTCCATACGCAGTATGAGCAGACATTCATTGAACTCGTGACCGCAGCAGACACGGAGCGACAACAGAAAAACGGGCGAAGATAGAAGTCCGGCGGCAGTTGCCAGTGATCAGTCGCCAGT
>JBDNFN010000179.1:0-11794 GCA_041689795.1 Fuerstiella sp. | reverse complement strand
TTACATCGTAGTGTTCATCGCCCAGCACCGGGTGTCCGATTTCCGCCATGTGAACACGGATTTGATGATTGCGTCCCGTGTGCAGAATGCATTCCACCAGGCAGCAGTCGTCGAAACGCTGGACAACTGTGATGTCGGTTCGTGCCGTCCGCGCTTTTCGAGCATCCGGTTTCGCAGACATCAACACACTGTTTGCTCCGGGACGCACGCCAATCGGAAGTTGCACGATGGTGAATTCAAAGTCTGGCTGCCCTTCAATCAATGCTAGATACGCTTTTTGAGTTCTCCCTTGCTGGAAATCGATCGATAGCAGTCGGTGGGCCATGTGTTCTTTGGTGACGACAATTAGTCCGCTGGTCATGCGGTCCAATCGATGCACGATTCCTGGCCGCAGCAGGCCGGTCGCTCTTGTCTGCTGGTCGATGTAGTGTTGCACCGCATTTGCAAGAGTGCCGTTCTGGAATTCGCCGACCGGGTGAGCCACAATTCCAACCTGTTTGTTTATCACTAACAGCCAGGGATCTTCGTAAACAACATCCAGCGGTATAACGTCGGCTTCCAGCAACTTGTCCGGAGGTTCGACAAGTCGAATCCTGACCACCTGGTCGCGGAATAATCTTTGAGTGCCTTCTGCCGGCATATCGTCAACAACGACCAGCCCTTCTGTCACCATCCGATGCAGTCGCCACGTTGTGTAGTTGCGCAGATGTCTTGCCAGAAAGGTGTCGACGCGGACTCCTGTCAGGTATGGTTCAACAGTAAATTGAAATGTTTGCACGGATAATTGGGAAACAGCACACGAATCGACAAGTTGAAATCACGTCTGCGAGTGATCGATAGACGACCGTCTATCGTATGTCTGGCGGCAAACATTCGCCAGCCACATACCGGCCGTTGATGTTTTTGGCGACTGGTTCAAGGCCAATACAAACGAGTCGAAATCTGCTGTTAATTTGCCCTAAATCGCTGTCCCGCGATTCGCATTGGTATTTGCTGTTTCGCATCGCCCAAATTTGGAAACTATGGCTTCAGGCTTCCATCGCTGGTGGAACGCACGTGTTACACAATTTACTATACGCCCGCTCGAGCGGCGGGATCTGTACATGTTAGAGGTGACACACGCACCGAACCCGGGCGATGTTGTTGCATTTTGTGGGTTGGTCTTGTTTGGGGCAACTGAAAGGCACCTGTTGGATGTTGTCAATCAGAAGTCCGTCTGGTGCCGATGTTGAGTTTAAGATATTGACGCGGGTTGGCCGTTGCTAAACCTGTTTTCTGAAACGTTTTGACCGGGTAATACGAATTTCAAATCTTGCGATCATGTCCGGCATGGAATTGCCCAACGAACCAGTTACCAACATCGTGTTGTTGTGCGATCGGCAATTGCCGGTGCGTGGATTGGCGGGTTTCCGGAAATCGCATCAGGTGCCCAGCGAAGAATCCGATCAGACTCAGGCGTTCATTCGTCGTATTGCCGAAGGCGACATCGGCGCGGATCTGGATATTCGGTTTGCCGAATTCCGCCGTCACTTTAAGTTCAAGCGAATTGACTTGAAGGTTCAGGATCCTGCGGATGGTTTTGGCGCCATCATTACGCCTTTGTTTGATTATCGTGTGACGGTCGCTATGTCGCCGGAAGATCCTTCGTCGGCTGTTATTCGCAATCAGGTGACTAACTTCTGTGGCCCCGACACATTGCTGTCTCCCGCGTTTGCAGCCGTGTTTGGAACACTGTTCAATTCCATCGAAGTATGTCCGCCGAATGCCATTCATATCGAATTACTGATTGATACGATCGAAGACCGAGACGATGGTCTGGTGAACATTCACTACGATCGTTCGGTATCCTGGTGTCGACTGACGGTTCCCGCAGAACACGGCGAACTGATGGTTGAAGCAGATCGCATTCTGTTGTCTTTGGGCCAGGCCGCAGTTCCTCAGAAATTGCTCGATACCTTTCTCAGATTCCGGGCAGTGCTGCGCGATCTGGATTGCTATTGAATACAGTCAGTATGCTTCCGCCAGATTCAACCTGCCGGGTGAATTGAGTTGTTCTGTGTGAAAAGTTGCGGCGACCAAAAAGTCTGGAACAGACAATGGTTGGCCGTTGGGGCGTCGACTGATGTTCATGATGTAAGGCACGGCGACGTTGAGCCATTGTCCAGCGTCGCGATAATTTCTCAACCAGCACCGAAGCAGCTTTGCAGCATGTTGGTGTTGATGATACGGGGGTTAAGAGGCACTGCTGTGAGGGCTGCCGGACGTGCCGCGGCGCGTGACTGAGTTAACCCTTCCATCGCCCTTGGTTTTCGCAACTATGGGGCTACTTTGGCAGCAGCAGATCGTTGCCATCCGCTGCTTAAGTTAACGACAGAGCCCCATGACTGTTCAATCATTGACGGCACGAAATGTCGAATCGTGTTGGCGACTCCGTTGATGTTAATTGCAGTCAATTGTTCAAATTCGGCAGCAGATATTTTCCATAGCGACGTGTTGGAATTGGTGATGGCCGGGTGGTTAATCAGATATTCCGGAGCGTCGTGCTGTGAGATCACAGAATGTGCTCAGGAGGCGACCGCCGCATCTTCAGAAATATCCAGACACTGAAAGTGTATGAGCGTTTCCAGGTTCGTTTGGCAGACTCGCAAGTTTTTCTGAAGAACGAACACAGGCACAAACGGAGAAATTGTGTTTCGCAAATTCGATGACCATAGCTCGTCCGAGTTCCTGAGAAATACCGCTGATGACAACAGCCTTGATGACTTGTTTCTTCGCTGCAAATTGGTTGCTGAGTAGCTTCTCTGGCCTCAACTACGTCTTCTGACGAAAAGCTTCGCGCCTATTGTTTAGAAGATAATGAAAGTGGCTGAAACGGATGATTTGATGTTCCTGCGTCATTGTATTAAATCTTCAAATGAGGCGCTTGCTGCGATGGTGTGAGCTGAAATTCGGGAGCGTTCCGTGGTCGCTGTGCCGAAACCGGCGGAACGTTAGCATGTTTCCTGAAGTAGAAAGATCGATATAGAAGTTACCGGTTGGTTGGGACATTCGCGTCGAGATTCGTGTTGATATTGGTGAACGTCCAGGACGTCAGCGTGAAATTGTCGCCGACGGACATCTGGTGATGGTGCTGCACAAAGCGCCTCTTACAAAGCTTAAGCATTGCGAGAGTGTTTATTTTTGACGGGCTCCGTCAGAAGAATGGCGGCGCACGGGACGGGGCCAATCAAAGCCAGTGCTTGAGAAGCTGATAAACGATACGACAACGCGGTTGACGCACCGGGCCAATTGCATGATACCGCAGTCAGTGCAACTCGGATGTTTGCAGTGCTGGAACTAGTCGGCCGGTTAAATCTAGCGCTGCGGAGACCTTAATCAAGGCTCACGCAGCGAATGACAACCAAGAGACAGAAGCAGAACTACAAAAGTTTCTGGATCATGCCAGCGATGTTGCCTGAGGTTGTGAATTACAGCAGGAGAACGGTCGGAATACCCTGAGGTTTCACACTGACAGTCAAGGCGAAATTCCGGCTGTGCATTTGCGAGAAGTGGAGCGTACGACTCATCGTCTACACACCATCGCCGATATTTTTCTGGCTCTGACCGCCGTAGCCAGCGAATTTGGCGTTAACCCTGAGAAGCGGACTCGAACAAGCAAAGCCGTGGATGTTCTGGGCAAACATCTTCGGCAGTATTGTCGAGGGATGCTGGTAAGCGAACTGCTGGTCGGATCCAAATTTCGCGGTTAGTCGCAGGATAAACCCTTACCGCAGAAGAAAATATAATGTGATAGATATGACGCGTAGGTCCAATGGAGTTCGGGTCGATGGGAAAGCGTCAAGTCAGGGGGGGTGTTATGTCGTGTGGTGTTTTATTTTGAGGACAATGTCATATTCCAATAATGCGAGACGATGCGTTCGAATTGTATGCCGCCCTGCTCTGCAGGTGAATGGCGCACGGGTTTAGATGTGTTGCCAGCCGGATTCGGACAGTGGCGAGGTGGCACCATTTGCGTGTTTAATCAGGCAGTGATTAGCGTGATCCGTGACTTCACCGATTTTTGTCAGGGTTGCGCCGTGTGGCAGTTTGGCGTTATCGGGCAGACCAGCAGTGGCGAATAGCAGTTCGAAGTCTTCGCCGTTGCTGAGAGCATTAGCCAGTCGCAGGTCGGCTGAACTGGATTCTGCAACGTCGTGGTGAATGGGAATGGACGTCGCGTCAATGGTGGCTCCGGTGCCGCTGGCTTCCATCATTCGATTTAAATCAATGCTGACGCCATCGCTGATATCCATCATGGCGTGCAGATCCATATTGTTCACCAGCCAACGCGACATTTCCAGCCGCGGTTCAAATGTTAGGTGTCGTCCGCTGTGCAGGCTTCCTCCGAGTGGTCCGGTTACGTAGAGGCTGTCTCCGGGTTTAGCGCCGCAACGCAATACGATTGTTTTGGAAAACGGCACGCCCGTTAAGCAGACGTTAATTGCGAAGGGGCCATTCCACGCGTTGGTGTCGCCTCCAGCAATTGTGAATTCGTAGCGGTTCGCCAGTTCTTCGATTCCGTCGTAGAGCGATGCCAAAAACGCATCAGCGGAATGCAGATTTCGAGGAATGGCGATCGAAACAAAGGCTGCGGTTGGACGACATGCCATGGCAGCAAGGTCGCTGAGATTTACCGCGATTGCCTTTCGTCCGGCCAGTTCAGGCGATATCTTTGCAAGGTCAAAATGAACTCCATCCAGAAGCAGGTCTGTTACGATAACCTGTTGATTCTGGCCCTCGCTGTTTATTACAGCACCGTCGTCGCCAATGCCGACTTCGACAGGAAAACGAACAGGAAAACGTTGCTTCAGATGGCGGATGAATTCTCGTTCCGATGACATTAATGTGGTGGTCTGTGATTTTGGCGAAGGTCGGGGGATCTGTTTCCGGAATTGTATCTGCTGAATTGGAATTCCGGATCAATCCACGTAACCTTCGCATTCAATTGGTCCATTTTCTGGCCGTAGCGATCTGGTAACACTCATGAAGACACTCATTTCTGAATCCGAAATCAGGGAACGCGTGCAGCAACTGGGTGCCACACTGAGTGAAGAATATGCTGGCAAACCGCTGACAATTCTCGGTGTGTTGACAGGAAGTATTGTACTTCTGGCGGATTTGATTCGAGCAACATCGGTGCCGTTGCGAGTCGCATTGATTCAGGCGGCAAGCTATGGCGGCACACGAACTTCACCCGGCACTTTGATTATCAACAGTGCACTGGTGCCCGATCTGAAGGGCCGCGACGTTGTTGTCCTGGACGACATTTTTGACACCGGAAATACGATGGTCGGTCTGTACGAGGCCGTCAAAGCTTTCCAGCCGAACAGCGTTAAGTCAGCCGTCTTGCTTTGGAAGACGGCTCGTACGCAAGTGGAACTGGAACCTGACTTTTATGGATTCAAGATTCCGGATGAATTTGTGGTCGGGTATGGGCTGGACTACAACGACGAGTACCGTCATTTACCATTTATTGGTGTGATGGAAGACGAAGATCTGAAGTCTGCCGTCTTTTGATTTACGGCTTTAGACGTGAGCCATTCAATCGGAACTGCTCGCTGGAAATATTGCCTGAGGAGGCGTCGGATGAATTTTTGTGTGCGACTGTTCGTGGTTGTTGTCGGTTGCGGTTCAATTGTTGCCGCTCAGGAACGAAGGCCCAACGTTATCATGATTCTGGCTGACGACCAGGGTAGTATTGACCTGAACTGCTATGGCGCTTCGGATCTGATGACTCCGGAACTGGACGCACTGGCGACCAGTGGTGTGCGGTTTACGCAGTTCTATGCGGCGGCTCCTGTTTGTTCGCCATCGCGAGCGGCATTTATCACCGGGCTGTATCCTCAACGAGCCGGTGTGCCGGGCAATGTTTCGTCGAATTCCGGAGTTGCTGGCATGCCCGAGGCGACTCAGACGGCGGCCGAAATCTTCGCGGGCAACGGCTATGCCACGGGGCATGTTGGCAAGTGGCATCTTGGCTACACACCTGAAACCATGCCTAACGCTCAGGGCTTTGCAGAATCGTTTGGTCACATGGGAGGTTGCATCGATAACTATTCGCATTTCTTTTATTGGAACGGTCCGAATCGGCATGACCTGTGGCGCAATGGTACGGAAGTGTTTTACGACGGCGAATACTTTCCTGAACTGATGGCGAAAGAGGCGATTCGCTTCATCGACCAACACACTGCCAAACCGTTTATGCTGTATTGGGCGTTGAACACGCCTCACTATCCGCTGCAGGCATCAGAGAAGTGGCGGAAACATTACGAGCACCTGGAAGCTCCACGCCAGATGTACGCGGCATTTGTTTCGACAACCGATGAAATTGTGGGCCGTGTTGTCAGGCATCTCGAGAAACTGGGATTACGAGAAAATACGATTGTGATCTTCCAGTCCGACCACGGCCACAGTACGGAAGAACGGACGTTTGGCGGCGGTGGCAATGCAGGACCATATCGAGGAGCCAAGTTCAGTCTGTTCGAAGGTGGAATTCGTGTGCCGGCGATTGTTTCCTGGCCGAAACACTTTCCGGCGGGACAGATTCGACATCAAATGGCAACCGGATGCGACTGGTTGCCAACTCTGGTTTCTGTTTGCGGTTTAGATGCTGGCCAGCGTACGTTTGATGGAAAGAACATTGAAAATGTGATTGCTAACGCTAGTTCGCCGTCACCACACGAAGCTTTCCATTGGCAGTCTGGCAGAGGAAAGCATGGTCCGCAATGGGCCGTTCGTCGAGGTGATTGGAAGTTAATCGGCAACCCCAATGACACCAGTGCGATGGCTGAAGTTACCGACGATGATAAGCGGTTTTTGGTAAATCTAAGTGATTCAATACACGAATTGGAAAATCTTGGACCGCAGTTTCCAGAGGTTGTGAAGGAATTGGAACAGCTTCATGACAAGTGGGAAAAAGATGTTAACCAGCGATGATCGCGGTGCCGAGTCATTCAGTCAGCTTGACCGTTCAGCCGACAATCGGACGTGGCGACCGCGTGTGAGAATGCTGTTGGCGGTGGCTTTGCTGCTGAGAATAGTGGCTGCCTGTTGGGTTGATCGTTATGTCACCAACGCGGGACGCAACTTTCTGATTGAAGGCGATGCCAACGGCTATTGGGAACTCGCACAGCAGATTAGTGGGGGCGAAGACTATGCGATATACACGCCGCCTCGACACGTGCTGCGTGTACCGGGATTTCCACTGTTGTTGACAATTTCTATCTGTCTGTTCGGCAACAGCATTCTGGCCGCAAGGCTGGTGCTGGCCATTGTTGGAACCGGTTGCTGCCTGCTGACCTATCGGCTTGGGAAACAGATTTGTTCCGCAAGAACTGGGTTCTGGGCGGCAGCGTTTGTTGCGCTCAATCCCATTCATGTCGGCAACAGCGTTTTAATTCTTTCTGAAACGTGGTTTGCGTTCTGGATGTTGCTGAGTCTGTTGGTGCTACATCGTTTGTTGTGCAGTGTTGGTGACCGTCGCAGCGCTGATGGCACGTTTGCGGCGATCGAAAATCGCAGGGTGTTGCTGAACTCGTTTTTAGCAGGTGTTCTGATCGGTGCCACAGTGATGGTCAGGCCCGGATATTTGCCGTGGCTGGCGGCGGCGATATTCGGCGTGCTGTTTCTAACCCGTCAAAAGAATTCTCCGATTCCCACCTGGAATTCGCGCATTTGCGTCTGCGCGGTGATGGCGGTCGGCTGCCTGCTGCTGATGCTTCCATGGGCGGCCCGCAATGCCGACGTTACCGGCCACTGGATATTCACATCGCTTTGGTCCGGCCCCAGCATGTACGACGGTTTGAATCCGCAGGCCGATGGTTCGAGCAATATGCAGTTCTTCGAAGACGACAATGTTCTGGCGACTATGTCAGAATTCGAAATGAACGAACACTACAAGCAGAAAGCGGTCGAATACGCAAAGGCGAATCCGGGCCGAGCGATTTCGCTGGCATTGAACAAGGCTGGGCGTTGCCTGAGCCCGCTGCCTAATTTCTCTAAGACCGGCGGATGGGTAGTTGGCGTGGTTTGCGTTGTGTTGTGGTTGGTTTTGTTTTCTGGTGTTGTGGTCGGAGTCGCCAGGCGTTTGGCGGATTACCGTGGAATGCTGGTGATAATGGGGCCTTTACTGCTGTTTTTGCTGGTTCATATGGTGTTGGTTGGATCTGTGAGGTATCGTTTGCCCTTGGAGTTTCCGCTGTCTGTGTTGGCTGCCATGGGATGGCAATATATGACGCTGGGCAGCCGAACATCTGGTTTGCGGGTGAGCGAGCAATAAATTTGGCCGCCACTAATTCAGTGATAGCCGCGCGGTTGCGGTTGACATCTTCGGCATGGATGCATGAAGTTTCTTCCCGTTCTGAAATGGATGATCAACATCACACTGTTTGTGGCCGTCGTCGCAAGCTGTGCAGGTATGTATTTCTGGAATCGCAGCGATGAACTCATTCAGAAGGAAATTCTGAAACGCTTTTCGGAAGCCGCGCCTGACCTGCAGCTGATTGTTGGCGCCACAAGTCTACAGGGCACGCACGGCGTCACGCTGAAGGACGTGGAGATTCGCGAAGCCCATAGCGGCAAGCCACTGCTTCGAGCGGAAGAGCTTCATGTTTTGATTGATTCGGCCCGCCTTGTTGAACGGCAACAGATCGTTGTGAACAAAGTGCTGTTAAAGTCGGCCGCTGTTCTGGTTTCGCGAGAAGCTGACGGACGGTGGAACTGGCAGAACTATGCATTCAACCGGCCGGAAACTTCGGTCGCGGGATTACCGCAGATTGTTGTGGAAGATCTGCGAGTTCATCTGACTCTGAAGCATGGTTCGGGCATTCCACCAGCTACGCTGCTGTTGTCGAGTCCGCAGTTTCTGGCCGTGCCAACATCGCAACATGCTTACGAATTTGACGGAGGCATTTCATTACCTGGAGTTGGTTTGTTAAACCTGTCGGGCGTCGGGGATCTGGCATCAAAGCAATGGCAAATCGGAGGCCGCTTGCGCGATGTGAAGGCTGATCATAATTTGATGCAGATTGCTCAGGCGACATCACCGCAGCTTGAAGGACAACTTTCACAGCTTGATGAGGCGATGGGACGCCTGGTGCCAAACACGAATAAGTTACAATCAGGATCGACAGGGGCCGCCCTGATTATTGGCAAAGATAGCAACATTGCTCCTCAGTTTCTTGGAGTTCTGGATGTTAATTTCGATGCGTTCAGCGTTAAAGATTCGCCGATCCCGGAATTCAAGCTGAGAGTTCAAATCAAAGACGGTCGACTGGTATCACCCGCACTTCCAATGGCGTTAACTGATGTTAACGGAGTGTTCTACAAGGATAATGCCAACCTGATCTTTCGATTGGATGAAGCTCGCGGGGGCGATGCCAAACTGACCGGAGGATTTCAGTCTGAAACCGGTCCCGATGCTGAACCGGGCAAGGCATGGCTAAAGGTTGAACGTTTTCCGATTTCGCCAAGGCTCGGTCCATTACTGCCTGAGCGGCTAGCGCGACTGTTTGATGCGTTTAGGCCAAACGGATTCGTTTCTGCCAGTGGTGAATGGGATCAACAGGCAAACGGCGTCTGGAGGGCTGGCAATCTGAATGCAACAATTCACGAAGGTTCTGTGCTATACCATAAGTTTAAGTATCCGACCAGCGGGCTTGCAGGCACGATAACTCAGCGGGCGACCGGTAGTAGTCCCAGCGCAGCAACTGATCCGAGCTTCACTGATGAAGACGTCCTGTTGGACGTTGACGTTCGCGGTAACGTAGGCGAGCGTCCGTGTCATATTACCGGTTGGATGAAGAATCCGGGGCCATCCACGGAAATGCGAATTCAGATGGGGCTGACAGAGTTTCCGATCGATAGCCGCTTTAGAAATGCCCTGGAGGAAAAGCAGCAGTCCGTCATCGACTCACTTCACTTATCCGGAATGGCGAATGCAAACCTGATGTTCTATCGTCCACCGGGGCTTGATCAGCCAACTCATATGGTTGTCGATGCGCGCGTGTACAATGGTCGGATGAACTTTGTGAAGTTTCCGTATGGCATTGATTCGTTGTCAGGACACCTGACGTTCGATAGCAGCAGCAGACATTGGGAGTTTCTGGAACTAAATGGCCGACATGGCACTGGTATGTTGGCAGCGACGGGAAGTTTTCGAGGCGACCCGTCACCGGGAGTGCTGGGCTTGACAATTACAGCGAAAAACGCGGCTCTGGAACCGGATCTTTATAATGCATTGTCTCGTCCTCAACGTAACCTGTGGAACATGATTCAGCCCGACGGCTTTTGCGATTTAACAGCCAAAATCGATTGGACGGCCGTTCCGGGTCTTCCAGCCATTGTTCACTTTCCTGCAGAAACCCCGGTGCGAATCTTCAATGCGAAGATTCGCCCGAAGCCGTTTCCGTACGACATGATTGTCCAGGAGGCCTTGATTAGCTTCGATCCCAATGATGCACGTTTTGCAGGTGTGCAGCACTGCGAGATTCATTCGTTTGAAGCAACTCATAATGAATCACCAATTAACGCCACAGGCTGGGCCGAAGCAAAGTCCAACGGCGAATGGCAGGTTCATCTGGACGATCTGACGGCAGGAAATCTTCGACCGGATGAAGAACTCAGAGCCGCCATGCCTGCGACATGGCGCAGCACAATGGAACGCATGCATCATGCGGGTGTCGTGTCGATTGAGAATTCGCAGATGGACTTTCGAGGATCAATTGCCGGCGACAGGAACACAACGGCGCGCTGGGATCTGAACATGCGATTTCTCGATTGCGCCATGAATGCCGGATTGGATGTGAATCATATTTATGGGCTGATAACGGCCGCCGGAACATGGGATGGTTTTCAGTTACAGAACAACGGAAACATTCAACTGGAAACGGCTGAAGTTTTGGAAATGCCGTTTACCGGTGTTCGCGGTCCATACTCGCTGAATAACGTTGAACTGGTGATGGGATCTCGCCAGGTTTTTGAAGGCGTGGAACTGAACAAAGTTGATTCGAACAGTCGCGTTAAAGCTCAGGCTTATGGCGGAGAACTGTTTCTGGACGCGCATGTCGACCTGCGTGAAGGAGGTCGTTATCAATTTTACACCGAACTCGTGAACGCCAGACTGGAAGCTTATGCGGCGTCAAACATTCCTGATCAGCGCAACTTAAAGGGCGTCGTTACGGCCTGGATGAGGCTTTCGGGAGCAGGCGACGATTCCTCCAGTCTAAACGGAAAAGGCCAGTTGCGTATCAGCCCGGCTGCGCTTTACGAATTACCTGTCATGGTTAAGTTGCTGGGATCTTTGTCTCAATTGAATTTCAACGTGCAAAACCTAACCGCGTTCGATTATGCGATGATGGACTTTGCTGTTCACGACGACGCGTTCTGGCTAAATCCGGTAGACCTGGTGGGAGAAGCGATCAGCTTTCGCGGTCAGGGAAGCATCGGTTTTACTGGAGCAGTCAACCTGGATTTCTATTCTCGGCCAGCGAGAACTCGCACCGTTGCGATTCCGCTGCTGAGCGGGCTGTTTACGAACTGGTCCAAGGTGGAAATTCGCGGAACAACCAGCAGTCCGCAAACCAGGGCTGCGGCTCTTGGCCAGATTGACGAAGGTATGAAGCAGTTTCTACAGGCCTTCAATCCCAACCCAAACGGTCAGGTGCCGATGCTGACCGCTCCCAGATTTTTTCAACGTACAGCAAGTCCTGCAGTTCCGCGGTTCCGACAGCAGGCAAACGGTCCTGCTCAACGACCG
>JBDNFN010000178.1:0-5780 GCA_041689795.1 Fuerstiella sp. | reverse complement strand
GCCACCGTCCGCGTTCCCGTTTTTTCGAATGTATTTTTCTGTTCAAGTTATCTAATGAGTATCCTGCAAGTACTAAAAAATCGTTTCAAAACAGCCCTTCAGCCGCTCACGGATGATGTTGCACCATTGCTTGAAATGATTCGTTCTTCGCAGGATCCGAAGTTCGGCGACTTTCAGGCCAACTGCGCGATGCCGCTGGCGAAGCAACTCAGCAAGTCGCCTCGAGATGTTGCTGCCCGGATTATTGCCGCTCTGGATATAAGCGACCTCTGCGAGGAACCAGAGATCGCCGGACCGGGTTTCATTAATCTCAGACTCAAAGACAACTGGATCGTCGACCGAGTCAATTCGATTGCGGGCGACGATCGACTGGGTGTTCCGCTGCTGGAAAATCCGCGACACGTCGTGGTCGACTTTTCGTCACCGAATGTGGCCAAGCCGATGCACGTTGGTCATCTGAGAAGTTCAGTGATTGGCGATGCAATTTGCCGAACTTTGAAATTCGCCGGACACAAGGTCACCAGCGATAACCACATCGGCGACTGGGGAACTCAGTTCGGCATGATCATTTACGGCTATCGTCACTTTGTTGATGCCGCCGCTTATGCCACCGATTCAGTAGGCGAACTGGCTCGGCTGTACAAACTGGTTAATCAGCTTTCCGATTATCACGCGGCCAGGACAAAGCTGCCGGAACTCAAAAATAAACTGCAGCAGCAAAAAGTCGAACTGGCTTCGGAAGAATCCAGTTTGGACCCCGCAGACAAGAAAGCAAAGAAGAAACTGAAGAGTCTGCAGAAGGCAGTTGAGTCCACTGCTGACGGAATCAGGTCTGCCGAAGAAAAGACCACCGCGATGGCGGCTTCTGCACCGCTGCAGGCGTTGGCAGACGCTCATCCAAACATCGCAAAATCAGCAAGGCTGGAAACTTCAAAGCTGCACGCCGGTGACGTGGAAAACCAAAAGCTGTGGGATGAATTTCTGCCCGCCTGTATTGAAGCGTTGCAGAGAGTCTACGATCGTCTTGATGTTAAGTTCGATCTGACTCTGGGCGAAAGCTATTACAATCCCATGCTGGTAGATGTTGTTGCCAGTCTTAAAGATAAAGGCCTCGCCACCGACAGCGATGGGGCCACCTGTGTGTTTGTAGAAGGCAACGACGCTCCGTTTATCGTTCAGAAAACGGACGGAGCGTACACCTATGCCACAACGGATCTGGCTACGATTCAATACCGAGTCGAAAAACTTAAGGCGGATGAAATTCTGTACGTCGTCGACAAACGACAATCGGAACACTTTAACCTGCTGTTCAAGACCTGCGAAATGTGGGGATTCAAAGACCTGAAGTGTCAGCACGTCAGTTTCGGCACCGTGATGGGCAAGGACGGCAAACCGTATAAGACCCGATCCGGCGATAACATCGGCCTGGAAAGCCTGGTCGATGAAGCGGTTGCTCGGGCTGGAGTTGTTGTCGATGAAAACGACGACCGACGTGAAACACCAATTCTGTCTGCGGAAGATCGTAAAGGTGTGGCACAAATTGTGGGTGTCGGCGGCATCAAGTATGCGGACCTGCATCACAACCGTGACAGCGATTACGAATTCGACTGGGACAAAATGCTGGCCACAACCGGGGATACCGCAACGTATATGCAGTACGCCTACGCCAGAATCTGCGGCATTTTTAGAGAATTAAACGTCGATCGTAGTACGTTTGGTCAGGCGGAATCTGCTGTGTTGCTGACTTGTCCCGAAGAACGAGCTCTTGCGCTGCAGTTGATCCAGTTTGACGAAGCGATTTCGTCTGTGCTGACTGATTATCGACCGAATCAAATGACGGCATGGCTGTTCGACACGGCAGGCAGGTTCAGCGCATTTTATGCTCAGTGTTCCGTCAAGAATGCGGAATCAGCAGAACTAAAAAACAGCCGGTTGATTCTATGTGATCTGATGGCGCGAGCGATCAAAACCGGATTGTCGCTGCTGGGTATCGAAACGGCCGACGTGTTGTAAGGCACTTATTGATGTGGCAGGGCGTTTGGGGAACTTCGCGATCCTCGCAGACCAGCAGGTTGTTAGCGGCAACGGAAATTGAGTTCAGGACATGGCCCTTGGGGGACGGTAAATATCATGGCACAGGATCGAATTTATTCTGCTCCACTGGATCGAGTCGGTGACTTTGAATTCGATGATTCGGTGGCCGACGTCTTTCCCGACATGATCCGCCGATCGGTTCCCGGTTATTCGTCGATGCTGTCGATGATTGCTCAGTGTTCTGGGATGTATGCAAAGCCGGAATCGAACGTCTACGATCTGGGATGTTCACTGGGTGCCGGAACGCTGCTGATTCGTGACAACGCGCCGGCCGGATGCCGGATTCACGCCGTCGACAACTCCGAAGCCATGATCACCCGGCTTCAGCAGATTCTTGCTGAAGAATCGACTAACCAATCTGTCGAACTGTACCACGCCGATATTCGCCACATACCTGTTCAAAATGCGTCGTTTGTGGTGCTTAATCTAACGCTGCAGTTTTTAGCGCCCACCGATCGATTGCCGTTTCTGCAAACTGTGGCCGACGGCATGTTGGAAGGTGGAGCCCTGTTGGTGTCCGAAAAAATATGCTTTGACGATGAATCGCAACAGCACCTGATGACAACGCTGCATCACGATTTCAAGCGAGCTCACGGCTACAGCGATCTTGAGATTGCCCAGAAACGCTCGGCCATCGAAAACCGACTGGTTCCGGAAACTCTGGATGCTCATGTTGCTCGGTTGAAGTCCGTTGGATTTCGAACTGTCGCACCGTGGTTTCAATGCTTCAACTTTGCTTCGATTCTTGCAGTGAAATAAAACGCAGACTCAATTCAGAATTGAGCGTCCCGGGCCGATTGCTTACGGCAATCTCGCCTCGAAAAACTTCAGTCTCAACTCCCACTACCAGCGTTCGACGGGGCCGTTGGGAACCTTCACCAGAGCTGTTGGCATGGACGACTTGCGTTCACCGTGACGCTGCCGAATCTGTTCAACGACAGCGTCGAATTCTGCCGCCGATTCGAACCGTCTCAGCCGATCTTCCAGGTCTTCCGGAACCCCCAGCTTAGCTCCATACCACGCGGCAAACTTGCGGAACATCAGGCAGCTGTAGTCGCCGTGTTGTTCCGTCATAACGTGAAAGTGGTCGGACAGAAATGCAATCTGTTCGTCGCGAGTCGGTTCGCGAGGCGCACGCCCCGATTCGATATCGTGCAGCTTTCGAAAGATCCATGGATCCAGCATAGCTCCGCGACCAATCGCGACTCCTGCACAGCCGGTTTCTTCGATCATCGACAATGCGTCTTCCGGGGTCAGCACATCGCCGTTGCCGATGATGGCCATCGATTTTACAGCCTTCACAGTTTCTGTGATTCCGGACCGGTTTACATTTCCCTGAAAACCCTGTTGTCGAGTTCGCCCGTGCACCGTGACGGCCGCGACGCCCAGTTGCTCAAATGCAGCCGCCAGTTCCGGAGCCGTATGGTTATGTCGATCCCAGCCCAGCCGCATCTTTACCGTGACCGGCAGCTTGACGGCATCAATCACGCGCCCCACCATGTCGGTCGCTCCTGACGTGTTGCACATCAGTCGAGCACCCCCACCCGAACCATTCACCTTGGCCATCGGACAACCCATATTGATGTCAATCGCCTCGTAGCCGCGATCTTCCAGCCACTTCGCTCCGGCAACCAATTGTTCCACCACGCCGCTGTAAATCTGAACAGACAGCGGCTGATCTTCCGGGCAGGTTTCGACCAGTTCCAGAGACTTGCGAGTTTCCGAAACCAGCATCTGAGCCTGCACCAGGTCCGTTGTACACAGGCCCAGTCCGCCCAATCGTCGCATGACGATTCGAAATGCAAGATGAGTATATCCGGCCAGCGGAGCCAGAAAAAAACGACTCGGCAACGTGCGTGAACCGACTTTCAAACAAGGCTGAATTTTAGACGATGCATCCATCACTGCGTAAAACCTGTTGCCGCCTGCTGCCCCGTTTTACCGCCGGACAAAGCTGATCGATTGATCACGCCAAGTTCCAGCAGCGCTGTTCTAATTTCAAACACGGGCAGCCCAATCACGTTGCTTAAACTACCTTCAATTCGGTCGACAAATACAGCGGCACGGTCCTGAATGCCATATCCGCCGGCTTTGCCGATCGGTTCTTCTGTGGTCAGGTACCAGTCCACCCATGTGTTGTCGACTCTGGAAAATGTCACGGACGTCTTCACAATCATCTCACGCTTTGCCGTTTCTGTGGCCACGCAGAAACATGTCCAAACGTCGTGAGTTTTGCCCGAGTAATATTCTGCGAACCAGTGGCGAACAGTGTTTTGCCAATCAGCTGAATCTGGCTTTCCCAGCACCAAATGCGAATCAGCTTTTGTCGATGGCCAAGCGGGTCGCCCCGCAACCACCACTGTGTCGGCACAGATCACACAATCATCAGCAGAGAACCGATCATCCCGCTGCATTTGCTGCAGGACATCGTTCTGCTTTATCTCCACAATGTTCTTCAGTTGCAACTCAATCTCATCCAGCGTGGTGCATTCTTCGAACCCGGGTTCCTGATCAGAAAGCGGTGGCAGAATGACCAACTGATCAGCTTCGATAACCGACAGCAACAAATCGCGTCGCTGAGCTGACTGTGATCCTAAAATAATTTTCATGAGAGCGGAAATCCATCATTCGCCGATTGAGCACGTGCCGCGCACCGCGGAAGAAAAACGTTGCCGATGTTGTTCGAATGTTAATTTGCGGCACTCGGAAATCTCACTGCACCGGGATGCCGCCGAAATTGCGAACTTTGCCAGATCGCCTTAAAAGTCACAACGCGATCGCTTTATACCCGATTGAGCGTCGTTTTCAGGCTGGCGTTCGCCCTCCGCCACTCCTGACCACAATTTTTGTTAACAATTGTCCCGACGGAAAAAGCAATCGGTTCATTTTGCAGCAAAGTTGCAGCGAACGCTCAAAATACAGGTATTGCCCGGGCGAACAGCATAAACGCTGGTGGCGTAAAATGCTGAATTTTGAAATTCGGACCGGCAGAATCGACAATTCCGAGCTTCGATTGAAAAAGACATAATTTTGAGACGAATTTGCAGCCGAAACAGACTTGAACTGAAACGCTTCCAACGATAAATTCCCGCGTTCAGTGTTCGTCATCTGCTTTTTCCGGATGGACGTACAACATTCCCCTGTAGCTCAGTTGGTAGAGCGAGCGGCTGTTAACCGCTATGTCCGAGGTTCGAGTCCTCGCGGGGGAGCTTTCGGACGGTCATGCGAACATAAGCCCTCGGTCACACTAATTTGTGGCCGAGGGTTTTTTTGTTTCTTGGCACCTACATCACCGCGATGAATTCCGAAACGCCACCTGAGCCGAGTTGTGCGCGGCGGGTCCAGCATCATATCTTCGATGACTTCACGGCGACCTGCCGACATGGATTTCGGCTAGAGTGTCCGAATTTTCCGAGATTCGTCCAAATTCGTGGCAGGTTTATTGAGTGGCGGCGGATGAAGCATGTATGGACGATCAAGAACCGCAATTTGAACTTGCTGAGCCCGACTTTCTGGCGTTGCTGGTGAAGTTTGAGCCTGCTCTTCGGGCGTATGCTCGTGGTCTCGTTCCGGACTGGGATTTGGTGGACGAGGCGTTGCAGGAAGCCAGTGTGACGATGTGGCAGAAGCGAAGTCAGCTGGAGAGTGCGGATGGTTTCGTTCCTTGGGCCAGAGTCATCCTGCGG
>JBDNFN010000177.1:0-4093 GCA_041689795.1 Fuerstiella sp. | reverse complement strand
TCACGACGGTAACAAAGTTGCCAGGCCGTCGTTATCCGTCCGTTCCGTGAAAGCAATTACCGTCACCGCTGGCATGGGCGCCATTGGAATACTTATTTGGTGGTTCGGCAGTCATCGTGGGCCGCCTACTTTTGAAGAACTAACCGGTGGCGCGGTTGCGATTAGCGACTTTCGCTCAGATGCGCCGGTAACAGTGGAAGAACTTCACGCACGAACCCAGATTCTGGGAGTCCAGGTCGGCCGAATTACTCGAGCACTCACGCTACTGGATGGCCCCGAATCGACTGAGGAATTGCGGGATTTGCCTCCGCAGCCAATCATCTTGAGAATGCCGTTGCTTCCGTTTCGGCAACGAACTTTGTCTGACGAACAACAGGTTAAGGTCGAAGACTATCGGGCGCGCTATGCTCAGTTGATTCAGGATAAAGGTCCGGACGGCCGAAAGCTGGATGATGCCTCGGTAACTCGTGCGTTCAGTTACTTGAAGTACATTATTGATGCCGCCGACACCAAAGAGCCGGACCGTGTCACGGCTCTGTTTGAATTATCCGAATGGGTAAAGCTGGTGTATTTGCTTGAACTTGGGCGGCTGAATGCTGCTGGCTCAGATCTGCGTCAAAAGGCAGTCGACGAAATATTAGCTTCATCCAACGCCGGATTGTCTTTGCTATATTCAGAACTAAAAACCGGAGACATGCGATTTATCGATGTGTTCGAGCGTTCAGTTGCAGCAGAACAATCAAGACTTTTGCTAACTCGCTACTGGTATCACCGTGCCGTCAACCGCACGGCGGCAGATCAGTGGTTGCCGGCCGTACTGAAGTTGGTCGATGAATCTGAACACGCATTCGTGCAGGATTCCATTGCAGAAGTCGACAGAATTGAACAGTAACCCTTGTCCATATCGTTTCGGGAGATAATCCATCATCGGGCTACGACGGTAGCCGATTTCTTTAAGCCAAACCCGTTCGACGGTGCGTTGGAGTTTAGCCACTGTTGAGTTCGCCTTATTGCTTTGAAGGGTTTCGGTAGTTCAGCGGAGGCTGTTGCCCGGCTTCCATCAGTGACTCGTATTCGATTGTGCCGCGGCGACTGTTGAGTTCCGAGGTGGCCTGTTGCAAAACGTCCGGACCTGTCAGTAGATCGCGAATCGTTAGCGCCAGCGTTCTCGCGGCAAGATGCATTCCTTTTTCTGCGATTCGAGTTCCACCGCAAGCTACCGCCTGCCAGGAATGCCCCGGAGTTCCCGGGACCCAGCACGATGTCGAGAAGCCTGAAGTGGGAACGACCCAGGATACATCGCCGACATCCGTCGACCCCTTGCCAACCGTTCCGCTGACATCTTCCACCGAGCGAATTGATTCAATTGGCTGTGGATTTGGTAAAGCCGGCTGAATGCGAGCCACAAATTGCATGTCCTCTTCGGTGTACTCAAGGTCGTTTAAGTCACGCAGATTCTTCGCGACAAGTCTCGATAACGTTTGGTTGGGCATGATTTCTCTAATGCCACCTTCGAAGCCGATTTCCAGTTCGGTTTCCGTTGCCAAAGCCCCCGCCTTGGCACACAGTTCTAAACGCCTGTACAAAGGTTTCAGAACACTGGCTTTCGGATGACGCACGTAGTAATAGACTTCAGCAAACGCGGGCACGACGTTGGGAGCATCTCCACCAGCGGTGATGACGTGGTGGATGCGGGTATATTCCGGAGTGTGTTCCCGCAGCAACTGAGCCGCGTGGTTTGTTAGTTCAACAGCGTCCAGGGCAGATCGACCTTGCTCTGGCGCACCGGCTGCGTGCGCCGCTTTGCCGCGGAAGCGAAACTTAACGGCCATTCTAGCGAGGCTGCTTTTGTCACCGGCCGCATTCCTGCTGGATGGGTGCCAGTGCAGGACGGCATCGCAATCGTCAAACAGACCGGCTTCCACCATAAACACCTTGGCACTGCCGCCTTCTTCAGCCGGGCAGCCATAGAAACGAACGGTACCCGGCAGAGTGCCTGCTTTTATCTGCTGAGCAATTGCAATTGTCGCCGAAGCCGCTGCTGTGCCAAACAAATGGTGACCGCAGCCATGGCCATAACTGTTGCCGTCATCTCGCGGCAGTCGTTCCGGGTCTGCAGTCTGACTCAAGCCTGGCAAAGCGTCGAATTCGCCGAGCACTCCAATGACCGGGTGGCCCTGTCCAAATTCTGCCGTGAAGGCCGTGGGAATGTTGGCGACACCACGCTGAATTTTCAGCCCCGCAGTTTCCAAGGTATCAGCCAGTAACTTAGATGATGCTGATTCCTGGTATCCCGGTTCCGCCGCTAGCCAGATCGAACTTGCGATTTGCCAGGATGCTTCTCGACGAACTTCGATGGATTCAAGTAGGGCCGTTCGTACAGCGTCTGCCTGGTCCGCTGTAGCCGGGCAGTTGTCGGGCGTTTCGTCGGCCATCAAAAAGTCCCTATGGCAAACCAGAGTTGCGAAACTAAGCGCGACAGAAATGTGTATTAGAAAACTAACAGCTTTATGGTGCATGATTCGGTCCACAGGTTACGGTGTGCATGACGGCCCAGCATAGTCGTTGAATTTAATATGCCAAACGACCCATCGCCCGTCAGGCGACGCGAACCACGTTGCCGCCTGTGGTTGGCATCTTCATTTGCAGGCCGAACCTGACAACACTGAGAAAGCTTGCCAGCAGGATGCCGCGTGGCGCACAGGGGATATTGACTGCTTCCCCGCCCCCCCAAGTGGCAAGGCACAGCAGAATACGGAGCTGAAATCCGTGGGATTTCAATACAGAGTCCTGCATTTTTAACCGGGACGAGGAAATGCTGTGACCGCAAATCATTTACAAAACAGCTTCGGTTCTGCCGCTTCGCCGGGCTTCAGGCCAGCAACGTTACTCCGTCATCACCGTTGCAATTGCACTTGATTGCCTGAATGCCGTCGATGTTACATACCGAAATCCTGCTTTTAGACCGGCTGAATTCGCAGGAGTCCGCCTGATTCCACTTGCTTCCCTGCACTTCTGCGCGGCAAACTATGGCAGACGCGAGTCTCGAAGTCGTTTCTGCCGAACAGATTAATGGCTGAATGCAATTTTGCACGTGACGGACTGGTATCCCCACGTTCAAGCTGATTTCCCAACGTTAGACAGTGTGTGAGAGACCTTCAGAGCAATGAAAATAACAAAATCAATTCTGCTGATTGTCTGTTCGCTGAGTGCCTTGAACAGTTCACGCGCAGCGGCGCAGGGACTGTTGTTTTATCTACCGGAAGACAAAACTGGTGTTGAGTACGAAGGGACCATCGAACTGACATCGATTCGGCCCGACATCGCGGAAGGCAAGGAAACGATTACGAAGGCTCGAGAAATGAGCATCAAATCGGTCGGCCGCGAGGACGCCGAATTCCAAGGCGTTGTGCAGCCTTGTCGCTGGATTGAAATCAAAGTGGTAACGGGAACTGCTGGTGAAGCCGGCATCGACCCCGGTCCTGTGGGTGCTCGTATTTACAAAGTGCTGGTCCCGGAATCCAAAGTGATCGCTCAGCCAATTGATGCGTCGTCGATTCCCAACATCACTTTGCCGATCGTTCGCGGATTCCGCCGAACCGGTGAATCTCAGGTGCAGCCTTTAAAAACCAACGCGCTTGGAATTTATCCAACGGTCTGCCAGTTGATTAATTACCCGGATCCGGAAGTTGTGGCGGCTTCTGAAACCCCGCAGACCAAGGCATCAAATATGTCATTCAACGCTAAGCACATGCGTGGACTGTACATTATGGAAAGTCCTGACAGCCGATCGACCAACGAAGGGCATTTCTGGGTCACTCAGGAAGTTCCGTTCGGTCTGGCTCGCTGGGAAGTTGTCGTGACACGCGAAAGCAAAGAATCTACAGCCACTCGTGACAGCTTTCAGGAAGTGGAAAACGTTAAGACAACCATGAGCGTGAAACGTATCCTCACAGTCGCCGAAAGCGAATTGGTCACCAACTAGCTTTGCTTCTGTTGGTTTTCCTCAGCAGTGTTGAATCGCGTGCCATGCGTCCGCTGGGCTGGGCTGTCTTGTGGGCGCCGCAGGATGATGCGGTTTGTCGACGCTCGT
>JBDNFN010000176.1:0-2951 GCA_041689795.1 Fuerstiella sp. | reverse complement strand
GAATGAGACCAAACGCGGCAGTCTGCGAAGAAGACATCGCCGATTTTGGCCTCAAATTCGGCGGGGAACCGAATTTCGCGGCTCAATCCACGACGAGCCACCCGAACCGCCATCATCTGCCATGTTTTTTAATTACTCAACTCGGCACTCGCTCAAAACAACCTGGTTCACGGACACGCTGCTAGGCGAATGCCGGTTCAACTTACCGCTCTGTGCCTCATCTACTCAGCGGGTTGTGACGGTGTTGCAGCGACAGGTTCTTTAGGCATGGCGTCATCGACTGACCGCCATTCGAGATAACGTATCCGCGATGAGGGCGCAAATCTTTTCAGAAACTGCTGTCTATCGGCCAGAATAAACCGATGTGGCTCCTCGGTCGTTTCGGCAGATAAACGACGCTCAGAACAGAAGCAACACCTGTGCTGCTTAAACAGTATTTTTCAGGTAACGTGCGGCATTGACCGTTCATCGTTGCATGGGGATTTTTGTGAACCCCACAATCATCGGCGTTGGTCCGGGCTAGTTCAGGCAGTCAACGCCCGACGGCGCGGCAAGGTCAAGCACGAACGAAGTTGGCTCTGGATCAAACTCGCGTTCCAGAATTTCCTTGCGAACGATCCGAACGGATTTCGGAGCCTCAATTGACAGTCTTACGCGACCACCTTTGACCTCAGAAACAGTGACGAAAATGTCATCGTCAATTTGAATCGTTTCACCTATTTTGCGGCTAAGTACTAACATCATATACCTCCTGGCCTGAAATTGTGACAATCCTTTATCGTTGAGCCGGGGCTTAGCTTTCACTGCAGCCAGTGAATCCCATTTGCAAATTTCGACCCGAAAACCGGAAAAATCTGCGTCACTCCTAGATGTAATACGTAGCCGACAGTGATTTACTTTCTTTTTCTTCACAAATTATCGCCGGAATTTGCGATTTGCGGGTATTCCCCCATCTCGACAGGTTTGCTTTAATAGGAGCAAAATTAACCACATGTGGCAGTTTAATACTTTTCGCCGTGCAGTGTTGCCTAAGGTCGCAGTGTGTTCGCCGCGAAGGCAGCAGGGGACAATTCCTGCGTTATTGCCAAAGGTCATCGGTATCAGCGGTGTTGTTGAAGAGCTCTTGAAACGTTCTTTTGCGACTAAAACCAGCGGATGCAGGGTTTTAATGGTACACGGACATCACTGATTGTTGATTTTCTCGGCAGAATCAGGGTTCGCAGCTGTTGTCTTTCAAGGAACGTGGCACGCTGGTCATCGTGTTCCGGGCGGCCAACATATGAAGCTGAGAAGTGTTCAACTTTGACCTTCCAATCCATTGGCAACCGGTTTCATTCACGCTGGTGATGGTCGCTCGGCCTGGTGGTTTTAAATACAGTTAGCAATTAATCTACTCGTATCGAACTGGTGATTGATCGCGTCAATGATCGGTGCGAGTATTCGCCGCATCAGAGACTGTTGCTGCACCACGTCGGAAAGTGTCCCGGCGATAGAAAACCGACACAATGCTCCAATACAATTTGCAACAAACCTAAAGACAATCGCTATGGGACGAAGTTTCGAAAACCGCAAGCATGCGATATTTAAAACAGCAAGTCAGAAATCCAAGCTGTATGCGAAGTACGGCAAGCAGTTGTACGTAATTGCTAAAAATGGGGTGCCCGATCCGGAAGGCAATCCAGCTTTGCGAAACCTAATTGAAAAGGCCAAGCGAGAACAGGTACCGAGTCACGTTATCGAAAAGGCAATCGAAAAAGCCAGTGGAGCCGGAGGCGAAGATTTTGCATCTGCGCGTTATGAAGGCTTCGGCCCCGGTGGCTGTTCGGTCATCGTCGATTGTCTGACAGATAACAACAACCGCACAATCACGGAAGTTCGTAACTGCTTTACCAAGGCGGGAGCCAAGCTTGGAGCAGCTGGTTCAGTTGCACATTTATTTGATCACCTTGCTGTTTTGTCTTTTAAAGGAGACAACGAAGACCAAGTGTTAGAAGCGATGTTGAACGCCGACGTCGACGTGGACGACATCGAATGTGAAAATAAAAATCTGACAGTGTTCGCTCCTGCCGCCGAATTCTACAAGGCCAAGCAGGCGCTAATGGAAGCGTTTCCGGGAATCGAATTTGAAGCACAGGAAATCACATTCTTGCCTCAGGCGACCACTGAAATCGGTGCGGACGATCTGCCTATGTTTGAAAAATTCATGAATCTACTGGAAGATTGCGATGACGTTCAGGAAGTCTACCACAACGCCATAGTGCCCAGCTAAACAGAAACTTTATTTAGTGTGTTTACTACAGGAGACGTCGCTCTTTTCTAAAAAGAGCAACGTCTCTGTTGCGTTTGTCGTCGGGCGATTTCGGTTCATCTGCTGAGTTGCCTGCCAGTGAATCGTCCGAAACTGATTCGGTGAAATCTTTTCGCAGAGGAGACCTCAGAATAACAATGCGTCTTCTTCGAGTCGGGTTAAACAAGAACTTAATTCGGGACTGTTATTAATGACGCGAATGTTATTGTTTCGTCTTGCTGTAGGTTTTTGGGTTGGCGATGCGTGTGGTCAGCGAAAACCGCAGCCCAATATCGTGATCGTGTACACCGACGACTAGCAGCGTGTCCGGAAAACAGTTCCGGCTTGGTATTCGTTGAAGAGATGTCGTATGACGTGGTGAGTTGACTGCGGATTTTTGTTCACTCATTTTTTGATCGAGTCTCCGGGATGAGTCGTAAGTTTCGTGAATGGCAGCCGGAGCGAGTTGGTTGTTTCCTCCGTCGCCGCGAGACGGGTTGCCCGAAGGCCATTTGGTTTACTGTCTGCTGGATGTGACGCCGCAGATCGATATTTCCCGATCGTTGACGACTACTCGGGCAAAGACGGTAGCTCGAGCGGCCAGCTTAGGTTTAGTCACATTTGTTGCGTGTTGATATCAGGTTCAGTAAGTTCACGGATTGTT
>JBDNFN010000175.1:0-14418 GCA_041689795.1 Fuerstiella sp. | reverse complement strand
GCAGTCGACGTCAACCGACTGCCGGCCAAGTCGGCCGAGCACTGGCCGATAGTTGTTTGATAGTTGACGCGCTGTCATTGAGAAAACATTGCGGCGGAGAGTGGGTGTTGCGATGAATTCCAACAAATAACGCACTCAAGGCTTTCGCGCCAGACCCAGCGGTCAACTGTCAGGCCAAACGTATACAATATCCGGGCTAAGTCGGTCGATGGCTGAATACTGGAAAGTCGCTCTTCGAAATGGAACTCGAAGCAATCCAAGCAAAAAGATCGCCGCCAATCTGAGCCGAGTCGGCCTGACGACCGTTTCCTACACTCATACGGGCTTCACGACCCCCGTAAAACCCTCGCGTACGTAAAGTGGGCGGCTACCATCAAAACCATTTGGCAGAGCGGGTGGATTCGTTTTTCGGTTCAGTTACGCCTTGGCCCCAGCGACGATGTTTTCCACGACGCGCCGATTGGCGTCACCCCGACCCAACTTCCAGATGTACCCATCGACAATGAAATGATGGATGTTGATTGCGGCGATCACCAGCAGGACACTTTCCGCCGCGCCGAATCCCAGCATTTGATAACCGTACGGAAGACAATTGAACAGCGCGTAGCCGAGACAAAGGCACATTCCGTAGAACCAAATCGCATGGAACACCACGCCATGATTGTTCTCAGGGCTTGCCATACGGTCGCGGACATGAAAGATCATGACGATCGCTAGGTACTGGATTCCGTGAAAGACAGTCGTCCAGATGAAACCGTCAATTAGCGGAAAAACGGCAAACCACACTCCGTTGGTCATTATCACAAGCAGGCTGATCAGCGGCATGCGGCGGCGATTGGTCAACCCTACCACGCCGAACAGCACCAATGGCAAAACCAATGCCAGGACTCCCAAGACTTCAGTGGCCAGGTTCACTCCTCCGCGCCAGTCAACCTGGCTCCACAGCAGATGTTCGGGCATGTGCCACCCGACGACATGTTTTGAAGTCGCGAGAAGCAGCACTTTGAAAAAGGGAAGAATGGCGATCCACCACAGAAATCGTTTTTGATTTTGAGTCAGGTCACAACCCGAACGGACGCAATACATGACGGCAAGACCGTATGCCTGTGCGGCGTAATGGTAGGGCGACCATGAAAGGTAAATCAGTTGTACGTACCGACCGATGACATCCGCCTCGAAAATACACAACGTCAATACGCCAAGGGTCAGTGCAGGAACCACCATCGTCAGGAATGGTAAAGCATCCCGTGCCCCAGGTTTCGTATACAGTCGGACTGTCGATGCCGCAAAATGCGCACTGTTACTGCACAGAATGAACCAAGGCAACATGCCGAAGTCGAGCATCACTCGCGGGCCGACGAATAAGTACACCGCGGGAATCACGATTAAGCTCAGGCCGCCTCCGATCAATAGATAGTCGAAGATTGGATGAACAAAAAAACGTCCGACGAATCCGCTGGAACGCGAGGTGGAACCAACAACCATTGAGCAGTTCCCCCAGCAACCTGTCAGTAGTCTTTTAACGGATATTTAAGAGCGAGTTGTGCAGGTTCTGAATCAGGACTCAGCTCAAGAGCCTTTCTGTAGGCATCGGCCGCCTCCTGGTTCCGGCCCAAAGCCAGCAAAACCGCCCCGTGCGTGATCTGCAAATGGGCTGAGTCAGCATTGAGTTTGATCGCAAGGCCGCTGTGGATCGCCGCGTCATGAAGACGACCAGTGTCGAGCAGAACAATGGCGAGTTCGCTGTGTAATTCAGAATCGGCAGGCGCATGATCAAGCAGCCCGCGAAGCCCCAGAATGATGCTGTCCGTGTCATGGGCTTCGTATGCCACCGAGAGTAACTGAAGTTGAACAAAGCCGTCGTCAAAGTTGATGGATGCGGCGGTCCGCAAGTCCGGGATGACATCAGATTGCTTCTTTGTGTCAATTAAACGTTGCAGGGAGTCAGCGTAACCAAAACCAACGGCGGGAAGTTGCCCATTACTGATCAGTGAATTAGCGATTCCACCACCAAGAAGCAGTGCAAGCAACAGATTTCCCAAGGCAAACAGTTGCGGCAAAAGATTGTTCTGTCGCCCGCGTCGAGTGATTTGATTCATCGCTGTCACAGACTTAAAACCGAACAGGGTTCGCCCTAAATCATATGGAAAAGGGCGATCCCAAACAAAAGGAAATTTCGCCGCTGACGCGGTTGAATGACTCGATCGCCGCTCAACTTTGCACGACAAGCATTCTACTCCTGTTTGCCGCCTTGCAGGTACTCGTCTTGCGACATGCCTTCCATGCCAGCCGCCTTTAAATCATCTTCAATCGGCGTTGTCGTCTTTGCTTCAGCTTCATCCGGTACATCGACGGTTGCCTGACCACAGCCGGAAAGAATAAAACAAGCAAACGCAACGAGTACACATGAAATACGAGTCATCGAAAAGTGTCTCACAATACGAGAAAACGAGTCGTTGAAAGTTAGTGGAATTACTTAAGTAGGGAGATTCCATCCCCCACTCCCATTAGAGCGACAGCTGATCACGAATTCAACTCGGTTTAAGGTATTGGCAGTGATCTCAACGTCAAGTTTGTCATGCTGGTTGGGGTTCGAACCGGCGACGAGGTTTCGGCCTCACCTTCCAGTCTTTCCCTCTTTTCCTATGCCTGTAAGGGTGAGGGCAGTCGGGATCGACGCGAGTGCGAGCCAAAGGAACCGGCTAATTCCCGGGTCGGGCATCAAGACTTCTGTTCGCGCATTTGGCAGCAGAATGCTGGCTGCAAACGGGAAAATCAAACCTGCGAGCAGGCCACCAAGCATTCCACTGGTAAGGCAAGTCGCCAACAGTCGGAGTCGCAATATCGGCAACATGACAGCGAACGCGACTCCTGCCCCGACTCCCAATCCAACGCATCCGAACATGGTGCCTTGCACGACAATCGTCCTAGCGAGCAGATCTTCAGGCAGAGCGGCAGATGCGGCAACGGTGCCGCCGAGGAACCCTCCGCCTACGGCAAAAGCGCCAGCAATCAAGATGGCCAGCATGCCCCCCAGAATCGCTTTCAGCCCCTGACTGCGTAGCTTTACTTCGGCGATCGTCAGAAACAGACTCAGAGTGGATGCCAACAGTCCAAGCGACAACGCGGCATCCTTGTTACTTATCGCCACCGAGGCTGCCATCAGCTCTTTTTGCTGAGCTTCAGGGGCATTGCCGCTTAACTCTTGCAAATGTTTCGGTAGTTCAAACACGGGCAACATCACTTCAAGCCCACCCCAGACCAAGAGGGCGATTAACCCCGAAAGAATTAATCCTTGGACCGGCGATAGCAGAAGCGCCCTTTCTCCAATTCGCGTTGGAGCCAACGGCCCATCTGGCGAAATTTGCTTTGCAATCGTCTCGACAGCACCATTGTTAACGTTTGTGTTGTCTTGCTGCATGGTTTACCACCGTCGTAGATTTTCAGATCACGGGAAGAGAAAAATGATCGGTCAAACGTATGCTAACGGATTTAACGGTAAGAGACGCCCGTGACAGACTCTACAATTGTCAAAATTGTGCCATGGAACCAGTTCGTAATGCAACCAACTCGCCGTCATTGTTTGTGTCAGGCGGCCAGCGAAGCAGCGTCGTTCCCTGAAAACATGCGGCGGTATTGACCACGCTGAAACACCCAAATAGACTGACTGGTAACAACACCATGACTGAGAGAGAATAACGCTGAATAAATCTCCTCGCCACATTCCATTTTTCGGCGCATTTTGTCGCATGAAACATAATCGTGTTTTAATTCTTGCGCTGGCGATTCTGTGCGTTGCCGCAAGTTGGTACCAGTGGGGACGACCGTCGGCTGTGAAGGTTGATGTTCTCGCTAAAGTTCCTGTTGACGTTACCGCTGAATTCACCGGATTGGGGGAAGCGAAACAGACTGAAATCTGGGACGCGGAGCACATCACGTTTGAAATTGAGACGCATGTCGGTCGCAAACTGGTGGCCGAACTTCAGAAACGTTCCACCGATCGGTTAGCTGTTTTTTTTCACGCTGATTTTTCCGCCATCGTGCCGCAAAGAACCTCCGCCAGCACCATCGAAAAGGCGTCCATCACGGAGACCACCTGCATAGCGGACACGACCGGCGCGACAACTGTGGATGTTGATGGTTTTTCGCGGCACCTGTTCGAGAGTATCCAAGCAGTCCCCGCGAATGGAAAAGGTCGGTTTCGTGTATTGCAGATCGCTCGTGTTGTGGATGAAGAGTTGCCGGACACGTGGCAGTTAAGCGTGCTGCTCACTCTTGGTGGCACCAACGAGAACGCGGAACCAATATCTTACGTTTCAAGTGGCAGGATGCGCTGCCGGTTTTCCAGTGACGATGACATTGTCGCCGGGCGGATTATTGAGTCCTGGAATATTGATTCGGAAACAGTCCGGACCGGCCAACAAGCATTGATGCAAGAGGCCACATCGGGCGTCGGGTTGGACCAACTGCCAATCAAGGACAACTGGACTTGCGAGCCTGAAGGCGTGAGACAGTATCGTTTTCAAACCGCGGTCGAGGACTTCAATTCGGATGGATTTTTGGATATCGCAGTCGCGACTGCGGATGAGCAGCGGTTCGTGCTGCAATGGAACCCACAAGCGGGGCGATACGAGGACGTCACCAAGTCGCTGGGACTATCGAAAGTGAGCCACACGGACAATCGTGCTTATCTGGCCTGCTGGATTGACTTTGATGACGATGGAGATGTCGATTTAATTTTGGGAGAATCTCTGTTTCGAAACGTCGATGGTAAAATCTTTGAGCCGGTTGCCAACAATGGCGGCCTCAGATTTGCCTTCAACCCGATGGGATGCGTCGTTGCAGATTACGACGGAGATGGTTTGCTGGACCTGTATGTGGTTTACCAGCGAGGCAAAAACGCAAACGCGATCAGCGACGGAAAGCCGCCCGCGTGGGTCGGCGACGGCGATAGCGGAGCATGCAACCAACTGTGGCGCAACGAAGGTGACGGAAACTTTGCCGAAGTCACGTATTCCGCGAAAGCAACCGGCGGCAAACGCCACAGTTTTGCAGCCACATGGCTGCATGCTAACGATGATCATTATCCCGACCTGTATGTCGCAAACGACTTTGCACGGAATTCACTGTTGATCAACCAGGGTGATGGCTCTTTCGAAGACGTTGCCGAAGATTCCGGTGTCGGTGATTTTGCCACCAGCATGGGAGTCGCTGCAGGGGACATTAACGGAGATGGCATCCCGGAAATTTATGTCGCAAATATGTATTCAAAAATGGGGCGCAGAATCATTGCGCAGGTTTCGGCTCAGGATTATCCCGCAGGGATCTACGAACAACTGGTGGGCTCCTGCGCCGGCAATCGGATGTATTCGACGCAGGGAGATGTGCGGGAGTTTCAGGAAGTCAGCGAACAACTGGGTGTCAACGCCGTCGGCTGGGCGTACGCTCCCGCCTTCGCGGATTTTGACGGCGATGGTACGCTCGACGTGTATGCCACGACGGGGTTCCTGAGTTTCAACCGTCAGAAACCAGATGGGTGAACGTGCTTGTGGAGGGCTGTCGTGTCACAGCCCCTCGACCGTACGTGCAAAATTAAGCCGCTTGGAAAAATCGATTCGGCTGCCGGGGAGTTCTGGACGAACACTTTCGAAATGCCGCGGCAGCGAGACAACCTGAGTGCCTATGAGACCAATAGTCTGTTTCTAAACGTTGACGGGACGCGGTTCCTGGATGCGTCGTTTGCATCGCAGGCAAACATCGATTCCGATTCGCGATCCGTGATGGTCGGGGACTTCAATGGCGACCTCGCGCCGGATTTGCTGGTCGGGTCCGTCGGAGGGGGACCGTTGCGACTGTTCCTGAATCAGTTCCCGAAAGGAAATCACCGCGTCGAAGTTCGCTTAAAGGGCGTCGAAAGCAACCACACTGCGATCGGGGCTCGGGCAATCGCCGAAGCCAATGGTAAAACGATCGTCCGCGATTTGTTCGCGCCAAATGGATTCATGGGGCAGGGTCCGGCCCGCTTGAATATTGGCGTGGGGACAGCAGATCGTATCGACAAGCTGACGATCCGGTGGCCGACGGGCAAGCAGCAGGTTTTCGAGGACCTACCGGTCGACTGTGTCATTCAAATTGTTGAGGGTGCCGAGGAATTTGAGGTTCTGGCTTCGTTGGCTTCTGACTAGTGCGACTGTCCTCAAAGCATCATTACTATGGCAATTCGGCATGCAATTGCGCCCAGAGTTTTCCAGCTGGAGCGTGTTGCGGGTTCAATTGCAGTGCGCATCGACAGGGCTCAATGGCTTCGGTCCGATGGTCGTCTGACTCCGCTAGGCAGCGAGCAAGGCAAAAGGCAACATCGGCGTCCCATGGCCGACGGATCTGATCGCAGCGCCGGTAGAACAACTCCCGGACGAATTGTTGTTTATCGTAAAAATGGTCTCCTAACGCTGCCGCGAGTCGGCCTGACATGTCATCCAACGAAAGATTTGCAAAGACCTGCTGCTGTTCGGTGTCCAGCAAGCTGAATTCCTGCCCGATTCTCGCGACAATTGTGTCCCGGTGTACATTGACGTCAAAAGTCTTCGTCATCGGAAAGACGTTCATTACCTTTAGCGCATACGACAGGCCTGACAAACGATCTTCCGGCAACAGTCCCAGTAGTTCGTCAATTTTTGAGTCTGCTGGAATCTTGGCGACATCCCACTGTCGTTGCAAAACCTGCTGCTGCACAAAGCGACTCAAAATGATTGCCAGCCGCCGATGCCCATCAAGATTGTAGTGGACGTGTTCGAGAAAGTAGTTGGCCCCCAGCGCCGCCGGTCCTGCTTCGACGGCCAGTTGTTCGGCGGAATCGACAAAGAAAATGTCGGAGTGAGTTGTCTGCATGGCGACGTCGCGAACGATGCCACGGAACGAGCCTGGAGCCCGAAATCGGCAGCCGTCAAGATCACGAGCCAACTCAAACTCCTTGAGCGATTCCGGATATCGTTCCAATCCTTCCAAGCATTGGCCCATGCGGTAATGCAACAGCGAGGAGTCATTTAAAATCGCCCCCGCCTGTTGGAGTTGTTCGAACGCCTCTTGCCACAATTTCGCCACCGTTAACTCCCGTCCCTTGTCAAAAAACACTCTCCAGTGTTCCACGTCCTGGGGTTCGAGATTTTCCGGAAGAAGAATGCTGACTGGAGAATGGCCGCTCAGGTTTGATGCCACCGTCGAAAGTACGATCGGGATTTTCGCGGAGGATGCCGTCGCGACCATCCGCTCCAGGTTTTCTCGATAGTACTTTTCTGCCTCCTTAAACAAGGGACCGTCCATCGGAATGGTCACACTCGCAGGCAGTTCTTCCATTAAGTCTTTCTGGTCGGATGGCTTATCGACAAGCCCGGAGGCAATCAGCTGGAATAGACGCAGTCGCCGAACCTTCGTTGTCAGCAAAAACTGAGACTTGAGCGCTGTGCCCGTCGTAGATGCAACGCCCCCCGGCCCGTAAAACTCGTTGTGGCCGGTGTGCACGATGATCAGATCGGGTTGCATCGCGACGGACTGTTTAACAACGTCATCCACGCTGAAACTATTAATGGCGACCATTCCAAGATTGATAATCTCGAATTTGACGTCTGAGTTTTGTTGATTGAGCAAGACCTCTAGTTGACGTGGAAACGAAAGTTCGGGGGGATAGGGAAATCCCAGCACTGTGGAGCCCCCGACAACCACAATCCGATAAACGCCATCAGGCCGCGGAATGTCGAATCGCTTCGGCTCAGGCCCAGCCAGCTGACGCCCCGCAAAGTAACTCTCCTCTGCCCGCGGATTGACCTGATAGTCAAGAATTTCGGGGTCTCCCGGCACTTTGACGAAGAGGCTCAGGTCGTTGCCGACGTCAAACGTAACAAGCAGTACCTCTGCGATCAAAATGATCGCAAAGGGAAACACCAGTGCCCCTATTCGAAACCACCATAATCTGCGTTTCGACAGCCGAACTGCGGGCCGCTGCGCTGGTGACGATTGCTGGCTCTGGTCCGTCGACTTGCGCTTCTGATTTCGGTTATTGCCCGACATGAGTCTCACTCTGGACGGCTGGGGGATCGGCGTCATTCCGTATTCGGATCCAGTGGTCGTGAAACGAGATTGACGGATGAATCTCGACACGCGGCATGTGACAGGAAATGCAGTCGGAATCCGGTGAAACGGAGCACGTCACGGAATGTGGCGCTACGGAAACCGGCGACGCGGAATGACACTGCAGGCACTTTTTTTCGTATTGCTCCGTCGTCTGGCTGGCTGCGTGTTGATGAGGGTTATGACAGGTCGAACGCAACATCGGCTGACTGGACTGGACGAAGCATTTCGACTGCACCAGGCCGACAGGCTGATAACGCACAATTTTCGGGTTTTCCCGCGTGATCTCACTCTTCTTGACAGAGTCTTCGCCGCGATGACATTCCGCACATATCTGTATTTGATCCATCGTGCGCCATGGCCGTTGTTCAAAACCGGCGTCAGAATCAGTCGAATTCCTTGCCTGCATCACATCTGCGTGGAAGGCACCGCCGGCATGGCAATTTTCGCAGCCGACATTCGGAATCAGGTCGACCATCTGGTCGCCTTCAATCCTCCCTGAGGTCGTGTGGCACTCGAAACAACGCTCCAGAGTCGTTCCACGAATAACACGGCCGAAGTGTTCGATGTCGTGATGGACAGGCAGGCCCAGTTGACCAGGAGTGAGACCAGCCTTGTCCTGGCCAGTGAACCATGAGACACGGTGTTCAATTCCCGTTGGCACGCCGGTTCCATCCGGAGTAAGGGAAACAAATGTGATTGCGTGCTCACCCGATCCAAACGCAAACTGCAGAGGAAATCGGTCTCCGTCAAACTTCCCTGGAACAACGACTTCCATGCCACGCTCTCCCAGAAAATAGTGATACATCTCCTGGCGTTCCGCATCGGAAAATTGCATTCCCTTGAATCGATCGCGGAATGGAAAATCGCGTGTGGACCACAACGTTTTTGAATGGCCAGTGGAAAGATAGTCCCTGAATTGTGCGTCGTGGCACTCTCCACACTTGGCCGAACCAAGGATTCTGTTCTCGCTGGCTATCAATGTAGGCGAATTCGGCGGATCAGGCGGCGGCACGGACTTGCCCAGCATCCACCAGATGCCAATGATCAGCAACGCTCCGGCAGTGCCAAGCAGCGAAAATCGGGCCTTCAAAGATTTGATAGTCTCCATGCGTTTGTTCTATCAAAAATATGGTTCAACAACAAAGGGGTTCTAAGCATCGAGCGGTTTATTATTGTCTCATCAGCCGCCACGCGCTAGCGTCCGGTTCCGTGAAAACCGGGAGCTATCGCTCGGCGACTGATACACCCGCGACACTTATTTTCCGTTCGATGCTAAGTCATCAGGGACGCATTCCAGTCGGCGATTCCTTTGGGACAGTGAGTGACGGATTCACCTCGGCGGCCTGCTCTTCCATGATCTGCACGATTTCCTGCTGGTAACGGCGTGACTCTTCGCGACGCCCGGACATTGCGGCCGCGCGGGCGAGACTGCTGAGATAATCCCGCCGATTCGAATGGACACGATACAGGGGTATCAACGCATTGTACGCCTCCTCAGCCTCTCGCCGAAACAGAAGCAGGTCGGCTTCAACAATCCGGCAGTCGACATCCGTCGGAGCACCTGCGATCGCCAGCCTGATCTCATTCAATGCGGCATCGTATTCACCGCGATCTCGAAGAATCATCGCCAGCCAGCGACGAACCCGAATATCCTCGGGCTGCCGAGCCAAACACCACCGAGCCTCTGTTTCGGCCTCTTCGGGGTTTCCGGAATACTGGAGTGCATAGGCCAGATTCGCATGGGCCGGATAGAGATCGGAATCCAGTTCAATGGCTTTCCTCAACGGCTCCAGCATGTCCCCGGGCCGTTTAAGGTTATCCAGAACTTCAGCCAGTAGAAGCCGGGAAAGTGCTCGGTCAGGCTGAAGTCGGACCGCCTCCCGTGCCCACGGCAGCGATTGATCGTAGCGCGCCCGGCGGTAGTAAAGTTCGGCGAGACTTAAGGCGACTCCGGCATCGTTGGGGCGAACCTGATCCAGTTTCTGCAGGGCATCTTCGGCAAGTTCGTCTTGTTCACCAACGATAGCAATATGTGCGACATGCCGAATCGCTTCGGGATACTCTGGGGTTGATGGAGGAATCTTTAGCAACTGTTCAAGTGCAGCTTCAGAGTCCCGCGGCTTCAATAACACCGCGAGTTCGAGACGGACGCCATGATCTTCGGGAGATTCGTCTAGGTAGGCAATGTATTGCTTGGTTGCACGGTACGTGGCACCACGTGCAGCGTCCTTCCGGGCCTGCTCAAGCCTGTTCGGACGGAACGCGATGAAAGCCACACCCACTGCCAACAATGCAATCAGGGCGGCACGAATCCAGAAGCTGTTTTTTTTATGGAAAGCGATCATCATCGGCCAATTGTAAAGCTTGGCGCCCCTCAATCAGAACATGCCGTCGTCCGCTGTGTAAAGACCGAAAGGTTTGGCTCTCTCCACCAGGCCAGCGTATGGTCACGTCAGCCGGTGTCTCGGACGTTCCGACACCAATTGTCAGGCAGCCTTCATCACACGATAAATACCCGGAAGAACCAGTGCGGAATCTTGTCAGACGCTGTTCACCAATACGAACGTCGACGACCGCGCCAATTGCATTACGGTTGGAACGGACGCCAATTAATTGGATCCGCAGACTTTTCATACGCGGATCGCGCGCCTCGTTGTGCAACAGCACCAGACTTGAATTGAGATGTCCGATCGCCAGATCCTGCCACCCGTCGCGGTCATAGTCCGCTACTGCGCAGCTGCGCCCCACAACATGGCGTTGAAAATACGGACCGGCGGAATCTGACACCTCTGTGAATCGCCGCCCGCCCTGATTTTGGAATAACTGCGGACGTTGTGCAAACGTCTCATTCTCGCCAAGTATTTCAGGCCGGTCATGCACATGTCCATTGGCGACGAACAGATCCAGCCAGCCATCATTGTCGAAATCGAATAACGACGTACCAAATCCCAGTTTCAATCGGCTCGAACTCCCCAGACCGAATTCATCGGTGACATCCAGAAAAAAACCTGCCGCCTCGTTCCGGTACAGCGTGTTCGTCTCGCCGTAGTAGTTCGTCACGAACAGATCCGGGAGTCCGTCTCCATCGACGTCACCCACAACGACGCCCATGCCGGCTTCGCGTTGTCCGGCTCTGTTGAACGCGGTTCCCGATGACATTGCTTCGTTGCTCAGCTGGCCGTTCCCCTGATTCATCCACAGATCGTTGGCCACCGAATCGTTCGCGACATAAACATCGATGTCGCCGTCAGCATCAAGATCAGCCGCGACGACACCCAACCCCTGTGCCGCCGGACTCTGCGGCATACCCGCACGCTCGGTGCCATCCGAAAATCGCCCGTCACCATGACTGCGAAACAACACGTCACGAGTCGGCAACAGTGAACGAGGATGGCAGGTGATTCCGTAACGTCCACCATTGTGCTCGATGGTACACAATTCGTAATTGTCCGAGTCCAGTTTGACATAGTTGACAACAAACAGATCCAGACTGCCATCGTCATCCAAGTCAGCCCACGTGCAAGACGCCCCGAATCCCGCGTCTGCGACACCCGAGGCCGCCGCAATTTCGGTGAAGGTTCCGTCACCGTTATTACCGAGCAGTCGATTAAGGCCGAAGTTCGTGACATGAATATCCTGGAAACCGTCGTTGTCGAAGTCGCCGACTGCGAGCCCCATTGAATAGTCATTGTCGTTGAGTCCGCAGACGTTGCTGATATCCCTAAACCGACCATTCCCCAGATTACGATAAAGACAGTCCGACACGGACTCAGGACCGGCAGAAGAGCGTTTTGGCTCGAATGGAACCCCCTGAGCAGCATAAAGGTCCGGCAAGTCATCCGAATCGAAGTCTATCCAGCCGATGCCAGAGCCGAATGCCAAATGGGTATGTCGGTCTGGGGTGAAAGGTGAATTGTGGACGAATTGAATCCGAGACTCCTCTGTTGCGTCTACGAACGTGTCCGAGTTTCCATCGCCCAAAGGCGCAGCCTCTGACGGGTGATGCGCAGTCAAATAAATCAACCCGATGACGGTGACTATCATCTGGTACCAAATGGTCCCCAGTCGTCGGGGCCGTACATCAGTTTTCGAAACTCGCATGGCGAGACTCATAAGCATGGAGGATAAAGTCTCCGCTGAGGCGGTTTCAATACCGAGACTGCGACGCTCCTGCCGAGCCGCTGACAACAGGCGGCTCAACCAGAGGTTCACCCTCCTGATTGGTAGTTTTGAAACAACTTCTAGTAGTGCGTCTTGGTTAAGTTTACGAATCAGCCGCAGGCCGCTACCCCTAGTTTTCTCGATGAACCGGACGCTAGCGCGTTCCGGCTCATTCGTAAACTCGAAGTTGACAGGTTGCTAGTGCAGTTTTTCAAAAATCCGATCGTTTAACCCGTGGTCGCAGACCAAGCTTTCATCGGCCTAGTCGCAGACCACGGGTTAAACGAACGCTCACAGCACTTTCGATAACACATCACCTACGGGAGATGACACGGTAAAGAAGAGAGACCCGGTGTCCACCGACACCGGGTCTCAAAATACAAACGCCTGAATAACTGCAAAGTTTCTTAGAACTCCCCGAGGATTTCACCATTATTCATGGTGCCGACGGCCCTCCACGTACCAATGTCAATGTTTTCGGAAACAAAGCGGGCACTGCCGTCACCAAGCAAGATTTGAGCACCCCCTGTATGTGCACTAGACACGCCTCGAGCCCCGGCCATGTTCGATGCCAGGTCGTCAACCCAAGAAACTTGGTCCGCACAAGGGCCATTCCCGGACAGACAGCCAGCGTCATTGGCCGCACCCTCCTGAGGGGCTACCTGACCTTTGTTGTTGGCCTTGTTCGGGTTAGCGGCATTTGGCGGAAACCAAGTATCGGCCGCGCAGAAACCGGACTCAGCAGCCCACCACTTGCATCGCTGGCCGGTAATGTTACTGGGGCCGCCGCTATAACGGTTGAACAACACGCCGCGATGAATCTCGCCGACCATGGCAGTGTTGCTGGTGCCATCAACGATGTCTCGCATTTTCGCACCGCGAAAAGTCAGGATTCCCTGCACTGTCGCGGCATCCCGATCACCGTGGCTGTTTTTTGCACTGCCTCCGATGCCGGCAAAATTTGTCGGCTTTTCAGATCCAACAAAGAGCGTGGCATCGCTTGGGCAAAGATAAGCGGGAAGAGTTGTTCTCAGTATCGCAAGGCGTTGGGCGGCACCGGCAGCCCACGGGCCACAGGTGGAAATTCCCACCGTGTTATTTGTCTGACTTATTTGGTAAAGCGGGGCCTGTTCGATCATCGGAAGGATCGCCACACGCCAGCTGAATCCTGAACCGTTAATCCATCCCGGGCAACCAGGGTATCTCACATTTCTATCAACAACCTTTCCCTGCGGGAACGTAGAATGCACATCGTGGTAGTTGTGCAGGGCCACGCCGATCTGCTTCAAGTTGTTCTTGCATTGTGTCCGACGAGCTGCCTCGCGTGCCTGTTGCACTGCAGGAAGGAGGAGCGCAATCAAAATTGCAATAATGGCAATCACGACCAGCAATTCGATGAGCGTGAATCCACGCCGAAAATGTTTGAAATACTTCATAAACGCAATCCTGTAGTAAGGAGCGATAAAAGTCGGCCTGCCTACAACGGCATCCCATACTCTAAAATGGTCCCAAAACACTCATTCTTAAGCAAGGGAAAGTCAGGTTTTTATTAGAAAAGCCTAGTAGCACTTAAGGCTTTAATTTCGCCGAACGCGGAGAAGATGTGGGCCGGGCTTTTGAAAATCCGAGATAGTCGTGCGTTGTAGTTCACGTGGGAAGTGTTGCGATAATCTGGAGCGCAAGTCGGCCTTTCGACGACTGACGCTATCGGAATCCGATCGCTACGGCCTGCCGACATCGAAAGACGACGACGTCCTGCTGGCCTGTATTCAACTCAGCCAACTCAACGACTTCAGCCCTCGGGAAGTCTCCTTCAGCCGGTATGAAATCCTGCGACTGCTGGGCTGATGAGACTCGCAATTACGACCGAGTCGCCACGTCACTGCGACGCTGGAAAGGCCTGTCGGTTTTCTCCGATCGAGCGTTCTACGATCACGAACAAAAGAGCTGGGTCAATCGAGACTTCGGAGTCTTCGACAATCTTGTGATTTATTCTGGAGTCTTGCCGAAGCTCGTCAGGTGATCTCAACGTGGCGAGACTGCTACAATCAGCGGCGGCCGCACAGTTCACTTGGCGATCAGACTCCTGTCGAATTCGCGCGGCAGTTTTCTGCTTCTTTCGCGTGCGCT
>JBDNFN010000174.1:0-6151 GCA_041689795.1 Fuerstiella sp. | reverse complement strand
TCGATTCCAAGTTCCATCGACGAAGTGGCCACCATTGCCGGTAGATTGCCTCGCTTCAGACGATCTTCTATTTCGGCGCGGATATCTTTGGCGATGGAGCCGTGATGAGCCAAAGCGATTTCTTCTTCGGCCAGTTCGTTAATGGCAGAAGCCAGGCGTTCGGCCAGTCGGCGGCTATTGACAAAGATCATCGTTGAACGATTCTGCCGAATCAGTTCAACCAGTCGAGGATGGATGGACGGCCAGACAGACGGAATTGTTGGTGCGGACGATGCGTCGCCGATTGGGATGCCGCGATCGAGACCGTGGGCATCGAGACCGGGCGGCTTAATATCTTCGGCTGGCGTTTCGATGGTCACGGCAAATCGACGCTTTTCTGATGCGTCAATGATCTGCACCGGCCGAGGCTTTACTGGTACGTTTGGATCAGACGAGGCGTAGCCTCCGCCCAGAAGTCGAGCAATTTCTTCCAGTGGCCGCTGAGTCGCCGAAAGTCCGATTCGTTGTAGAGGTTGGCATGCTTTGAGTTCGCTGTCCAGTTTAGAAGCAGCCGTCTTGCGAAGACGTTCCAGGCGTTCTAGAGTTGAGAACAGATGTGAGCCGCGTTTGGTGCCAGCGAGAGCGTGAATTTCATCGATGATAATGGTCTCGACCGATGCAAGTATCGCATCCGCCTTCGACGTCAGCATCAGATACAATGATTCCGGCGTTGTGATCAGAATGTCCGGAGGCTGTTTCAGAATTAGCGTCCGTTCTTTTTGTGAAGTGTCACCGGAACGGACTGCCACGGTTGGGACCTGGTGATCTATGGAATTGCGTTCTGCGTAGGCTCGTAGGCCAGCGATTGGGCCTCGCAGATTTCGGTCAACATCAACACCGAGCGCTTTCAGTGGCGAGATGTAAAGGATTCGGACTCCCTTCGGTCTACTGACAACATCTTCCAGGCTATCGCTGCTAAACGCGGCTTTCTTCCGCAACGCTTTTTGCTTCGACTTTTGATTAGCGTCGCGATCAGTTCCGAAGAACAGTCGGTCGATCGCTGCCAAAAAAGCGGCCAGCGTTTTTCCGGAACCGGTGGGGGCGAGCAATAGCGTGCTGCTACCGCTGGCAATGGCGGGCCATGCTTCATCCTGCACCCGAGTCGGTTGAACAAAAGCCTGACGAAACCAGTCTTGTGTGCAGGGGTGAAAAAAGCTCAACGATGAATTGGCCAAATCTGTCGCCATGCTCACGTTTTAGACGCTTCGGCGGCAGTTACAATTGACAAAAACCGCCCTCCACAACATCCGGAAGATCAGCCTGGATTCCAGGACGTACCTCAAATCCGGACGCGACACGCATTGCCTGCCGACTTATGCCTACGAACGCAACGAAAGTGAATTGGAAATAGAAATTACGGTGCGAATTGGCATCGTCCGTAACGTTCGTGTGCGTGGATCGAACCATATTCGGAGTTTGAGTAAAATAATAACTGAGATTTCTTTTGTGTCTGTTCCCGCACCAGCCGATGGACGATTTTCGCCAGTGCGACGGGCGGCGTTTTTGTTGCCTAGGTTGAACCTTTGGTGAGATCATCGCGATTAGATTGCAGTTTTGTCAACATGTTGTATCAGCTAATATCCTGCTGCGACGCGGCATTAATGTGGATAAATAGTTTGTGCATGTCCACGGTCAGGCAACCAGCTGCCAGTCAGTCCATACGTGTCGTCCCGGCCGTTTTGGTAATGGCACGATGTTGGCGAGGTGTTTACTTTTCTTTCTCGCCTGGGTCTAAGCACAATTAACGGTCAAAACTCGGCATTTTCGATGTTGCCGAAGTATGCGAAACTATGCACTTCCCGGGCCACGATTCTGTTTTGAAGTACTGATTCATCCAATGTTCTATAGGCAAAACGCAGCGACCATCACAGGTGTCGGCCGTGCAACGTCGGCACAGCGTTTGGTTCATCCACGACAACTCAACCATTGTGTTTTTGCCTTGGTTCTTGTGTTGTTTGTTCAAGCCTGTCTGCCCTGCGCAGGTTTTGCGCAGACAAGCCCTCAGGTTGCGGAGAAAAGTGCTGAGGAGCAGACTCCACTCAAAGCGGAAACGATTACGACTGACATTCTGGATCAGCTGCGAAAACAGATTGAATCTGCGACTGAACTTGACGAAGAGGCGAAAAAGAAAGTCCTTGAAACGCATCAGAAGGCGGTCGACGCACTGGGGCGAGCCGCGAAGCTGGAGACTCAGGCACCTTTGGATCAGGCATCGATTGAAGGTTTGACAACACGCGCCAAAGAACTTCAGGCCGAAATGATCCTGCCGCCAGTTGCGCCTTTGTCTGGCATTCCTGATGACGCTTCTTTAGCAGAACTTACTTCAGCTTTAGCCACCCGCCAGCCTCAACTGCAGGAAGCAAAGCTTGAGCTGACGGGATATGAGGCCGAACCAAACCGGCGCGCCGAACGTCGGACTGCAATTGTTGGTTCCCAGGCGACTCAGGTGACTCGCAAGGCAGAAATCGAAGCAGAAGTTGCTGTGCTTGCACCAGCTGATGAATCTCCTTTTGCGACCGCAGCACGTCGTGCACTATTGTTGGCGAGGCTTCGCGAGGTGATTGCAGAAGGGCCGGCAAATCAAGCGGAGCTCTCAAAATATGAAGCGGCGAAAGCGTTGGATTTACCGACCCTGCGTATCCAACTTGCTCGAAAAAATGTCAGCCGCCTTCAGCTGGAAGTGGATGCGCTAAGCAAACGCATTACTACAAAACGTAGTCAGGACGCTCAATATATTTCTGCTCAGCTGGACCTGTTTGCTGCAGGGCAGCCGACTCCGACCCCGTACGATCAATCGATGATCGAGCGACCGCTGTTTTCTGGAGAACTGTCCTATAACGACGATCTGAAAACTGCTGCGGAGACGGCCGCAAAGGCCAAGAGAAATGTCGAACTGACCGGGCTGATTACAAAGGCGACCAATGCGTTAGCGCTGGCCCGAAAAGATCTGGAAAGTCTCCGGACTCTAAAGGCAAAAACGAACGAGAAGATTACTCGCGTTGGATTAACGGGGGTAATCGGTCTGGAACTGCGGGACAAATTGCGAACGCTTTTAGACCCCAGCAAAGACCTCAGGAAAGACCAGGGGAAAGGCGTCAGCCAGGCCCCTAGCAGAATTCCGAGCAGGATTAGGCAAAGATGTGTTGATCGACAAGAGGAAATGCGCGACCTGGAATTTGATCGACTCGATCTGGAAGATCAAAAAGACACTTATTCTGAGCAGGTCGAACAACTGCAGCATCTGACTGAACTGTCCGCCGCCGCCGAGATAAAGCTGCGACTGGCTGTAGACCGATTGGTGACACTCTCGACCCTCGGCCAGAACTATGGCGAGTACTTTAATCGGCTGGGTGAGCTCGACGCGACGGAACAGGAATATGTTCGGGAGATTGTTGATTTTATCACGTTCATTCGTGAGCGTGTTCTGTGGATTCGCAGCAATCGAGTGCCCAGCAAAGAAGACGCGGTCGCAGTCGTCAGCACAGTTCGCTGGTTGGCTTCTGCGTCAAACTGGCGGGAGGTTCGAGATGCCGTATTACAGGATGCGGTTAAGCATTTCATGTTGTACACACTGATCACAATATTAATCTGCATATTGTTTATGGTTCAGCCGCGATTTCGCCTGGCTCTGGCGAGTATCGCGGAAGTCACTTCGCGTTCGACCTGTCGCGAGTTCCTGCCGACGATACGGGCGGCCGTGCTAACCATTGTGTTGGCCCTGCCGTGGTCAGCGCTGGCCGGATTTCTCAGCTGGCGACTGCTGTCTGACGCGATGGTGTCGCCGTTTGTTAGAGCTGTAGGCGAAGGCTTGTTTGCCGTCACAATCGGTTCGTTGATGCTGAATCTGCTTCGGCATCTGTGTCGGCCGTGCGGCCTGGGACTCGCACATTTTGAGTGGCCGAAGAACCCCATTCGACTGCTTCGCTCAAAACTGCAGACGCTGATGCTGCTGGTGTTGCCACTGGCGTTCGTTGAAACCACTCTTCATACTCATGAAAATCCTCAGGGCCGCGACGCCCTTGAACGTATCGTGTTCGTTATTTCCTTGCTGATATTTGCTTCATTTCAAAAAACCGTTCTGCACCCTCGAACGGGCGTGTTTCGCGATTTTCTGGCGGCCAATAACAACACCTGGGCGTTTCGACTTAGGTGGATTTTGTATTCCGCGGCAGTTGGATTACCGCTGGCGTTAGCTGCGTTTGCGATCGCCGGCTTTTATTACACCGCGTATGAGCTAAATTGGCGGTTGCACCTGACCATCTGGTTAATGATCGCGCTGATTGTCTTGCGATGTTTTTTGATTCGTTGGTTTGTGGTCGGCCACCGGCGACTGCGAATCGAACAGGCTCGGCAGCGTCGCCAGGCGTTGATGGAAGAAGCTGAAGCGTCGCCTTCAAACATTCCCAAACCATCTTCTCAGGAGGCGGCCGTTGATCTTCAGGAAGTCAGTGAGCAGACACAGAGGTTCATCACTTCGGGACTGGCATTTGTCTGTCTTTTAGTAACGTGGTTTATCTGGGTTGACGTGCTGCCTGCTCTTGGCGTTTTGGATCGCTGGGAACTGTGGCAAACGACAGTCGACGTGACAGTGGAGTACGAAGAAGATGGCCGGAAGATGTTCCGGTCGGAGCCGCAGATTGAATCTATTACAGTCGCCGACGCTTTAATTTCTTTGATATTGATGCTGCTTACGTTTACGGCGGCCAGAAACATTCCTGGTCTGCTGGAGATGACAGTGCTGCAGCGACTGCCACTGGAACCAGCTAGTCGATACGCGTGCCGAATGGTGGCAAGATATTTAATATTCGTGGTTGGTCTTGTGTTTGCGTCTGGCGCAATCGGAATTGGCTGGGCTCAGGTTCAATGGCTGGCCGCAGCATTGACGGTGGGGCTGGGCTTCGGACTGCAGGAGATCTTTGCAAACTTTGTTTCCGGACTGATTATTCTTTTTGAACGTCCGGTTCGAATTGGTGACGTAGTCACGATCGGCGAAGTTTCCGGGACGGTGAATCGAATTCAAATTAGAGCAACGACGATCATGGACTGGGATCGGAAAGAGTACATCGTTCCCAACAAGGAATTTGTCACCGGGCGTCTACTTAACTGGACGCTTTCCGACAAAGTGAACCGCGTTGTGATTCGAGTCGGTGTTGCCTACGGCAGTGATACCGCTCTGGCGCGGTCGTTGTTGCTGGATGTGGCTCAGAACCATCCAGAGGTGCTGGAAGATCCGTCCCCGGTCGCAACATTCGAAGGCTTCGGTGACAGCACGCTGGACCTTGTGCTGCGATGCTATCTTCCGAATCTGGATAACCGACTTGGGACAATCACTGAACTGCATGAAGCCGTCGATCGAGAGTTCAAAGACGCTGCAATTGAAATTTCGTTTCCTCAGCGAGACCTGCATCTGCGAACAGTACCACCAGGGTTTCGTCTTCCGCCAATCGGTATGCAGAATGGAGAGAGCGGAATTTCTGAGCGTCCAGCGGAACTGCCGGAATAGGCGTGTGAATTACGCTGTTATGCCAGATTCGAAATCCTCAGAGTATTCGAACGAATGACAATCAGGATGAAGTCGCGAGCTTATTTAACGCCATGTCAACGTTCGCATCTTCTTTTGGAAGGCGGCGTTTGATCAGACAGATTTCGTTACCTGCGTCGTTAAAAGTGACTTCGTCCATAAATGAGTTGTTCAGCATAATACCGCGGCGACTTGGTTTCAGAAGGTTTTCGGGGTCGGTTGGATCCGGCAGATTGTCGATGTCAAATCCCGCACCTTCATCGCGGATAATGAATCGTCCTTCGTGCCGTGTGAGGAACACGGATAGCGTGACCGCCCGGTCCTTGAAAGGCGAGATGTTTCGTCGTGCTTCGATGAGTTCCGCATACGAATCATCGTCCCGTTGACGCAGTTCAGAGCTGGCTTCCAGATTGCCGTGAACGATTGCATTGACAAGCGTTTCTTCGATGGCTACCTATCGGGGCAGCGCCACTTCGGGGCTTGTTCTCGGCGTAAGCTTTGATAACGACTGTGGTTATCAGCCTTGATGTGGGAGCCAAAAAGAAACGACCCTCCGTGTGTTGATTGGTTCACGACGAAACCACGAAAGGT
>JBDNFN010000173.1:0-13056 GCA_041689795.1 Fuerstiella sp. | reverse complement strand
CAGGCCGTTTGCCGACAACATCGGTCGATCGTGATCTTCGCAGCGGTGCTTGTTGCGTTCTTTAATTCGCCGGCTGCGTTCGGCATTGATCGCGTCAGCCTTTTTCCTCCGCCGACATCGCGATTTCGCCGCTCGCTTCGCGCTGCCGCCTGCCGTTTTTGATAAGCTGAAGTCTTCACCCGAAATCCTTTGTTGGGCCACGAATTGGATTGACTCACAACACTCAATACGCGGAATCCAGCAGGGTTTTCGGGTGGTTCTGCCGTTTCAACCAAAAATCGTCGCTTGTTCTGGGCCTAGTGGCATTACAAGCCCAATTCGTAGCATTCAGGATTTTCTCGATTGGTCCAGGTTCGTTGTTTGGAGACACAAGGTTTTCTGATTTCGTCTATCGCAGATTTCGGGGTCCGTGCTAAGCTCGCCACCGCCGGAAAGCTTTTAGGAAAACGCAGGAATACGTCGAGTAAGAACTCGCGGCAATTTCTGCGTCTTTCGCCATAGCCCAACATCAGGCCGAGACACCGGCAGTTGATGCCGATCATCGGCCATAATCGCCATCAAGCAGAGTCGGTTGTTAAAGTTGGGCGATCGAATTCAGCCAATTCCGGCAAAGGCGAATGATTCACGTTCCTGATCAAACGACCAGCATTGGTGCGGTCGAAGATTAGTTGGGAAGGCGTTTCATAACACTGAACGTTCGTACGTGAATTAGGATTGCGATGCAGGAATTGACAAAGCACACCGTAACATCAATGGCTCCACCTGATGAAACCGTCAATCAATTGACGCACGGCATCGGATTGGCGTTGAGCATTGTCGGTGCGTTGCATTTGGTAACTCACGTGCCAATAGAAGGCTACTTGTGGGTTGGTATCTGGGTTTATGCCATCGCGCTGGTTGCTCTGTTTGCGGCGTCTACCCTTTCGCATACGTTTGTTTCAGGTCCGCTTCGAACTCGCTACCGAACGCTGGATCAGCTCTGTATTTTTGCCGTGATGGCGGCAACTTATACGCCCGTCAGTCTGGCTGTGTGTCACGAAGGATGGTGGAATATTCCAATGGTCCTGATGTGGCTAATGGCTGGTCTGGGAATTTATTTAAAACTTCGAGTTACCAAAGAAAATATGGTTCCCGTGTGGTTCTACTTAGCGCTCGGAGCTATGCCCGCTCTGGCGGTTCCTCGAATTATTCAGGTTACCGGACCAAGCGGACTGTTTTGGATTTCAGCCGGCGCAGCGTGCTATATTCTGGGCGTAGTCTTCCTGACCAACGACCAGCGAGTTCGTTATTTTCACGCTGTTTGGCACGTTCTGGTTATTCTCGGAAGCGTTTGCCACTACATCGTTATTTACGATTACACGCTGGGACTGGCGTAATACATTCGGGCAGTTCAACTGCCCGTTGCCATCAGATTTCGGTTCCGCGCTACCTCGACCGATTTCTTCTTTGTGTGCGACTTTCGCTGCTTCAACGCGCGCCTTACACTCGCTCAATGATTCGTCAACATCGGCGGATGAATGTCCGCTTTGAACGTGTTGAAAGGTGCTTCAGACAATGCCCGATTCCGATTCTACTCGCCGTTCTTTCCTGAAATCTTCTGCCTACACCGCTGGAATACTCGGCGCGTCTTCTCAGGTTTCTGCACAGGTGAATGCCGTCAGTCGTAGTGCAAACGCGAAAATTCGGATTGGGTTTGTGGGCCCCGGCGGCCGCGGCTTTGGTGCTCATGTGAAGAGGCTCACGACTCTGCAGACGGAAGGTCAGCCGATTGAACTTGTTGCCGTTTGCGATGTGTACAACGAACACCGCGATCGCGCTGCAAAGCACATCGAAAAAGCAACCGGAGTGGCACCTGACAAGTACGAAGACTATGTCGAGATGTACGCAAAGGCGAATCTGGACGCGGTGTGCATTGGGACTCCCGATCACTGGCACGCAAAGCAGACTATTGATGCGTTGAACGCAGGACTGCATGTCTATTGCGAAAAACCGATGACGAAGACCGTCGAAGAAGCCATCAGCGTATTAAGGACGTGGCAGAAATCCGGTAAAGTGATGCAGGTTGGAGTTCAGTCTACAAGCCTGCCGGTATGGAACCAGGTGAATGAATTGCTGACCGGTGGAAAGCTCGGCAAGGTCCTGATGTATCAGACCGAGTTCTTCCGCAATTCGGCTCAGGGGCAATGGCGGTATTACCAACTGGAACCGCAGATGACGCCCAAGAATATCAACTGGAAGAAATGGCTCGGAGTCGAAGAAGGTCTGGCCGAGTACGAAGATTTCGACCGCGCGATCTATCGGCAGTGGCGACGGTTCTGGCCGTACGGTTCGGGTATGTTCACCGACCTGTTTGTCCATCGTACAACGACTATGTTGAAAGGCACAGGGCTGCGATTTCCTGGTCGAGTTGTCGGTGCCGGCGGATTGTATCTGGAATACGATGGACGAGATGTGCCGGACGTTGCGACCGTTGTTGCGGACTTTCCTGAAGGAGTTCAAGGTATGGTTACTGCCACGATGGCCTGCCAGGAAACGCCGATCAAACAATTGATTCGTGGCCATCATGGCTCGTTTGTGTTTGGAACGGGTGAACAGTTTGACGGCTTTGACTTTGTGCCCGAACGTCCTCAGGTGACTCGCGACAGCAAGGCCACTGAAGAACGGATTGCAACTGCTGAAGTAGACGACACGACGTATGCTCACTTCAAAAACTGGCTGGACGCGATGGTCGCGGACGATCCGAGTATCTGCAACAACGACCCATTGCTGGGTGCTGCGGCAATCACAACTGTGATCCTTGGAGCACGCAGTTATCGCGAAGGCCAGGTGTTTCACTTCGATGCGGATGACCTGTCGATTCACACCGGCGATTCGTCATGGGCAAAGAAATGGGAAACTCGGTCGAAGGAACGCGGCAAGCCAAACCATATCAAAGGATGGCACGCAGGCGACACGGGCAGTCTTCTGGAAGAACCTGACTACATGAATCTGGCCGGCCCCTGGAAAGACGGCAAGCCTCCCGAAGACGCTTAGTCTGAACGCAGGCTGCGAAGCAGATTGCCCGTGTGCTAATTGATGTCACCCGGCGCGCACCAATGGTGCGCGTCTGCTGGCGTTAAGTCAACCAGCGATCTCTGGGGCGTCTGAATGCTAACAGGCGTCGAGAGGACCTGCAGGTGTTGACTGAAGCGGAGCCCGGGGCCTGTGTTGTTTGCGGGATTCCGCGAATACGCTTGCATGTAAAGGTGAAATTGTGCGTTGTGAAGTTTTTTGGCAGAAGGCTTCCTGGTGCGGTTTTCACTTCATGTTTTCATATGTCGGCGTTTGAGTGTGTCGACTATACTTTGCCGAGGCTAGCTGGGCTTGCGCAGAATTGGCCGAAGTTTCGTCGAGACTATTCACTGAGGTTAATTCATCTGTCGCTTCGGCAGCAGAGGCTTTGGAACGGTGTAAATGGTCACGGCGATAGGAATGGTGCGTGCTTCACGCGCCGGTTTACGTCTACAGTGCCATGAACGGATGCATGGAGCCTGCTTTATGAAACGGACTTCTTTACTTATCGCTGCAGCTCTGCTGCTGGCTGTGCTGACGCAAGTCGCGAACGCCTGTCCGTTTTGCATCGCTCCTATGCAGACCTGGGCTGAAATGGTCAGTGAAGCAAACGTGGTGATTCTGGCAAAACTGATCTCTACATCAGAAGGATCAGACAAGCTGGCGCCATATGCATTGGTGGAAGTGATCACCGTTCATAAAGGGATATTGCTGCTTCCGAATACAAAACGGATACGCATTAACGACTATGTTTTTGGTCAGCCCGGTGAGTTGTTTCTTCTGAAAGGAAGTCTGCAGGACACCAGTCAGCCAGCGTTGGTGGAAACGTTTGCCCAAGGATACGATGGAGTTGTAGCTAATACATCGCCATTGGATTCGCCCATCAAAACGGTATCCGCCACGGTAACGTCACAGGTGGTTGTTCCATCCGTTGCGTCAGAGCCGTCAAAGAGTGAATCGCCAGAACAGTTGGTCTGGGATCCCGTCGAACGAGTCTCCGAAGATTCGTTTAAGTACATTGTTAATGCGCCGGCTCCGGAATTAAATCCGTCTGAGCGGCTTAAATATTTTGTGCCGTTTCTTGAGCACAATGATGCCTTGGTTTCTGCTGATGCGTGGGGCGAGTTTGCCAACGCACAGTATCAGGATATCACGAAAGTTCGAGAACTGTTTCCTCGTGACAGGCTGCGAACGTGGATCAGTAACAAAGACACATCGCCGGAACGTCTTGGGCTTTACGGCATGCTGTTAGGTCTTTGTGGTCACAAAGAAGATGCTGTTTTTCTGCGACAGCAAATCGGCCAGCCGGTAAACGACGATCTTAGATTTGGTGTCGAAGGCATGATGGGTGGGTTGCTGCTGCTGGAAGGCGAAGGCGGCTTGCAGTTTCTGGAAAAAACGCGATTTCAGACGCCCGGTGTTTCCGGTCTTGAATGTTTTGCGGTTGTGCAGGCGTTGCAGTTTGTCTGGGCTTACGAACCCAATCTGTTTCCAAAACAACGCCTGCAAACGGCGCTGCATCCTATGATTCACCATCCGGAGATGCGAGAAATTGTGATCCGCAATCTTGCTCGTTGGGAAGACTGGGACGCGGTAAGTCAGCTTAGCGAAGTATATGATGCGGCTAAAACAGACGATCATCAAACTGCCGCTGCCGTCGTTGGTTATCTGCTGACGTGTCAGAAATCAGCAGCGAGTGAAGGTCAAAAGAGTGTCGCGATGCAACTTCTGGACCGAATTCGTGATGACAATCCTCGTCTGGTTAAGTCCACCGAACGTCAGATTCGGTAGTCTTTTCTGGTGAACTAAGCGACAGTGTTGACTACACCGAACACTCCAGTCATTGAAGCCTGTTGAGTGTGCTGTGGCCGTTGACGGGCCATGCTTATTGGTTGCCGGAATGCCGGCGTCTTTAAATTTTAAAACCGTCGGGATTTATTGAACCGTTTGAACGGTTGCTCGGCTGAAGTGTCATAGAAGGCGAGAACGCCTGCACTGTCAGCTACTTCCAGAGTATTGCGGCTGGCAAAATCTGTCAACGCTGTTGTCTGTAGAACTCCCCCTGTCCACGTCTGCGCTACCATTGTGCGCACGGAGTTGACGTGGCATCTGAAAAGAGCGAGAAGAAAAATGCATAAGCCCTTTCTTGCAGTGCTTGTATTGGCGGGAATTCTGTCTGTTGGCGGATGCGGCGGTTCCTCGGGTTTGCCTGTGGGCGATTCCGAAGCGAATTCGCGTTCGCCTATTGTCTCAGATTCTTCAGGCAGTGGAAGACTTGAGGAGTCTGCAACGGTAAGTACTCCGTCTTCAGGCGAAACTTTCTTTGCCCCCGCAAAGTCCAGTCGGGCAGAAGCGTTCGGCGGTTTTGGGACGTCTGCGGATGTGGCTCATTCGTCGTTGGAATCGTCTTCGCCGTTGCGGAATAATGGACTGCAATCCGGGACTTTGACAGCCGGTCGTTTTGACGACGTGGCGAACTTCAGCGTCTATCGACGTTTTCTGGAACGCGATGGATCTCACGTGGTACCTGTGAAGTTTCGTGGCCAGCAAACTCTGGTTACGGTGACGGATGCACAGGGAAATCCGCTTGGTGATGCTCGGTGCCTGGTCACCAGGTCGGCCGGGCAGCAATCGCGAGACGAAGAATTGCTACTCGACGCAACGACCGGAACTGATGGTCGCGTGATGCTGCTGACCGGGCCGCACGATCATTATCAAAGTACCGAAGTGCGTCTGCAGGTTTCACTTCCTGGTCACCATAGCCTGGTGTTTGACGAAATTCGAAGACTCCACGACAAACTGAATATTGTAATCGACCAGGCAGAAGGAGCCCTCCCAACACAACTGGACCTTGCGCTGGTAATCGACACCACGGGAAGCATGGGCGATGAATTGGAATATCTGAAGACTGAGATCGACAGCATCGTTGAGTCTGTCAATCAGATGTTTCCCAACGTTGATCAGCGGTACGCGTTGGTCACTTATCGGGACAAGGGAGATGCATATGTTTGCCGTTCATTTGACTTTACGAATTCGCTGCACGACTTTCGGCAGAATCTTGACCAGCAGTCTGCTGCCGGCGGTGGCGACTTTCCCGAAGCGATGGATTCGGCTCTTCGAAATGCAGAACAACTGAATTGGCGGACGCTCAACACCGCGAAAGTAATGTTTCTTGTGGGAGACGCCCCGCCACATCAGCAGAACATAGGGAATGCGTTGAATGCTGTTGAAGGCCTGCGACAAAAAGGAGTTCGCGTGTTTCCTGTTGGAGCGAGTGGAGTTGAAACGACGGCGGAAATTGTCATGAGAACTTCTGCCCTGTTGACGATGGGCCAATACCTGTTTCTGACGGATCATTCCGGCGTCGGCAACGGTCATGCGACACCTGATGTGCCGGAATTTTCCGTGGAACGTCTTGATCGCCTGATGCTTCGTATGATTGCATCAGAACTTGCCGGTAGACGACTGGCAGCTCAGGAAATCATTGCAATCGAACAGGGCGAACGGCACACCAGCATTCGGCCGATAAACTCAACCCCGTTTGTCGGGTGTTACACTTCGCCAGCGTACTCGGTAAGTACGTCGTCCGTCGGTACAGGGTGGCATCTCGCGTTCGTCGTCAGCTGGATCGGAGGCCATGGAATTGCCGCTCTGTTGGCAATGATTATTGGCATTGTCGTGTTCGAACGTCTGGCGACACGGCACACGTGCCGATGATAGCCAGCGATTTGTCCGACGTGAGAATTGTTCGATCGACGGGCGTTCGGTAATAGTCGATGTTGTGTCGGTGCCAGGCTATTGATTGCCCTTGTTTAGTTGTTGCATTGGGTTCTTTATCCTGTCTTCTTTCTGCAGTTCAAACGTTTCGAGTTTTGGCTGCCGAGGAAACACGTTGTTGTCGCGCGCCAGGTCGGCTGTTTCATCAAGTGGATCCAATGTGATGCTGGCGATCTGCTTTGTTGTATGGATCAGTTTCGAGACGTGCTGATCTCCGCGACGCCAGACTTCGGCTGGTATTCTTAATTCGAGAACGGACCCGTCAGTGTGTTTGATCTCCAAAAGTAATGGCATCACAACGCCGCCGATGTTGGCGAAATCGATGACATAAAAATTACCTTTGGTGTCGAGCAAAGTTTTTTCGAACGGCTCAAGACCATCAATCAGCTTCTTGTAGGCTTCGCGATCGTCGGGAAGAATCGTGAGCTCGTCAAAGCTCGAATAGAAGTCTTTCAGTTCGCCAGACTGGTTGACGCGTTTCGGTAAGTCTTTGTTTCGCTGGATAATAACGGGGTCTTTCTGATTACTCTTTTGAGTTCGTTTGGTCGCCTGAGCATCTTCGGGCTTCATGCTGTTTAGCTTGAACTGTCGCACGTTGTCGATGGAAATGTCGACATGATCCGTCGAGTAAAACCATGCTCGCCAAAACCAGTCGAGATCGTAGCCGGATGATTCTTCCATAGTTCTGAAGAAATCGAACGGAGTGGGACGTTTGAATTTCCACCGATTTGCATAGCGTTTGAAGGCGTAGTCGAACTGTTCGCGTCCGATGATGGTTTCGCGAAGAATCATCAAAGCCAATGTCGGTTTGGAATACGCCGTGTGTCCACCGTCAATCAGGTCGTCTGCGGCGGACATGATCGGCCGTTTGTTAGAAGTTTTTAGATAGTCGTAGAATTTCTGTCGACGATCGGGCCGCAGAATCCGACTTGGGTAAAAGTCTTCCCATTCCTGTTCTGCTAAAAGCTGCAGAAACGAATTCATACCCTCGTCCATCCAACGCCATTGGCGTTCGTCCGAGTTTACGACCATGGGAAACCAGTTGTGGCCGACTTCATGAATGACAACGCTGATCAGAGCGTGTTTGGTTTGTTCAGTATACGTTCCGTCATCCTCCGGCCGAGGATCCTGAAACGTGATCATCGGGTACTCCATGCCGCGCACAGCGCCGTTTACGGAAATAATTACGGGGTACGGATAGTCAAACGTGAATTTTGAGTACGTTCGTACGGCATGAATGACGGCCGCTGTTGAATACTGTTGCCATAGCGGCTGACCTTCCTTTGGCCAGAATGACATGGCCATAATTTTGCGGCCGTTCAGTTCGATTCCCTGGGCATCCCACAGAAACTTACGTGATGACGCAAACGCGAAGTCTCGAACGTTGCCTGCGGTAAATTCCCAGGTGCGCGTGACAGTTGACTTAGTAGTTTCGTTTTTTGCAGCTTCTTCTTCGGTGACAATCAGCACCGGCTTGCTTGAAGTTGCAGCCTGAGTAAGTCGTTGCTGCTGTTGTTCGGTCAGAACTTCCGAGGCATTGGCAAGTTCTCCTGTTGACGCAACGACGTGATCTTCAGGTACGGTAATGCGGACCCGGAAGTCGCCGAATTCCAGAGCGAACTCGGCATCGAGTGTCTGACGATTCTGCCAGCCATGATAGTCCGTATAGGCGCAGAGCCTTGGATACCATTGGGCGATGGTATAGATGTAGTTGGCATCTTTTTTGAAGTATTCATAGCCGCCTCGGACACGAGTTGCTTTTCCGTCGACGATTGGAAAGTTCCAGTCGATCTGAAAGGAAAACGTCTCGCCTGTCTTCAGCATCTTAGGCAAACGGATCCGCATCATGGTGCGAATGATGGTGTGCTGCAGCGGTTTTCCAGCCGCGTCCCTGACCGCCAGAATGCGATGTCCGCCATCGAAGTTTTCGCGATATAGAATGCTCTGAAGTTCAATGTAAGACAGTTTGCTCATTTCCGGTGCCGGTGCTGTGAGCCAATCGGCAGAATCTGACGCATATCGATTCTGATCAAGCTGCAGCCACAAACTGTCCAGTTCGTCGGGTGAGTTGTTGTGGTAGGTGATTGTTTCTGACCCGGTCAGCTGCTGCGATTTTTCATCGATTCTGACCTGAATGTCGTAGTCAGCTTTCTGTTGCCAATAGGCGTCTCCTGGTGCGCCGGACGGTCGCCGGATTTCGTTCGGAGTCGGCCACACGTCGTCAAGCTGTCGAAAGTTGTCTCGTGGTGATTGAGCGATTGTGACTACAGGAGTTGCGGTTATCCCCACAATCAAAACAAGGCAAACGTTCAGAGGCAGACGATAGCAGGCGAAACGCATGGGTGACTTTCTTTAAGCCGGAATGGAGGGGGGGATTGTCACTGGACATCACCCGCGTTGCAATCCAGCCGCCTGAATCCCGATCGCGAACAGTCAACGATTTACGAACTGGCCATTCATCATGAAATCGCGTTTGCAATACCGTTGACGTTGTTAATTAAGCGGCAAATCAGATCATTCCTCTCCTGCGTCAGTGCTACTTGTCGTAGTGAATAGTCATTCGCGGGACAGAATCTAAACTGCAGCAACCCCGAACACGCAGAAACGCCAAGCGAGCCGCATTTTGATAAACGTAACGGATCTCACCAAAACGTTCAGTACGCCCGAAGGCGGTACTGTGACGGCTGTCAATCACGTTTCATTCCGCGTTGACAAGGCCGAGGTTTTCGGTTTGCTCGGGCCCAATGGTGCGGGCAAAACGACTACATTGCGGATGATGCTGGGGCTGCTGCGGCCGTCGTCCGGCGACGCAGCGATCGATGGCTTTTCAGTCACAAAAGATCCGAATCGAATCAAACGCCTGATCGGTTTTGTTTCAACCAGTGTCGGAGTTTACCAATGGCTGACTCCGCGGGAAATGCTGTCATTTGTCGCCGACCTGTACGATGTGAGTCCCGCTGTTGCGAAGCAGAAGATCGATGAACTTGCATCACTGCTGAACTTCGAATCGTATATTGACCGCCGCTGCGGAGTTCTGAGCACAGGGCAGAAACAACGCATCAATCTGGCTCGTGCTTTGATGCATGACCCGCCTGTGATGCTGCTTGACGAACCAACTCGGGGACTTGACATCGTGGGCAGCCAGGTGGTGTTTGAATACATTCAGCATCTTCGGTCAGAAGGAAAAGCGGTTATCATTTGTACTCATCGTCTTGACGAAGCAGAACGCTTTGCGGATCGTTTCGGACTGCTTCACGAAGGCAGGCTGAAGCACTGCGGCACATTAGCAGAGCTCCGGAAATCAACCGGTGAACAGACTTTGACGCAGATGTTTATTGGATTATTGAACCGCCCTGCTCTGGGAACGTCTTCATGAACGACCGCTCAGATTCAACGGTAACGCCATCGGAAACAACAGGCCGAACATGGCGACTGGCTGTTAAAGAACTCCGCGAAATCCTCAGAGACCGCCGAACCGTTCTGACATTGGTGCTGATGCCCCTGCTGGTCTATCCGCTGCTGGGCGTGATTATGCGAAAGGGTGTACTGAGCAACCTTTCTCTGATGCAGAAAATCGAAATTCACGTTTGCTTTGATTCTGAAGAAGACGCCGGCAGGTTTACGAGCGCGATGGTTCGCGGTGAAGAATTGCTGGCGAACAATAGCGAGCTGCGTGATGAAGAAGATAATGTCACTGACGGATCGAAGTCTCCGAAGTTCGGTGGTGAACAGGACTTCGAATTTGCCATGTACTGGATCACAGCGCAGGATGGCACTGAGTCTCTTGAACAACAGGTCAAAGAGGGATATGCCGACGTTTCCGTCCGGCTAAAACCGGCGGGTAACGCTGAAAAACCAGTTCGTGGAGCAGAGTTTCTGGAATGGACGATCCTGCGCAGCAAGGGTTCGGCCTTAAGCGATCGCGGCTATCGTGAAATTCTAAAACGTCTGGATCTGATCAACCTGCGATACACCGATTATCTGTTGGAATCGACAGGTCTGCCAACGCTAAAACCGGCCACGATTTCTTCGGAAGTAATCGCGACAACAGAAGGTGGCACGTCGCCTCTGATTACGTTTATTCCGCTTGTTCTTGTGCTGATGACGATGACAGGTGCCGTTTATCCGGCCATCGATTTGACGGCTGGTGAACGAGAACGAGGGACGATGGAAATCCTGGTGGCGGCTCCGGTTTCTCGTATGACGTTGCTGGCTGGAAAATTCGTAGCCGTACTTGTTGTCGCCTTACTAACTGCATCGATGAACCTTGTTTCCATGTTTGCCACCCTGTTTGCGCTGGGGCTTGAAGGTACGGTTTTGGGAAACGTCGGCCCCACGATGGTGTTTCAGGTCATTGTTTTAATGGTGGTGTTTGCGGCTTTCTTTTCGGCCGTGCTGCTGAGTATCACCAGCGTGGCTCGCAGCTTTAAGGAAGCTCAGGCATATCTGATTCCGCTAATGCTGATTGCGCTCACGCCTGGGGTGTTTAGCCTGATGCCGCATTTAAAAATCAATGGCATGCTGGCAGTGACTCCTCTGGTGAATACTGTGCTGATGGGACGTGACCTGCTGCAGGGGGAAGTGAACGTTTTGATGTTTGCCATCGTGCTGATTTCGACGGCACTTTATGGCGTGTTGGCGCTGTCATTTGCGGCCAGAATTTTCGGTTCGGACGCGGTGTTGTACGGTAGTGGTTCGTCCTGGACGGAATTCCTGAAACGACCGGATCATGTGGTGGCTATCGCACCGATACCGGTTTCCACGGCGTGTCTGGCAATAGTGTTTTCGATGTTTATTGTCTTGGGAGGGATTCCATCGCGACTGGACACGTCGTTGTCAAACCAGTTGCTGGCAGCAGGACTTGCATCGGTGTTGCTGTTTGTCGCCGTCCCTGTGATTGTGGCGTTAGTCACCAAAGTTCGCATTGCCTCGGGCTTCGCACTGCGACTTCCGCGGTTGTCGATGTGGTTGGTAGCGGTGTTGCTGGGCAGCGCTTTGTGGGCGTTTGTGTATGAAATCGAAGTCTCGATACTCACTGCCGAACGCGTTGAAGAACTGAAGGCATTGTATGAACGCTTCGAACTTGATTTGGGCAGTGTGCCGTTATGGGTGAAGTTGTTTGCTTTGGCGATTGCACCTGCCGCCTGCGAAGAGTTTTTCTTTCGCGGGTTCATCCAGAATTCAATTCGTCAGCGATCTTCCGCAATGCTGGCGATACTTTCAGCTGGAGTTTTGTTCGGACTGTTTCATGTGATTGTGAAAGACGCGCTTCTTTTCGAACGATTAATTCCCAGCACGCTGATGGGAATTATTCTGGGAGGGCTGTTTGAAAAATCCGGCAGCGTTTTTCCAGGCATGCTGCTGCACGTAATTCATAACGGTTTGCTGGTGTTGGTATCTGAATACGAATCTGATCTTGTCGGCCTGGGTGTCGGCATTTCTGAACATCAACATCTTCCCGGCATTTGGCTGGTGACTGCAGCAGTTCCGGTTGTGATTGCGATGCTGCTTCTGACCCGGACTTCTCGACCAGGAAGTGTTGGCACCGAAATGCAGATTCGCTAAGGCCAGCCTGCTTCGCAAAAGTCATCGAAGAATATTCGCGCAGGTTGCCGCGAAGTTTATCGCTATTGCCCATTCTTTAGTTTCTGAGCATGCGCGGAATATGCTGATCCCCTATTCGCGAACATTACGCTCGTATGGCGATTGCTATATCGCATTGTTCAGTAATCGGACGTGCAGCTATAAGTTCGTGTAGGTGACTTTAGTCGGCGAAAATGTTGCGGCCTCAACGGCTCGATGCGTGACAATGTCGCGCGCATGTGTTCTGGCGACGCGAGAGAAGCCGGAATGAAAAGTGTAGGCAGAATGCGCAACGTCGCCCTGGTTCCCTGAAACGAATCGCAAACACGAAGGCCGACCAACGCACAAGTCTCGGCACAGAATTCGCTTCTGCTTCAGCATTGGATACGCGGCCTATGGGGCAGACCGGGCGCGCACTTTGGGTAGGGGTTGTGAATGTGGGTAGACTTGCGCGAAGTGGTTGAGGATGTCATCATAGGGTGTTGTTGTTTTGTCACCCTGGAGTTTGGAACGCATTCTCATGGAAGTCTCTTGGGACGAGTTTGAAGGTTTGAAAACGATCGCCGGCCGACTCAACGATCCTCGCACGCCCATCAACATTTTCCATACCGTTGAAAACATCATCGCGATCACCATCGCCGCCAT
>JBDNFN010000172.1:0-130341 GCA_041689795.1 Fuerstiella sp. | reverse complement strand
TCTGCCAAACCAGATCGCGATTTTCACCGACAGCACGCAGATTTCATCCCCGACGGATGCAAATCACAGCTACGACAACCATCCAATGTCAGAATGGGGCATACAGGAAGACTCCTGATTCAGCCACCGGGAACTGCTGGTAAAAATCGTAAAAACCCTGCAGAATTCGGTCTGGAAGGAGCTCAAACGCAAACCGAAAACGGCGAACAAAACAAAAACGGCGCGAGCCATACGCCCCAATTTCAAAGCAGCATTCGTCATTAAAAATGCTATATCAGAACAAGATTCCGGAACAGGAGTTCGTCGCGGAATTCGACTACAGCCCAACCGCCTGCAGCAACATTTATCGCATAATCTTGCTACAAAAACAGGTGACGGTGGTGCAGGAGCAGCAGACACTGTTTGGTGATTCGCCTTAATAATTTCACATCACGAACCTGTCGAAGAAGATGACGCCAGCGAAGATCGTCTTCGAAGCCCACAGCCGCGGCGACCAGGAAAACATCATCGCGCAGGTAAGGGCGATGGCAGCTCTCGCCGCGCCGCTGAACAACCTCGTGAGCAACTGGGCGTATATGGTGATGGGGATGCTGGCAAGGAACTGAAAGTACCGGCTGAGTCTGCCGCTCAAAGAAGCGGGCAACGCTGCGGCTTGCGAAAAACGTCGCGAACAAAAACGCAAACTGCTCCGCATGGACTTCAGCACATGATTCTAATCCCGCCGCAAATCGTGAAAAGCGGTCGCCCGTTGATCTATCGCATGCTGGCCTGGACGTCGTCACTGGAGACGCTGTTTACTGTTCACGACTGCGTGAGCCAACGACTGCTGAACTGACGCCGGTCTCACACGAAGCCGAAGGCCGGACGCTTCGCTACCGCCGGGCTTTTTAGTTAGCGTCAGCTTTTTGCCAGCTGTGACGTCTGGCCTTCCTGGCGAGTTTCGTCAGCGACAGCCTTAGGCTGGCCGACTTACTGGAGTTTTACAGTGGAGTCGAGTGATTATCGGGAGTACAGAGCGTTCGTATCAGGCCGCTTGGGTTTTGTCGCCGCTGTGCCGTTTTGAGGCTTATTCATGAATGAACCGGTTGACATGACGAGCAGCACGGAGATTCACTTTTTTAAACTTCATGGTCGACAGGCACGCAGCGTTGGCGAGTCTGGCAACTGCGGGAAGATTACTTACCGGCGTTTCGCGTCTGCCTGAAACTGGATTACGAATGCTCAAAAATTGTGTTGCTGTGCGGCGATCAGGCCACCTGCTTTACTCGCCAACCTGCGGCTCGTACGATGGCAGCCAATCCGCTGGTGACGACAGCGACGGCAACTTTTCAAACATCTTTGCGACAGGAACTATCTATGCGACTCGTTTTTTTGGGATGCATTCAGGCACTCGTGATTAGTGCGCTGACATGCGTCGGCGGCACTTCAGCTTCCGCAGCAGACGAATATGATTATGACCTCGTGCATTCTTCGGTTAGTTTTAAGGCGCGGCATCTTGATATCAGCTGGATTCATGGCCGCTTCAACGAAGTGTCCGGAAAGTTTTCACTGGACCGAGAAGAACCAACTAAGTCGACGTTTGCACTGACAATCAAAGTCGACAGTGTTGATACAGCCAATGCCGCACGTGATGAGCATCTGCGACAGCCGGACTACTTTGATACAAAGCAGTTCCCAACGATCGAATTCAAAAGCACAAGCACTAAAGTTATTGACGGTGGCTACGAAGTGACGGGTGATTTCACCATGCACGGAACCACCCAGCAGATTACGCTTGTGTTGATGGGCGGTAAGGAACACGATTTCAAGGGCACCAAGCGAGTAGCGTTTTCTACGGAACTGGCACTGAAACGCAGCGACTATGGTTTCGATAAAAAAGCGATCGGCCCGATCGGCGATAAAGCTTTGATTATGATCGACTGCGAAGGCGTTCATAAATAGCCGATGCCCGATCCACTGCTATACCTAACGGCTATGAGTGCCGCGGCCATCGTCAGCGTTTTACTTGTGCTGACGATGGTCGCCGGGCGGCGGATGGCACACCGCGCCTGGCTGAATTCGGCGAGTGTAGCTGCGATTGGCCTGGGCCTTGCGGTTGGTTATTCATGGATGTCACTGCAACCTGCGTGGCCCCCCGCAAATGGACTTGATCGGTTGTTGGCGTTGGTTATCCCAGTGGCCCTTGGCATCGAACTGATCGCTGGTCTCCACATCGCACCAAATTGGATGGTGTGGCTGTTGCGAATCAGTCTGGCCGCCACTATTCCGCGAATTCTGCTGCACTCTTCTGTTTATCTAAGCAGTACCGATTCTGACTGGACAGCCTGGCAGGCAGTTAGCGTTCTGGCATTGAGCGGCGCACTTCTGGCAGCAGTTTGGTTTGCGCTGGCTGAACTTACCCGTCGCAAACCGGGCGTTTCCATTTCGTTCGCTCTATGTCTCACGCTCCAATGCGCCGGCGCAACAATCATGATGGCGGGGTACATCAAAGGCGGCGCGGCTGCCTTTCCTTTGGTGGCCAGTCTTGCCGCCGTTACTCTAACCACGATGGCCCTTCCAAAAAACATCCGCGAAGGTTCTGACTTCAGTGCGGAGTCTGTTTTGGGAATTGCGATGATTGGCCTGTTCGGCCTATTGTTCATTGGGAAGTTCTTTGGCCGACTTTCAACTTGCAGCGCGCTGGGGATGCTGTTCGCTCCTCTGCTGTGCTGGGTAACCGAGTTGCCGTATCTGCGTCGACGAAGTTCTTGGGTAATCGGGTCGCTGAGACTGTTATTGGTGTCGATTCCGCTATTGGTGGTGCTAATGCTTGCGAAGCGGGATTTTGATCGGGACATGGCCCCGTTGTTAACCAATGCGTCGAGCATTCGGGCTACATCTCTGTCACAGACCGAATCAGAAACGAGGCCTCTTACGCGAGTCGGGTTAAACGGACGCTCGTTTCGCGACAGTTTCTCGGTGAAATAGTTATTCGATTTATCGAAACCCGGAATACTGGCGACGGTCATAGAACTTTCGTGCGGCCAGGCACTGAGGCTGTTTGTTCGTTTATGATTGCGATGTTTGCCGGTCCACGTTCAGAATGCTGGTCGTTCGATACAACATTATTAAGATGCCTGCAAAGAGCGGACCCGTTGAGGGTGTCGCGATTCAGTTCACAATTCGCCCATGGATCAGAATAGAAGACCAAATTCGATATGAAACAGCACATCGGACGTTCCATTGGTTTTGTGAAGGCGACTGCGATTGGGGGAGTGCTGTTTTTGTTACCCCTGGCGGCCGTTGTAGGACTGCTTGGCTACGTCTATAGTTTTGTGGTCGTGATTTACGAACCCATGAAAGAACGGATTCCGGTGCAGACAGCCGCCGGAATTGCCATGTTGTTCGCTCTGGCCATTGCAGTGATTCTGCTTGCCTGCTTCGCAGCAGGATTGGTGGCTCACCGAGCGATTGGTCGTCGGTGTGCTCGATTTATCGAAAAATACCTGACGACGTTTTTCCCAAAGTATGTGATCTACAAAGATCTGTTGGCGGGAAACATTGGCGGCACTCGCGACGTACCGACTTTAAAACCGGTGCTTGTTGTTACGGCCGAATGTCGGCGGATTGCGTTTGAATCGGATCGACTGCCGGACGGATCTGTGGCCGTGTTTTTTCCGGGAGCTCCCGACACCTGGATCGGTACTGTTGGGCTTGTTGCGCCAGAGAATGTTGAGCCGCTGGCCATCCCATTTAACGAAGTCGTTGGCATATTGGAGCAGTTGGGGCGAGATTCGGGAAAGTGGTTCGCGACGGCTCGCTGAACACAGCTATTCTCTTTGCAAATTATTGCGAGTCGCGGCAGCATGTTGCTGGCTGTAGGCTTTCCGTCGAAGCATGTTCAGTCCAGGTGTCTTCAGTCGCCCATTAATCTGAATGTTCAGAAGCAGCCGTCATTGAATGAAAATTGCAATCGCCTCAGACCACGCGGGATTCGTATACAAACAGCGAATTATTGAATACCTGCAAAGTCTTCACCATGAAGTCACAGACTTTGGGACGGATTCTGTGACGTCGTGTGATTACCCGGATTTCGTTCATCCGGCGGCCGCGGCGGTTGCGAGCGGACAGTACGAGCGAGGAATTGTTTTAGGCGGTTCAGGAAATGGTGAAGCGATGGCCGCCAATCACCACCCGGGCATTCGATGTGCGTTGTGCTGGAACGAAGAAACCTCGCGACTTTGTCGACAACACAACGACGCCAATATGATTTCCATCGGCGAACGCATGGTGGATTCTGCGACAGCCATTTTGATTATTCAAACTTGGTTGGACACAGATTTTGAAGGCGGTCGCCATATTAATCGCATCAACAAAATTGATTTGGCTCACAATATCTGAAACAGCCGAAGACGGCGAGAAACTGAAACCATGTACGTTGTTTGGTGGCCGATTTCACCAAACAGGCCGGCGGGCAAGTCATTGGCAGTGCCATTAAGAGGGCAGTCGCAGGTTTGGGCGTTTGCAGATCAAGCCGAGATTCTACGGGCAATTGCTGGTCTGTGGGGGCCGACCGCTGCCAGGTTTCCTTCCGCCTGCTACAGTGTGGACTGTTAAGGAATGTTTATGCGACGGGCCGGCTGTTAATGCGGTTTCCGTCTGGCTGGCCTTTACCTGCGTTGATCGTCAATGTTTCACCTGCGTGTTTTCGCGACATTCTTTCGCAACTCGTTGATCCGCGAGATGATGTTTCAGGGCAACTTCCTGATTCAGATCATCACTCGTGGCTTCTGGTTTTTTGCTCAGATCGCTTTATTCAAAGTGATCTTTGAAAAGGTGCCCAGCATTAATGGCTGGACTCAGGACCAGTACTTTGCCTTTATGGCAACCGGCATGCTGATCAACGGAATTGTCGAAACGTTCTTCATGCCCAACTGCGCTAATTTAAGCGAACAGATTCGCACCGGACGACTGGACTTTGCTTTGCTTAAGCCCATTGATACGCAGTTTCTGGTATCACTGGAACGAGTCAACATGGCGATGATCAGTCAGGTCATGCTGGCTCTGGGTTTGCTGATTCATTCGCTATGGCGGATTGGCGAACCTGTTTCGCTCGGGCAATTGCTGATCTACTCGTTTTATGTCGGCACAGGCGTACTGTTCTTTTATTCGATGATGATTGTCACAGCCTGCAGCAGTATTTTCATGGGTCGCAATCAGGGGTTATATGACTTCTGGTTTTACATCACCGTGTTCGCTCGATACCCGCGAAGCATTTACGATGGACGCGACGCGAACAGCATTGAAGGCGGCGAAGTTCTGCAGTTTGGCTTTTCCTACATCATGCCGATTCTGCTGGTCATCACCGTGCCAGCTCGAGTCATCGTGAATACGCTCGACCAAACACACTGGGCGGCCGTTTCACTCCTGGCCGCTCTTGTTGGGCTGGCGATTGCTCGCGTCGTGTTTAAGTGGTCACTGAATCATTATCGAAGTGCCAGCAGCTAGAGCGTCTTACGAAATAACGTAGCGAAACTGGTGTACAGTTTCGGCCGGTAAAACCACAGACGCTGCCGAAACTTCTGACGACGTTCGCAACGAGTGATTGCGCCTTTTCGTAACTTGCTCTAATTGCAGTTGCCCCGCCGGTTTTGTGTCTGCTCGGCAATTACGTTCAGCCGATTAGTCCGGCAACGACGCTGACAAGCTCAGCAGTTGGCACTTCCAGCTGCGAACCATCGGCCAGTCCTTTTACCTGCCACATGCCGAAAGCAAATTCGTCGGCACCAGCAATTAGAGCGACTCGAAAGCCCTTCTTGTCAGCGTACTTCATCTGCTTGCCGATACCTTTGGCTTCGGGATAAACTTCGGCACCAATTCCTGCTGAGCGAAGCATTCTGGCAACCTGCATGTAGTCGACCATGCGATCGCGTTCGAACATGGTCACCAAAACGGGGGCCGGAGTTGTGGCCTTCTTTGTCATGCCAAGTTCGTCCATCGCCGCCAGCATGCGGTCGAGACCCAAGCTTGCTCCGACACCCGGCAACTGTTGCGATGTGAACAGTTCGGCCAGATTATCGTAGCGTCCGCCGGAACAGACGCTACCGATGCCGGGTAAGTCGCCCAGCAGAGTTTCGTAAATGGTGCCGGTGTAATAATCAAGACCTCGGGCTATTGAAACATCCAGCGATACTCGACCTTCGGGAATACCGCAGGCCTTTGCCGTGGCAAATAGTTCCTGAAGGTGGCTAAGTCCAACTTCGCCGTTTTCGCTGCCCGCCAGCATGCCTTCCAGAGATGCCATGATTTGTTCCGGAGTTCCCTGCAGCTGAGCCATGTCCAAAACACTGTTGGCCTGTTCTGCCGTGATACCCACTTTGTCGACCATTTCTTCGACCACTTTGTCGCGGCCAATTTTATCGAGCTTGTCCAGGCATCTTAGGATTCCGACCGCGTGTTCCAGTACTCCGTTCTTTTCCAGCAGGCCGTTCAGGACCTTGCGATTGTTGACGCGGACCGTGAAACGTTCGATGCCCATTTTTTCGAACAGATCATTGATGACCATCAACGTTTCAATATCGGTGGCATTGCTGGTGCTGCCGATGGTGTCGAAATCACACTGCATGAATTCGCGAAAGCGTCCTCGAGCAGGCCGCTCGCCTCGCCAGACCGGCGCAATGTGGTAACGCCGAAACGGGATGCCGAGTTCCTGAATGTGTTGAGCTGAATATCGCGCAAGAGGCACAGTCAGGTCAAAACGCATGGCCACGTCTCGATCCCCCTGATCTGTAAATCGAAACACCTGCTTGTCTGATTCTTCGCCCCCTTTGCCAAGCAGCACTTCAGCATATTCAAGAGCGGGCGTGTCGATCGGAGCGAAGCCATAGCTGCGGTAGACCTCGCGAGCCGTGTTAATCAGATGTTCGCGAGCCATCATTTGGTCGGGCAGAAAATCACGAAATCCTCGCAATGTCTGAGGTTTAATTTTCGGCCTGGGTGTGGTCTTCTCGGACATGACTTATGGCTAATCAGTAAATACCTGGTGAACGGGCAATTCCAGACAACGACAGCCGAATGGGAACAAAGTTCGCCGAAATGGCGGGACCTTCGCTCGCAGACACGGCTGGCTGGGCGGTCTTCTGCTGCAAGCACAGTAGAGATACGCAGACGAAATTTCCACGACGACTGCGGCGACTTCTGAAGTTGGCTGGCAATTTGGCTTTCGATTGGTCGCCGGCTAATATGTTCTAACCTTCCATTGATGTGGCAGGCCAATCGTCAGTAGTTTCGCCTGCAATGTTTTTATCGCGTGAGGTTTGCAATTACTGGTTTTTGAAACTGATTTGCATGAATCTCGACCGCTGGAACATGAAATGCCACCAATTCAAAAAACATCATCACGTCGGCGATTTCTTAAAAGCGGTGCGGTGGGCGCGCTTGCAGCGTGCGGTGTTGTTGGCGTTCCAGCGTTTCTGAATGCGACGGACAAAGCCGGAACGAAGAATCCGATCGTTGGGGAAGGAGCATACCAGTACGAATGCCTGCATGACTGGGACCGAACGCATCTGCCGAGCGATCATGTCTACGGCAACGCGTCGCATGGAGTTGCCGTAGATTTACACGGTCTGATTTATATTACTCATCAGGGCAATCCGGGTTCGATCTTTGTCTTTGATCACACCGGGCAATTCGTGCGTTCAATGGGCGACGTGCACAACACGGGAACAGCCAAGGGCCATGGCATTGATATTCGAACAGAAGGCAGCGAAGAATTCATCTACCTGTCACCGAGTGACTCGAAACTGTTTTTCACAAAGATGACGCTCAAGGGCGAAGAAGTGTGGCGGAAGGGAAAGGCTGAACTGGACAAAGATTCTGGTGGCGTTCTGGAAAAAGCCAAACGCTACCGTCCGACCAACACCAGTTTTCGACCGGACGGCGGATACTATCTTGGTGACGGTTACGGCAGCAATTATGTGTTTGAATACAACCGCGACGATAAGTTTGTACGAACATTGGGTGGTCCCGGTAAGGTCGATGGAAAGTTTCAGACACCGCACGGTCAATGGCTGGATGATCGCGATGGCATTGCCAAACTGGTTGTCGCCGATCGAGCCAACGAAAGATTGCAGTGGTTTGACCTGGCTGGAAATCATTTAAAAACCATGGGTGGTTTTCTGTTTCCGGCTGACATCGATGTGCGGGGAGATTTGATGCTTGTGCCGGATTTGTACACTCGTATTTCAATGTTGGATAAAGACAACAACGTGGTGGTTCAGTTGGGTGAAGACGAAGCCTGGCGAAAAAGCGTGCTCGCCGACAAAGGCACCCGAAACAAGAACGAACTTTGGAAACCGGGATTGTTTGTACACCCCCACGACGCCTGTTTTGATGCGAACGGCGATATTTTTGTTGTGGAGTGGGTGAAGACAGGGCGAGTCTCGAAACTTGTGAAGTTAGTTTAATTTGGACCGTCTGTTCGCCGTGTGATTGGTCGGAGGTTGCCGAATCTCCAACCGGGCTATAGCAGGGTTAGGGACCAATTTGCCGACTTTGACTGTTTTGTCATCGCGATGTGTCAGATCGCGTATCAGAAGCCGTCTGTGGTGACGTTCGCGTTGCGACCGTAAGTTTTGGTTGTTATAAGTCGACGGCGACTGCGTCTGTGAAAACACACGCAGTGGCGCGTATCAAGTCAGGAATCGAGCCAATGGCAATAAAGAAAATCAGGAGAAAAAACGTGAGCGACGAAGAGACCAAAAAAACCACTCCAGCCAGCGCACCTGCAGGTGCTGCGCCTCAGCAGACTCAGGAAGTCATTGTTGATGACAGTGGAGCAAACGCCGGCTACGCCAACTTCTGCCGCGTTTCAAGCACACCGGAAGAATTAATTTTGGACCTGGGCCTGAACCCAACTCCATATGCAACAGGCAAGGTCGACGTGAAAGTCAATCAGCGAATCATCCTGAATCACTTCACAGCCAAGCGTCTGTGGAGTGCTCTTTCAATGGCGCTGCAACGCCACGAGCAGGCTTTCGGCGTTCTGGAAACAGACGTTCGCAAGCGAGTAAAAGCACCAGTAGTTGACGGCCCTGCGTCGTAACCCTGAGTGTTTCAACAGATAACCGAAAAAGGTCGATGCTTCCAGCATCGACCTTTTTTCATGCGCTGTAGACGGGAGTTAACAAGGAGCGATGGATTGAGTCTGCGAATTAGAGATCATGTCCGTTTTGCATTTTCTCAGACGCCATCGCAGCATCAATCGACTGTATCCATAAAAATCCGGTAAAGCGTGGACGGTGCTGTGGCGCTGTTGATTTCAAATAATGGAGCTCGCTTCGTCTCAGGCCGTCAATGTATTGGGGCTGTCACGATTTTTCATCGTGAAGATCGCCAGCGTTTCATGGTGCAGCCTGTCAGTTCGAATTCACACAACACTGGCAGAGCCCGAACTGGCACACAGTAAGTGAATTTGACTCGCTTAACGTATTGAAAAATCGCCGCGGCATCCACTCTGTATTGCCGTGAATATTCCGTGAATCGCAGTTATTGTTGCCAGCCGTTCTTAGTTCACTGCAGGGCGATGTTTGCTTACACTCGCCAACTTGAAGCCGAGGCAGATTCGCGAGCTCGACGCGAACGCGGGTCGTTTCCGTGAAACCTGTATGCGCATAGCAAGGAAGTCTAATGGCAATTTATGGAACGGCGTTGCTTTCGCTGTGCCTGTTGGTCGGAATGATAGTCGGCAAGCTGCTGGGGCTGGCGATGGGCATTAATGCAAACGTTGGTGGCGTGGGTATTGCCATGTTGCTGCTGATTATCATTTCGGGACGCCTGCAGGCAGCGGGCCGCATGTTGCCTCCAACTAAGAATGGCGTGCTGTTCTGGAGTGCTATTTATATTCCAGTCGTTGTAGCGATGTCTGCCAGTCAGAACGTTCTGGCTGCAGTGAACGGGGGCGCAGTAGCGATTGCGGCGGGTTTTGTTGTCGTGATCGTCAGTTTTGCGATGGTACCGCTGGTAAGTCGTATTGGACGCTCAACAGGTGTGGATTCGCTGGTTGAAACTGAAGACGCCGCTTCGAAAGGCTTCGACGTATGACGGATTTTCTTGGCGCCGTGGAATCCGTGTTGGTTAAGTATTCGCTTGTGACAGCCTTCGCGTTTGTGGGTACCATTGTGTGGTTGTCTTATGTGGCTTCACAACGAATCACGAAGGGACGACTGCATGGGTCGGCGATTGCGATTCTGATCGGATTGCTGCTGGCTTATGTTGGTGGAAAAGTGAGTGGAGGCGAAAAAGGGCTGGCCGATATCCCCTGTCTTGCCGGCCTTGGGGTTATGGGCGGCGCGATGTTGCGAGATCTGGCGATTGTTGCCACGGCTTTTGGTGTGCGACTGGACGAATTTTTGAAGACCGGGATCAGCGGGGTTGTTTCGTTGCTGGCCGGAGTTCTGGTTTCATTTTTCGTGGGAGCGATTGTGGCCTATGGATTTGGCTATCGTGACGCTATCAGCATGACCACCATCGGAGGCGGTGCGGCCACGTACATTGTTGGGCCGGTGACAGGTGCCGCTCTGGGCGCATCCAGCGAAGTGAAGGCGTTGAGCATCGCCGCGGGTTTGATAAAGTCTATTCTTGTAATGACACTGACACCGCTTGCGGCAAAGTGGATCGGGCTTGACAATCCTCGGTCTGCGTTGATTTTTGGCGGCCTGATGGGAACCACAAGCGGCGTTGCGGGCGGACTGGCCGCCACTGATGAACGGCTTGTTCCGTACGGAGCCATGACAGCGACGTTCTATACGGGGCTCGGCTGTTTGCTGGGGCCTTCTCTGGTATTTTTTGTGATTCGCATGATTGTTGAATAGCGTCAAAGAGTGTTGGTCGTGTCGGTGACAACTAAAGAATTCTTCGGACGGGAAAACGATAGGCTGATGAAACAAATCCCACTGATCCAGCACGCCATCGAGCATGCTGACCGAATAGCCATTCGTTCGGAATCTCAACAACACACCTATGCTGACATCGTGCTGCGTTCAGAAACCCTGGCGGGGGTATTGCTAAGTGGCAGCGACGATCTTGATGAAGCTCGAGTTGTCTATCTGGTGCCAGCCGGTGTTGACTACGTCGCAACTCAGTGGGGCATTTGGCGAGCGGGCGGTGTGGCCGTACCGCTAAGTCTTTCTGCGATTGAGAAAGAACTTGAATATGCGATTACCGATTCGCAGGCCGCGATTATTGTTACCACGACTGAATTGTCTTCAAAGTTTGCTGCGTTTCGTGATGCTAATTCGTTGCGGCTGGTGATGGTTGACGAGCTTGACAAGTCCGCCGTGAAAACGACACTGCCGGAAGTTGAGCTTAGTCGCCGGGCGATGATGTTGTACACCAGTGGTACCACCAGCAAACCGAAGGGCGTTGTGACGACTCATACATGTGTTCAGGCGCAGATTGAAGCGTTGGTGGAAGCCTGGCAATGGCACCCCGATGATCGTATTCCCCTGTTTCTGCCGTTGCATCACATTCACGGCATTATCAACGTGATGTCGTGTGCTTTGTGGTGTGGAGCTGAAGTTGAAGCGTTTGTGAGATTCGATCGCGATACGATTCTGCAACGCGTTGTTGAAAACGCGTACTCTGTCTTTATGGCTGTTCCAACGATTTATGTAAAGCTGATTGAAGCGATTGAGTGTCTGCCGGATTTGCAGCGACAGCCGATTGTGAATGGCTTCGCGCAGATGCGGCTGATGGTTTCCGGTTCTGCAGCGCTACCGGCCAGCGTTCATGACACGTGGACTGCACTGACGGGGCAAAAACTGTTGGAGCGGTACGGGATGACGGAAATCGGCATGGCACTTTCGAATTCATATAACGGCGAACGGCGCCCCGGGGCGGTTGGACGACCTTTGCCCGGAGTCGAAGTGCGACTGCAATCAGAAGATGACGTGACAATTACGGAAGAAAATACTGCGGGTGAGATTCAGGTGCGTGGGCCAAATGTGTTTTTGGAATACTGGAATCGCCAGGAAACAATGGATGGTTCATTTCAGGACGGATGGTTTCGGACGGGTGACATCGCTGTGTTGGAAGGCGGCTATTATCGAATCATGGGGCGAAGCAGCGTCGATATTATCAAGAGCGGTGGCTACAAGCTGTCGGCTCTGGAGATAGAGGCGACTCTATTGGATCATCCGGCCATCGTGGAATGCGCGGTTGTTGGAATCGCCGATAATACGTGGGGCGAAAGTGTGGCGGCCGCCGTTGTGCTGCGGAACAATCAGACTCTGCAACTGGACTCGTTGCGTTTGTGGGCGAAAGAGAAAATGTCGCCTTACAAAATTCCGCACCGACTGCTGACGGTGGAACAGTTGCCTCGCAATTCGATGGGCAAGGTCACAAAGCCGGATGTTTCGAAGTTGTTTCTGCAGGTTGTGTCGGGGGCTGAAGTGTCCTAAGTGGCTGGAAATGCGATGAAGTAAATCGCCCGAATGTTGTCGCGCGGCATGCATTTATTGTAGGTTGGCCGCCGGTTCTTTGTTTCGTCGGATAACGTGATAACGGAGTCTGTTTCTATGTTGCGTCTCTGGTTTTTTCTGGTGTTGGCGTTGTCTCAGATTGTGCAGTCGTCAGAGCCTCAGCGTGTATTTGTATGGCCGGATCTTGCGCCCGGAGAAACGAAACTTGATGAAGGAGTGGCTCAGCCAGCACGAGCTGATGAAAATCCGCCAGTGACGCGATTGGTTGAAATTCGTCGACCGAGCTTAGATATTTTTCTGGCACAGAAGCCAAACGGTCCTGCGGTATTAATTTTGCCCGGCGGCGGCTTCGGCAAGGTCGTGCCCGACAAAGAAGGTTCTGAAGCGGCGGGCTGGCTGAATGAACTGGGAATTTCCGTGTTCGTGTTGAGGTATCGAACGAATGAGGAAACGCCAAAAACCGAAGAAGCATGGCGGCGTCCTTTGCAGGATGCTGAACGATCGCTGCGTCTGATCCGGAAGAACGCGGATCAGTGGAAAGTTGACGTTAACAAGGTTGGAGTTCTCGGTTTTTCAGCCGGAGGACAAGTAGCTGCAATCCTGCATACTCGCGACGGCGCTGCAGACTACTCGTCCATTGATGACGCCGATGTGTTGAGTGCGAAACCCGATTTTTCATTGCTGATTTATCCCTGGCAGATTCTGGATTCATCAGGGCAGCAACTGCTTGCAGAAATTCGCCCTGCTAAAACTTCACCTCCAGCGTTTATCGTGCATACCCATGACGACCGTTCATCTTCGCTGGGCAGCGTTTTTGTTTATGCCGGCTTGAAACAGAACGGTGTGCCGGCTGAACTTCATATCTATGCAAACGGAGGCCACGGGTACGGTATGCGGCCCGTGGCTGGATCGGAAATTGGCACGTGGCCGGATCGAGCGACCGTGTGGCTGCGGTTGCAGGGAATCGCAAACAGGTGATCGTGTCGACGTCGCCGGTTACTTGCTCGTGTTTTTTGATGTGTTAGCTTTCGTTAACAATGGCCGTTGAATCAGCTTTGGCTGAGGGATTCGACCGTTGCTAACTACAGACAACCGAATACACGATTTCTCGCGATCGCGAGATCAGGATATGGGTAGACCATGACTTCATTCAAGATAACGCCCGGCGAAACAAAAATCGGATGGATTGGCACTGGTGTCATGGGGGCCAGTATGTGCGGCCATCTGATGGACGCAGGGTTTTCAGCGACTATCTACAACAGAACGAAAGCTAAGGCTCAGATGCTACTGGACCGCGGTGCAGTGTGGGGTGAATCGCCTGCAGTTGTGGCCGCGAAGTCTGACGTGATTTTTTCGATCGTCGGGTTTCCCCAGGATGTGCGTTCTGTTTTGTTGGGCAATAATGGAGCGTTGTCGTCCGCAAAGCCGGGTAGCGTGTTAGTTGACATGACAACCAGTCAGCCATCGCTGGCGGTCGAGATCTACGAGTCAGCGAAAGCAAAGGGAGTGGCCAGTGTTGATGCCCCGGTTTCCGGTGGAGACATCGGCGCGAAGAATGGTACATTGTCCATTATGATTGGTGGCGACGCCAATGTTGTGGAAGCTCTGCAGCCATGCTGGGATGCGATGGGGAAAACCGTTGTACATCAGGGGCCAGCCGGAGCTGGTCAGCACACAAAAATGGTGAATCAAACACTGATTGCCACGGGCATGATCGGCGTATGTGAGGCTTTGCTGTACGGCTACAAAGCGGGGTTGAATCTTGAAACGGTGATGAAGTCTGTTTCCAGTGGCGCGGCGGGAAGCTGGTCCCTGTCGAATCTGGGGCCACGCATTATTCAGAACAACTTTGATCCCGGGTTCTTTGTTGAGCACTTTATTAAGGATATGGGAATCGTTCTGGAAGAATCGAAGAAAATGGGTCTGTCGATGCCGGGACTTGCGTTGGGGCATCAGTTGTATTTGTCGGTGCAGGCGAAGGGGCATGGTCGTAGTGGGACTCACGCTTTGCAGTTGGCATTGGCGGCAATGTCTGACATCGAGTGGGAAAAACGCTAAGCCGCATTACGCAGCCAGGTGGGCAGCAACATCGCGTTTTGTTTTGTGACCTTCGTTTCCTGCGAGCCCGGGAACGGGCATGCGTTTCCGTGAAATGCCACAGGCAGTCTCAGGCACTAATACCAGGGCTTGAATTACCGGTGTTGAGCGGCTTCTGAGGTCTCGTTTTTGAGTAATCGCCGCGGAATCCGTCGATTGGTAGAAGCCGCATCGGCGGTTGCACGCTGTTTTGCTATTCTTTTCGGCACGGCAGGTCGCTCACGTTGCGGCTATTCATTGCTTCCGAAATCCTCATTAAGTGAACGTGATCCAAGATGAAATATGATGTGTTCGGCGTCGGCAACGCTTTGGTGGATATTCAGGCCCAGGTCAGCGATGCATTGTTGGCTGAATCCGGATTCGATAAGGGCATCATGACACTGGTCGACGATGCTCAGCAGAAAGCCGTGATTGCAAAACTATCGGGTCTGCCATTGAATCGATGTGCCGGCGGGTCTGCGGCGAACACAATTGTTGGCGTTGCCGATTTTGGTGGCAAGGCCGCCTATGTTGGGAAGGTTGCTGCTGACGAAGTAGGCAAATTCTTCCTGAAAGACATGCGAGAAATGGGTGTCACCATTGAAGTGAACCCGGCGTCGGAAGGTCAGACGGGAACGTGTGGCGTGTTAATTACCGACGACGCTCAACGCACGATGTTGACCAACCTTGGCGTGTCGGCAACTTTGACTGAAGCGGATATTGATGAAAACGAATTGAAGCAGGCAAAGTACGTGTACATCGAAGGTTACCTGTTGACCGGCGAGTCCACGAAAGCAGCAGCTTACAAAGCCATTGAACTGGCAAAGAAGCACGGAGTGAAGGTTGCCTTTACGGCGTCGGATCCGTTTCTTGTAAACATGCTGCGAGATGAAATCTGGAGCTTGGTAGAAGGGCCTGTAGACTTGTTCTTTTGTAATGAAGAAGAAGCAAAGAGTCTGACCGGCAAAGATAATCCTATTGACTGTGCGGCAGAAATTCACAAGCACGCAGAAAACGTCGCGATGACTCTGGGGCCGAATGGATCGCTGATCATGCATGACGGCAAAGCGATTGCGATTGAAGGTGTCACAGTGTCTGCCATCGACACGACGGGAGCTGGTGACATGTACGCCGGTGGTTTGCTGTACGGAGTCACAAACGGCATGACATGGAAACAGGCCGGGCACCTTGGTTCTCACGCAGCCGCCCGGATTGTCAGCCAACTGGGTGCCAGAATGCAGCGTCGATTTACGGCAGAAGAAGTTCAACAGCTGATTGGCTGAAGAGTGTGATGCCGGTCTGGACTTACGGCAAATGTAAATTTGCGGAGTGGCGGAGACTTGGCAAAACAGCGGTAATTGGTTCCAACGATCGGTGGCCTTTCAGCGTATGAAGTGCTGAAAGGCCCGAGAAATGCTAAAAATGAGCGAATCGGACGCGAATTTTGGTTCGTCCGGGGCAGAAATGGAATCTGATGATTCCATGGTGTCTCAGGGGACTGATGCGCGGCTTGTCGAACAGGCACGCCGTGGCGATACCGATGCGTTTGGCCAGCTTGCTCAACGGTATGAACGTCGTGTGATCAAAGTTATTCGACGTTTTATGCCGGATCAGGATCTGGCACTCGATCTTGCTCAGGAATCGTTTTTGAAGGCGTTCGATCGTCTTGACCAGTTCGATCCGTCGCGACGTTTTGGTCCGTGGCTGTTTCGGATTGCGGTGAATACGACTTACGATTATCTGAGGAAGATAAAGCGCAAGGGCCGGTGGGCGTTATTTAGTGAAGCGGGTGAAGATCGCGTTCCGGATCCAGCAGCTGCCGATCCACGTGGTGATCTGGACCTGTCTCAGGAAGTTCACATTGTTCTGGCAGACATTCCGGAAGCCTACCGCACGGTTTTGGTGCTGCGAGACCTGGAAGGTTTCTCAACATCAGAAGTTGCAGCGGTAACCGAACGCAGCGAAGCGACGATTCGCTGGCGACTGGCGGAAGCTCGCCGAATGTTCAAAGACGCCTGGGAACGCCGTGATCGAAGTATTGAAGAAGAATCGTTAGGTTAGAAGGACGTTGATATGCAAAAGCAAAGTCTTAACTGCGCGGATGCTCGCCATCTGGTTCATCTTGCTGTGGGTGACGATACACTGCCGGAAGAAGAACTGCGTCTGACCGATCATCTGCATGTGTGTTCAGACTGCCGCGCGTATCATGCGGGCATGGTTGATGCCATGCACGTAATTGAGCGGGTTCGCGACAATGACTGTGATGAGATTCCTATGGGATCCGTTTGGCCAGCTTTAGCGGATAAGCTGAAGGCTCGTCAAAGTCGAGTTTATGTGCCTCAGGGCCGTAGATTTAATGGTGCTGTTGCAGCATTGTGTGCGTGCTCTTTGTTGCTGGCATTTGTAACGGCCGTGCAAAACCTGCCGTCCAATTATCCGGATGCGATTAGCGGATTCTCGCCGGTATCAGCCGTCAACGTGAAGTTGCAGAACAATGGAGGTTCAGCTCAGAATCACCAACGCCAATTGGTACAGATGGCTGGCCCCAACGGAACAATTCTGTGGGTTGACCCGTTGACCGGGCAGGCATATGTGCCAAACATTATGCAGGCACTGGACGACGGTAAGTCGAATCTGAATTTCTAAGCATCATGTTTTCATTGCACGGCGTTACGTAGCGGAACAGCCAGAGGCGGTCCGAAAACTAAAAATCTGCAAGCACTCCGCGCAAACAAGTGAATCCAGACATTACCAGATGCATTCGCTGGCGCGTCGTGCTTGTATTGGAAAAGTTAGCCGGAACGGTTTCCGGACGCATCTGGCGTAGCAATGGGAAGAAATTGGCTCGCCTTGTCTCAATTCGTGCTCTGCAGGCACCATCGCGGTCAAACACTCGCAATTTCGCACGAACGAGATATTACATGCGAAAGCTTTCATCCATGGCTTTGGACTGGCGGTTCTGGCAAACAGAAAAGTCAGAATACCAAGGAAAGCATTCTCAGTTTACTTCACAATCCGATCTTCAATAAATTCAATCAACTGTTCGGCAATTCGTGTTTTGGGTCCGCGGAATTCCGCGACCGTTTCGGCATCGGGCGAAAGAATTTCTACCTGATTGTCCATTGATGAGATGGCAGATGTGTCGTTTAACACAATGCAGTCGCAGTTTTTCATGTGAAGTTTCCGCATGGCGTTCGTGCGAGGATCCTGAGATTCAAGTGCAAACCCAACAACCCAGCGATGAGCTTTTTGTTCGCCGAGTTCTGCCAGCACGTCAGACGTCTCCACCAGTTCCAAAACAATCGGTGCGCCGGTTTTCGTCATCTTGCCGTGGACACGTTGACGGGGTCGATAGTCGCAAACTGCAGCAGTCGCGATGATTCCGTCGCAGGATGGAAATAATTCCAGACATGATTTGCGAAGTTCATCCGTGGTTTCAATGTGCGCAACCTGCACCCCATCCGGAACGGGCAGGTCGACAGGACCAGTCACCAACACAACTTCGTGTCCGGCGCGAACTGCGGCTTCGGCGATGGAATAGCCCATGCGACCGCTGCTGGCGTTGGATAAGAATCGGACATCGTCTACGTATTCGCGAGTCGGCCCCGCGGTAATCAGGATTCGCATTCAACTAGTTTCCGTGGCGTTCCAGGGCGGTGATAATCGTGTCGGGCGAAGCCATGCGTCCCGAACCAATCTGACCACAGCTAAGCCAGCCTTCTTCCGGGTCAATTACGACGTAACCATCCGACGCCAACTGTGCCACGTTACGCTGGACAGAAGCCTTGGCCCACATGTCGCAGTTCATGGCTGGCGCGACAAAAACTTTTGCCGTTGTGGCCAGCAGTGTCGTGGACAACAGGTCACCGGCAAAGCCATGAGCAATTCTGGCAATGCTGTTGGCGGTGGCAGGAGCGACAACAACAAGGTCCGCTCGGCGAGCCAGACCGATATGTTCACCCTGAAAATACTCATTCGCATCAAACGGGTTCGTGTTGACCGGCCGATTGGTGAGTGCTTCAAATGTTGTCGCGCCGATAAAGCGGTGAGCTGATTCGGTCATAATCACAGACACCCGAGCCCCCTTCTGAACAAGGCGACTGCATAAATCGGCGGCTTTGTAGGCAGCAATTCCGCCGGTAACTCCGAGCAGGATTTCTCGTTTTGCAAGTGCGGACATTTCCCGCCGTTCTCTGATTTGTCGTGAATATTTATGGCAAAATGCCACTAAGACATCTTAACGATCGGCGTATGGCGAAACAGAGAACGACCCCCAAATACCCGGCAGACCGTCGAGTCTCCGAGGGCAGGGCGGACGTTCCTGAGGAATCGTTTGATTCCCTCAACTGAGTGAATCGCGTAAATAAGGCGGTCCAACGGGACAATTTACGGCTCATCGCCACTTTTGCGACGTGGTGAAGTTGCAGGTCTGTCGTGGTTTGCTGTACTACATCAAAAATTGCCTGTTTTTTTGCCGGACCATCATTTTCGACCGTGCACAGGTGTTTTTTCAAACGCCCGGTAAGTCGGGTCCTTTCTTTTCAATACGGAAATGCGGAAAGCTGAAATGGAACGTGTCTTTATCTCAGGTCTCGGCTTTGCCACCTGTCTGGGAAACGATCGCCAAACGTTCTGGAAGAATCTGACCTCAGGGGTCTGCGGGCTGGACACCCTGGCGATTCACGATACCACCGATCTGCCTGTGAACATCGGCGGTGAAGTTGTCGACATGGATATGTCGCGAGTGAACGTGAATGACCTTGTGTCCGCTAAGAAGATGGACCGAGCGAGTCAATTCGCCGTTCTTGCTGCCCATGAAGCTCTGGAAGATGCCGGACTTCCGCTCACAGACATCGGAGACCGAGCCGCCGTAATTCTGGGAGCGGGCCTTGCTGGTCTGGAAACGTACGAATTCCAGATGGAGCGACTGCTTACAAAAGGGCCGTCACGAGTCAGTCCGTTTACCATTCCAATGCTGATGCCCAATGCGCCTCCGAGCAACATCAGCCTGGCATTTGGCATTCAAGGTACCGCATACACCACCAGCAGCGCGTGTTCATCTTCCGGACATGCGATGATTGATGCAATCGAACTGCTTCGTCGCGGTGAAGCAGATTTTGTAGTGACTGGTGGAACAGAAGCGTCACTCACACGGTTGGGCATTGCTTCGTTTTCAAACATGAAGGCCATGTGTCGCAATCGAAACGACGAACCCAAGAAATCCATGCGGCCGTTTGATTCAGATCGCTCGGGCTTCATCATGGCCGAAGGATCTTCGGTTCTGATCTTCGAAACCGAATCGCACCTGCGTAAACGAGGCGGCAAGGCATGGGCGGAAGTTCTGAGTGGTGCGTCCACCAGCGATTCTTATCACCTGGTGCAGCCTGATCCGGAAGGTCGCAAAGCTGTTACGGCTATCAAAAAAGCATTGGCCGCGGCTGGCCTGAACCCGGCAGAAATCGCCGACCAAACCTATGTCAGCGCGCATGGAACCAGCACCAAATTCAATGACAATATGGAAACGGTCGCCCTGAAACAGGTCTTCGGTGACGACGCAGGCAAGCTGCACATCAGTTCAATCAAAAGCATGCTTGGGCACATGATCGGCGCCGCGTGTGCTGTCGAAATGTCAGCGTGCTGCATGGCGTTAACTCATGGGATTCTGCCACCGACCATTAATCTGGAAAACCCGGATCCCGAATGCGACCTAAACTACATTCCAAACCATGCGATTGAAAACGAAGTAAAATACATCATTAACAACAGCTTCGGTTTCGGCGGGCATAACGTTTCGCTTGTGGCTCAAAAGATTGAGGACCCAGACCTAAAACGCGTTTGACGGATCTTGAAACGTCCACACGAGTGACTAAAACCGGTTACGGGAGTGCCGCGAAGGCGGTTTAACATGCCGTAACCGGTTTTTCTGTGACTAAGATTAAAACGTGCGTTCACGGTCGATTTTCTGACCAGGCTGTTAAAACACGGCATCAAAAGGTTCGTAAACTATGTCCACATCCATCACATCATCACCCAGCCCGATTAAAACCGTGGCCATTAGCGGTGCAAGTGGGTTGGTCGGCACAGCGCTGACGGCGCTTCTGCACGCAGAAGGCAAATCTGTCCTGGCGATGACCCGCAAAGACGGCGGGTCTTACCAAGATTCCATTCGCTGGGACCCCGCTACCGGACTAACCAACCCGACTCGACTGGAATCCGTCGACGCCGTCGTCCATTTGGCTGGCGAAAGTATCGCCGCGGGACGATGGAATTCTGCGATGAAGAGCAAAATCCGTACCAGCCGAATCGAGGGAACTCGCAGTCTGGTGAAATCGATCGCCGCCGTCGAAAAACGTCCGAAGGTTCTTGTGTGTGCTTCGGCCATTGGTTTCTATGGCGATCGAGGTGCGGCGGAACTGGAGGAATCATCAGCGGCTGGCACTGGTTTTCTTCCTGACGTGTGTCGCGAATGGGAAGCTGAAGCCAATGCGGCAAAAGATCTGGGAGTCCGCGTTGTCAACGTTCGCATCGGTGTAGTTTTGAGCCCGAAGGGTGGAGCACTGGCCAAAATGATATTGCCATTCAAGCTTGGGCTGGGAGGCATTGTCGGTCCCGGAACTCAGTACTGGAGCTGGATCGGCTTAAGTGACCTGGTGCGGGTGATTGCCTTTTGCATGAATAACGAATCTGTGGCAGGCCCTGTAAATGCGGTCAGCCCGACGCCGCTGACGAACAAAGAGTTCACAAAAGAAATCGGCAAAGCGCTGAAACGCCCCACCGTCTTTCCGCTGCCAGCCTTCATGGCCAAAATTGTGCTGGGCGAAATGGCGGACGCTCTGCTGCTCAGCAGTGCCCGCGTATTGCCCAAAGCTCTGCAGAAGTCTGGTTTTGAATTCCAGCACCCCGACCTTGCAGAATGCCTGAAGCACGAACTCAATGCCTGATGAACGACTCATCAATCACCTCGGTGCCTTCGCCGAAACCCGTCACATGGCATAAGTATGTGCTGCTGGCGTCATGCGTGCATTCAGGTGTCTGGGGAATTTTCATCATCGCACTGCCAAGGGTATCAGCACAGATCTACGGATTTTCTGAAACGCCACATGATATTCATCTGTGGCAGGGAACCGGCCTGTTCATATCGCTGCTTGCTGTTGGCTACGGGCTGGCGTTCACCAACCCGGTTCAGCACTGGGGTGTTGTAATGATAGGACTCCTGGCCAAGGTGCTGGGTGCCATTGGAATGTTTGGGGCCGTTTTACAGGGCCAGGTTTCAAGACAGGTGTTGTGGCTGATTCCCACTAATGATCTGGTTTGGTGGATCCCATTTGGGATGATCGTCCGGCACGGCTTTCTGAGTAGTCGAAAGACACACGTGTAACATAGGCCGCGTTAGTAATCATCGCGGCATCAGGCGACGCTTTACGCCAGCTCTGTGCAAATCGCATGAAGGATCACTCATTGAACGTGGTTACTGATGCTACGATCCGATTTCATTCGAATTCCTTCACAACCGGACCTTAGAAGTGCCCAGCCCTGATTCGACGCCAGCAATGATCTCCGACGCCGAGCACAAAAACACGGGGCATGCTGACAGAGTTCGCCGTGGAATTATTCTGGGGATAATTTCTGCCGTCTGTTACTCCGCTGCCAATCTCGCACTGCGAGGACTTTCCGGGCGCGATGATGGATTTGCCTGGGCAGTGTGGGTGTCTGCCGTGAAGGCGGTGCCGACTTTTGTTTTGGCATCAGTATTGTTGATCAGGCGCTATTCGCAAGGGCAGATTCTGTACCCAACACTCAGGCCGATACCCGCATTGATTACGGCCGGGCTGGTGATGCAGTTTGGAGGCAACCTAGGCTTTCAGATGGCGCTGGTGCAGATCGGATTAGCAATTTCGGTTCCCCTGGTGTTTGCATTTATCATCCTTGCCGGAGCAGTGTTGGGCAGGACGTTTCTTGGAGATCTGATTTCTCCGCGAACCGTGTTGTCGATGGTGATTATGACGTTTTCGATCATCCTGTTGTCCTATGCAGCAACACTTAACGAAGCAGATTCTGCGGCTGTTGTTACTGGTGGTATCTGGCTGGGAATCGGGATGGCCGTTATTTCGGGACTTTCGTACGGAGTGAACGGCGTCGTCATTCGGCGCATTGCTCAGAAAACCCTGCCGGTCGAATCAATACTGGTTATTTACAGCCTGACAGGCTTAGCCTGCCTAGGTCCGCTTGGGTTTTCTCTGATGGGATCTGAACGTATTGCGGCGATTCAAACGGAAGAATGGCAAATGATGTTGTTCGCAGGAATCTTCAATGCGATCGCTTTTTTCTGTATCACAAATGCTCTGAAGCTGATGAATATCAGCCACGTCAATGTCATCAACGCTTCTCAAAATGCAATGTGCGCACTCGGAGCGGTACTGATGTTCGCTGAACCTCCGTCAGTCCCAATGGTGGCCGGAATTCTGTTATCAATCTGCGGACTGATCGTCCTGGATCGAAAACAGACAGGCATGGCGAACAACGATTGAACCAAACACCCGCGGATCCGAGTTGCCCATCATAAACGGGACTTACTTTCCACGGTTTTCGGCCTGGCTTCTGGTCGCGAACACTTCGCTGCATCCAGTGGTTGCTTTTTACCACAAGCCAGCAACCAACACGTGTTTCTGCCGGTAGCTTTAATCGGCCAGTCCGTGTTTCTTCAGCTTACTGTAGAACGTACTGCGAGGCATCTCGAGTGCTCGAGCGGCCTGAGCTTTGTTGCCGTTAGCTGATTCCAAAGCTGAAACCATCAGAGCCTTTTCCGCAGAAATGCTTTGTCGACTGAACGATCGAGTATCCCGGCGGACTTCGCGTTTGGCAGGGTTGTGGCTTGAACTCGTACGCCGTGTGTCAACCACAGTCTTGCTCTGTTCACCAGTGTTCCGGTCGGCGTACCAAGTCCAGTCCTCGACGACTGGCTGACTGCTTTCTGCAAACACGGGAGTGGCGGCAGCACGCATTTCTTCAGGCAGATCTTTCAGCGTGATTGTTTCGCCATCGGCCAGCACCACAGCTCGTTCAATCACGTTTTCCAGTTCTCGTATGTTTCCAGGCCAGCGATGCTGTTCAATAACAGCCAGGGCGTCGGGCTCGATGTGATGAATTCGTTTGTCTGTTTTCTGAACTGCGCGGTTCAGGAAAAAGAAAACCAGTTCAATCAGATCTTCACGACGATCTCGCAGAGGCGGTAGGGTGACACTAACCACATTGAGTCGATAGTACAGGTCCTCCCGAAATTCGCCCGAAGCAATCATCGCTTCCAGATCGCGGTTGGTTGCGGCAATCATACGGACGTCGACTCGAACAGTATCGTTGGTCCCGACTGGTTCAAAGCAACGTTCCTGCAATACTCGTAGAAGCTTGACCTGTGTTTCCAGCGAAATATCGCCGATTTCATCCAGAAACAGAGTACCTCCGTTGGCCGCCTGAAACCTACCAGCTTTATCAGAACCAGCTCCGGTAAAGGCGCCACGCACGTGACCAAACAGCTCGCTCTCCAGTAGCGACGGCGCCAAGGCAGCACAGTTAACGCTAACCAGAGGCTTATCTGCCCGATCACTGTTTCGATGAACGACGCGAGCCAACAACTCTTTCCCGGTTCCGCTTTCGCCTCGAATCAGCACCGTTGCGGTGCTTGCCGCGGCCTTGCGAACAAGATGAAGGACATCCAATATCGCACCGCTGTTGCCGCGAATCTCGCCACGATCGAGGCCTTTGGTGGAATCCTGCTGACGCTCTTCACCATCCGCATGCTGCAGAGAAGTCAGTTCCGCACGAAGGATGGCCAACTGTCGCTGCTGTTCTGCAATGCGATCCACCTTCACTTTGAATTCAGAATTCAATCTCGCCAGGTTCTGGTTAGCTCGAGAACTATGCAGAGCAAGAACCGTCATTTGCCCCATTGCCTGCAGAAAGGCAATGTCTTCGGGAGAATACGGCACACCGTTGTTACGTTTCCCCAAAATGATCAGGCCATCGACACCCTGTTCGCTTCGCAAAAAACAGATCAATTCGGCGGGAAGGTCGTGAAGCAACTGCTGCACGGGCAACATCTTGTCGCGACTGAGAGACGGAATTCGGCGAATCACCTGCTCCGACTGCCCAGCGTTCTTGAGCACTTCCGGTGACAGACTTGTGGGAACATTCGACGACTGGTCTGCCCCAATCAGTCGCAGCGTTCCCGATGCCTCTCGAACAAACATTGCCGACGTCGATGCATCCATGACGTCTCGGCACGAAACCAGGGTAATCTGCGCCAGCGCCGACGGGTCGGCCAAATAACCGCTGGCCTGATTCAATTGCTTCAGTGTTTTGTCGAGCTGGTATTTCTCAGAGAAGAACCGTTGGTCAACCACAGATTGAATTCGATCCCGAGCCCACAGAACGAATGCTGTGGCGATCACAAGGATCAGAAACAGCGACAGCTGCAACAACAAAGATGATTCCTGAGGAAGACCGTAAACACGAGTTAACGCAGCTCCCGCCGCCAAAAGAACAGCACTCGCAACAGTGACTAACCCGGATATCAGAAAATACTGCCGCCCGCGTTTTAACAGCTCATCCGCCAGAATCAGGCGATGTTTCATCATGCCGTGCGCATACGCCGCCATAAACGAACCGCTGGCAACAAACATCGGCAACTGAGCCTGACCAAGGGCAAAGTCAGTTTTTCGATAGAATGCCAAGTACAACGTATACAGAATCGGAATCGTTGAAAACAGCGATGCAATCAGAATCCCAGACGCCTGTCGACGCTCCACAGGATTCTGAGTTCGCAGCAGACTCATAGAAAGCGTTAGCACCGTCAGCGCGAAGTAGACGGAACTTAAGCCGATGGCCGCATACACAAGATTCCGGAGCAGGTACAACAGATAGGCACATACTTCAGCGCTGTGAAAACTCAGACCACCATCACGAGTCAGGCCACTGGCGACGGCAACTAGCTTTTGAAACAACGAAAAACTATCGGGCGTATCAAACTGCCCATTCAGAATATATGCGCTCCAGTACACAAAGCCAACCAGCAAAGCCATTCCAGTGGCAGGGCCATAAATCAATGCCAAAGCCAAATTGTGATTTTTCTTTAGCAGCGGACTTTCACGAGGAAACTTAAAGAAGAAGTGCAGGGTAACCGCTGGCAGAAGACAGGCGGCAAAAATAAAGGGCAGATTCAACAACGGGCTGGCTACGATAATCCACCAGTGAAACCCACCCACGAACGCTGGCATTGACGTGCAACACATCAGGCAAAAAACGCGAACAACCTGATCCGAAGGACGTTGCCACCACGCGGTTAATGCAACAAGCAGAATTCCCAGTTGGCACAGAAACCACATGATCGTGAGCAAGAAATCACGTGAACGGATCGGCTTCACGGCCACATAAGTTCGCGTGGTCAGATTTGGCGCCTGTGAATCCGGCTGACGAATGACCAATTCCAGCATTCGTCCGGAGGCCGAAGTTTCGTTATGTGGCGATCGTGAAATCTCGACCAGCGCCGGAACACGACTTTCAGGAACCTCGGATGGGTCAGAACCAGGATTTAACTGGCCTCCAGGTGGAATTGTGGCACCACGAAGTCCGGCCAATGTCTGCGAGAACAAAAGAAAATTGTTCGCCGGAAATCGGCCCGCCCTGATTAGCTTATCACCGGGCGAAAGTATCGTTGGAAGACAATCAGCTTCAGCATTTGCGAACTGGACAATCTCCAACTCCTGCTCATTTGGAGTATTTGGCAACAGGCATCGAACACCAATATCGGGGAACGTGGCAACATACCAAAGTACAACCAAGCAATAAGTCACCGACGCACTGATGGCGCATGTGCCGCCAAGTCGCCCATATTTTTCTGAATAATTGTTGATATTCCGTTGATTCAAAGTTCGGCGCCCATGTTGTGTTAGGTCACAATATGCGTCAGGCGCCGAACTATCAATAGTGTCGACATGTGTTTCGGCGCTTTCGGCGCTTTCTTTTTTGCGGTGATTGATCCATTTATCCAGCGTTTTTTGATGCCCCGTAATTTTATGAAGTTTGGCACGCAGCGTGCAAATTGAATTAGTCTCCCAGCCAGCCCTTCGGCAATGCTGAAACGTGTTGAACAAGATTGTCCTCCGACAGGTAGTCACCCAGCCGCCTCAGGATTCCCCAAAATCTTTCTTGTTCATTCCCCACACGCTCAGCAGCCAAGGGCTTTTTTTATGCGCCACAGGCCAAAGACTCGCGGCACGAAAGTTCACACCTAGAAGTACGAGGCCGATTGATCGATAACCATTGAGGCTTTGACTTCGCCTAGCGCGGAGAGATTGGCTGCTGAAGGTGAGAGGTGATTCGAACGGCGATGGTTCGAATCAGGGCGCGATCAGGCTAAGCTTACAAGCCTTTGTTCAACAATCGTAAATATCGAAACGTTCGGTTTGGAGCGATCGCGTTAATTACCTGAACGCTGCCTTCGCCCGTTCGCAGCATTCACCAAAAATATCCACGTTGGCTGCCGCAGGTCGACTCAACGCTCATCCGACGCCATAATATGGTTCATGCTGCGTTCTGGTTTATCGCAGAACCTGGCATTCACACATCGCATCCACACATCGCAAGTAAAGGTCGGCGAATGTCGCTTCCTGTCGTCACTCCGGACAGCCAAGACGTCTACGAGGATCCCCTGGATCTAATGGACGAAATTGAAGAGCTTAAGAAGGAAAAGGACGCGTCTATTCTGGCGCACTTTTACGTCGACGGCGACATTCAGGATATTGCGGACTACACGGGCGACAGCCTGAAACTGGCTCGCGATGCCACGCAGGTAAAGACTTCAACCATTGTCTTTTCGGGCGTGCATTTCATGGGCGAATCCGCCAAGATTATGAATCCGGAAAAGCGGGTGTTGATTCCCGACATGCTGGCCGGATGTTCACTCGCCGACAGTTGCCCTGCGGATCAGTTAGGCGCGTTTCAGGAAGAACTGCGATCCAGCGGACGAAAATTCGAAACGGTTGCCTACATCAATACGACCGCTGCCGTAAAAAGCCTATGCGACTGGATAGTTACCAGCGGCAATGCTCAGGAAATCATCGGGCGTGTTTCGGCAGACAAGGAAATCCTGTTTGTTCCGGACCAACATCTGGGGCGATACTTAATGGAAGTCACAGGTCGCAAGATGATTCTGTGGCCAGGCTCGTGCATGGTGCATGAAGTGTTCAGCATTCGGGACTTGATTCGAGCGAAACGGAATACACCGGGCAGTGTTGTGATCGCTCATCCCGAGTGTCCTCAAAACATCCTCGAACTAACTGACTTCATCGGTGGCACTGAGAAAATGCGGCAGTACGTCATGTCGGTTCAGAAGCCCACTACTTTTCTGGTGGCGACCGAATCCGCCATGATCCACGCTTTTGAGAAGTCGGCTCCTCAACACAAGTTTATTCCTGTCCCAGGAATCATGGCATCGACGGGAGAAACCTGCGCCTGCAATCGCTGCCCTCATATGGCTCGCAACACCCTGCAGAAAGTTCGTGATTGCCTCAAGAACGAATCCCCTGAGATCGAATGGAAAGACTACTTCCAACAGGCTCGCGCTGTCCTGGACAAGAGTCTTCTGAAGTAACCAGCCGGAGTGGCGGGCGAAATGCGGGATAACGAATGGCAGCAATTGCCCCGGATCGGTTGCCGTTTGATTGCATCGCCGCCGAGATACAGTGTTTCACCACACAACGTCTTCAAACCAAAACAAATCACTGCTGAGCAGTGCGATATCCCAACGAAATATGTTGTAGCCGCATCCTGCCTCGGCTCGCCTGAGCTGACAATAACGTGAATGCTGCAATGGCCGAGGCCACAAATGTACTTTGGCTGCAGCCAGGTAGTGCTGCGACCCGTTTGCAGGATTACCGCTGCGAGCGGGCCCGGCCAAAAACGAACTCGGCGCTGCGGCACTGTTCAACATATCCCCAAGCCGTTGCCCGCCGGGGCTACCCGGCAACCGGTTTATGAGACTTTTTGCCAGTGTTCATCGAGTTTTGCGCCGGAGACTTTTATCGCGGTACCAAGTTTTTGCGAAAACAGGCTAACCCGAAATTCTTCCAGCATCCAGCGATAATGATCCAGCATAGGGTCGATATGACTTTGCCTTGCGTGTTCCTGTCGCCGTTCGACGTACCGCAGGTGGTATCGAGCAAAATCCTGCACCATGCCCTGTTCTTTATTGAGGCCGCCGGAATTAAGCCGATCCAGACGCATTCTCATGCACGTGATATAGCGTGGAAGTTGAATCAACCATGGCCAGGGCGTCGTTTCCAGAAAGCGTGGATGCACCAGTTCGGTTAACTGTTGCTGCATTCCCCCGACGATTCCCGACCACATCGGATTTATTTCAGCTTCAAGGTTTCGACGAGTCTGGTGATGATGTTTCAGTAAGCCCGGCACCAGTTGGACGATTTCCTGCACAACAACACCAATGCGTTTTCTACCCATCGTCAGAAATGAATCGAATTCAGCCTTTGTTCGAGGTACTTCCTTTGGCGAAAGATAAGCACGCTCAACCAGCAGCAGTTGCAGCTGTGCCGTCACATTAAATCCTTTGATTGCCAACGCCAGCATTCTGATCTGATTCAGGTCTGGCAGATGTTCGATCTGTCGCTGAATCCGTTGCTGGTCGATCAGCAGCACCAGGCGTCGCAGACCTTTTCGGTGAACGGCCTGAGCTTCCGCTGCAGATTGACACAGCGTCAGGGCCACGAATCTGTTGTCGTCCCGAATGGCCGGAAATGACTGCAGAGTCATTCCAGCGCGCTGAATTGTTATGCTGACTGGCACATCGTTAAACGCCCAGTCTTTGAACCCCGTTCGTCGCCACTGTTGTTCTTCGGGGGACGGCGCGGCTGTCGGAACGGTGTTCTGTTCGATCTTTTTCAGCAGGTTCTTACGTAGCGTGTCGATGTTGCGACTTTCCGCAACCGGTTTGCCATCGTTGTCGATCAACCGAACGTTGACGCTTAAATGATCCGGCAGCGAGGACACATCGAAGTCTTCAGATCGCAATTGTTCGCCAGCGATTTTCGATAGTTTTTCCGCCACAGCCGCCAGCATGTTGCCTTTTCCAAATTCCAGCTGGCCCATGATCTGTCGAGCCGTATCCGGTGCTGGAACAAAGTTGCGACGAAGGTTTTTGGGAAGCGATCGTATCAGAGCCGTAACTTTTTGTTCGAGCAGTCCGGGGACCAGCCAGCTTAGTCGACTTTGATCCAGTTGAGACAACGCTTCTGCTGGAACGGTCACGGTAACTCCATCAGCATCGCGACCGGGATCCAGCTGATAAGTCAGCGGAAGATCCATAGTGCCAATCCGAATTGAAGCGGGAAACTCGGCTGAACTTTCCTGTCGGATCTGGTGATTGGTGAATTGGTTTTCGTCGAACAGCAACAGCCCGGGATTCGTCTTGCTGGTTCTTTGATACCAGTGCCGCAATCGATCGCGATCTGTAACATCTGCCGGAATCTGATGATCGTAAAATTCGAACAGTACGTCTTCACTTGGCAGCAGATCGTGACGACGTGTTCTGGCCTGAAGTTCCTTCACGTGCTGAAGCACATCGACGTTGTGTTGAAGAAACGGAAATTCTCGGCCCCAGCCCTGTCCCTTCTTTGCTGCTGCTGATCGAAACGCGTCAGAAGCGGGATTGGCTAGGGTAGACTTTCCGGGCGTTATACGACTTCGACTGCCGCCAGAGAGTGCGTTTTCTTCTTCGGCAAATTCAGATTCGCGTTCGTCCTCCGTTCTTCCATACAGCAGAGCAAGTTCAACGAGTCCGAACTGAATCAGTAGCTCCCGCGACTTTGCCGGATCGACCTTAGAGTAAGTGGTTTTGCGGCGAGGAATAACCGGTAGTCCCCACAGCGAAACTTTCTCAAAACACATCACGTTGCCCGCTTTGGAGTCCCAATGCGGTTCTGAGAATTCGCGTTTCACCAGGTGACCGGCCAATGGCTCAATCCATTCCGGCTGAATTCTGGCCAGCGTGCGGGCAAACCGTTGTGACGTCTCGATCAGTTCTGCTGCCACAAACCATTTCGGCCCCTTTGAGGAAAGCGATGATCCGGGCCAAAGAGCCAGTTTATTGCCGCCCGCTCCGGTGTATTCCCGTTCAGCCGATTTGTAGCCAAGGTTGGCCAGCAAGCCTGTCATCAATGAACGATGAATCGCAGCGAAGTCGTTTTTTCGATCCTTGACAGGATTAAGTGCGGCCGCTTTCTGCAGCGTCTTATCATCACTTTCTCGCAGCAGGTCTCGCAGTTGTCGATGAACGTCAATCCATTCTTTCATTCGCAGCCATGATACGAAATTCTGCTGAGCCCATTTTCGCAACTGACTGTTGGAAAGTTTCTGTTTGCGTTCGTGCCAGATATCCCAGAGATTCAGGTAGGACAAGAAGTCACTATCTTCGTTCAGAAACTGCTTATGAGCTTCATCTGCCGCCTGTTGCTTGTCCATTGGGCGATCACGTGGATCCTGAGATTCCAGTGCGGATGCGATGATCATCACTTCCGGAATTGCGTGTTCGTCGATCGCGGCCAGAATCATACGACTGATGCGAGGATCAACCGGCAGCCGAGCCATTCGCCGACCGGTTTCTGTCAGCACATAGTCGTCGTCGGACGCGATTGTGTTGGAACCACTGGACACAGAAGGACGCATTTCAATCGCGCCGAGTTCTTCCAGTGTCTTATAGCCTTCTCGCACTGACGTCGGGCGTGGTGGATCGAGAAACGGAAACTCATCTAACCGACCAAGCTTCAGATTCATCGTGCGAAGAATGACGGCCGCTAGATTGGTACGCTGAATTTCCGGAGCCGTAAATGCTTCTCGACCGCTGAAGTCTGCTTCTGAATACAACCGAATACAAACGCCCGGCGCTATTCGACCGCAACGCCCGGCTCGCTGATTGGCCGAAGCCTGAGACACCGGTTCAATGGGTAATCGCTGCATGCGTGACCGAGCGGAATAGCGGCTGATTCGTGCGGTGCCAGTATCAATGACGTAACGAATTCCCGGTACGGTCAGCGAAGATTCCGCAACGTTTGTAGCCAGCACAATGCGTCGATACTGATACGGCTGAAAAACCTTCGCCTGATCCGCCATTGAAAGACGACCAAACAGCGGCACAATCTGCGTAGGTGACTGTGATGAATCGCCAGCAAACTTTCGGCCGCTCAAGACCTTGTCGGCTTCTCGAATATCTCGTTCTGTCGGAAGAAAAACGAGAATGTGGCCACTGTCTTTTTCTGCCAGTTCCTCAATCGCATCAGCAACCCCATCCAGCCAGTCCCGATCTTTATTGTTGCTGGAGGAATCGGTTGCGTTGGCAATGCCAGCCTTTGAAGTCGACTCGACGGGCTGAACCAACGGGCGATAGCGAGTTTCAACCGGATACGTACGACCTTCCACCAGCATCACTGGTGCAGGCTTTCCGCCGCTGTCAAAGTGAGCAGCAAATCTTTCCGCGTCAATCGTTGCCGACGTAATAATGACTCGAAGGTCTCTGCGTCGGGGCAGCAATCGCTTTAGATACCCCAGAAGAAAATCGATGTTCAGTGAACGTTCGTGAGCTTCGTCGACAATGATCGTATCGTACTGGTCCAGAAAGCGATCGGTTTGAGTTTCCGCCAGCATGATTCCATCGGTCATCAGGCGAATCAAGGTGCCTGGACCAGACGCGTCATTGAAGCGAATGCGATATCCAACCTGCTGCCCGAGTGGGCAGTTCAGTTCTTCAGCTAATCGCGTTGCAATTGAACGAGCGGCAATTCTGCGAGGTTGGGTGTGCCCGATCACTCCGCCAGCGCCGCGGCCCAGTTCCAAAGCAATTTTCGGCAACTGCGTCGACTTGCCGGACCCGGTTTCTCCACAGACAACAACCACCTGGTTGTCTCGAATTATGTTTGCGATTTCTTCGCGACGGGCAACAACGGGCAGGTCAGACGGATAGGTAATACTTGGAACGGAGGCCGCTCGCTGTTCACGTCGCTGGACGGAATGTTGCAGTTCCTGTTGGAACTTCTGCAGATTACGATCAAACGGCCTGTTCGATTGCTGTGCATTCCGGATTGCTTTAGCGAGTCGGCGCAGCGAAAACTGATCGGTTCGCATGGCCGCGGAGATCGAGTTGTCTAATTCATTCAGCGATGTCATGTCACACTTCAGCCGTGTCTTTATTCAGACAGAACAATTCTTAGCCAGGTTAGTCTACATCGGAAGCGACCACGGTAATGTGGCAAGCAGCTTCAGGGATTGTTTCCGGAAAATCGCTTCGCAAATGGACGCCGCGGCTTTCTTCTCGCGCAAGTGCCGCAGTAGCCATAACACGACCAATCAGCATCATGTTCTGCAATTCCCAGCCAGCAGGTTCGGAAAGGTCGCGACGGCAGACGTAGTTCGCCCAAAACTCCATTTGCCGGCGTGCTGCGGTAAGGTCTTTTTCGTTTCGACTAATGCCTACATTACGCCACATTAGACTGCGAAGCGAATTTCGAATATCCGCCAGGTCAAGGGCTTCGTCGCCTTGGTGAGGAATTTCGGATAGCGAAACTAATGGTGGCGCAGTGAAACTGTCCGCCTGAGCCAGCGCGGCGTTCGACGCATTCTGACCACACCGCAGACCAAACACGACTCCTTCCAGAAGACTGTTGCTGGCCAGACGGTTGGCCCCGTGCAGTCCTGTCGATGTCGCTTCCCCCGCTGCCCAAAATCCGGGCAGGGACGTGCGGCCTTCTGTATCCGTCGTGACTCCGCCCACCATGTAATGGGCTCCAGGACGCACGGGAACTTTGTCTTTTGTGAGATCCAGCCCGAATTCCCTGCAGACTTTTCCAATGTGAGGAAATCGGCGACGAATCTTATCCGGCTCAATCGGCGAAAGGTCCAGATAAACACAGGGATGAGACGTCTTCGCCATTTGCAGCGTGATCGCCTGACTGACAACGTCACGTGGAGCCAGTTCCATGGCTTCGTTATAGTCGGCCATAAAGCGATAGCCGTTTACATCAACCAGATGCGCCCCTTCGCCCCGAACAGCTTCTGAAATCAGATGCCGCGAACTTCCCGCGATGTACAACACCGTAGGATGAAACTGCATAAATTCCATATCCCTGAGTTCGCAGCCAGCTCGAAAAGCCAGAGCATGCCCATCCGCTGTGGCGATTGACGGATTTGTGGTTTCTCGATATAGCGCTCCAGCGCCACCCGTGCACAGAATCGTTTGTTTGGCCCAGACAAACGTGCGCCCATGATTGGGGTTCCACACCAAAGCTCCCTGACAGCGTCCATCTCGAGTCAGCAGGTCGATGGTGAATGTACGCTGCCAGATGTCGATATTCTCTGAATCATAAGCACGCTGGTGCATGGCCCGCATGACTTCTTTGCCCGTCGCGTCTCCCAACGCATGGGCGACGCGAGCATGACTGTGGCCACCTTCCAGCGTCAAAGCCAGTTCACCTTCGAACTTGTCGAAGTCGGCTCCAAACTTAATGAGCTCACGAATGCGTTCCGGAGCTTCTCGAATGACAAGTTCAACCACTTCCTTGTGACACATGCCCTTGCCAGCGGCCAGCGTATCGTTGACATGATTGGCGAAATTATCCAACGGGTCCAGAACACCCGCGATTCCTCCCTGAGCCCACGCGCTGTTGGATTGGGAAATTTGATCTTTCGTAACGACAATCGTCCGCAGAGAAGGATCGACCTCAAGGGCAGCCCGGGTTCCCGCAATACCGGCGCCAATGATCAGTACGTCTGCAAATAAATGAGGCACCCGTTTGGGATCAAACGGAACCAGATACCTGCGGAGCGTTGGGACTTCAATTCGTTCGGGCTGCATGAACACTTCCAAGAGACGTCTATTCGATCTGGTATTGATCCGAGTTTACGAGAATTGCAGGACGAAAGTGAGCATTTGAGCCGTTTCCGTAAGAAAATCGCAACTGCGATTGTTGCCAGTACGGATTCTGAGCTGTGCCTTTACGCTTCGGACACAACCACGGCGTGTGTTCAGGTTTTCGTGTTGGTTTCGTAGCTTTCAGGGCGGTCGGCTCTCGGTTTCTGTATGACTCAAGTTACCATTCCTTCACAGAAACGCTGATGTGTTTCATACCGTGATCTTACAGCCAGTCTCTGCATCGCTAACTCAGGAATTTCCGCAATGAGCTCCAATGTCTTCACCGGTTGCGTTCCGGCATTGATGACACCTTGTAACGCCGATCGAACTCCAAACTTTGACGCTCTCGTGAAAAAGGGAAAGCAAATGATGGAAGTCGGCATGAACGCCGTCGTGTACTGTGGTTCGATGGGCGACTGGCCGTTGTTGACCGACGGGCAGCGTCAGGAAGGCGTAAAACGACTGGTTGGAGGCGGCGTTCGCGTTATCGTCGGCACCGGTTCGCAAAATTCAGCCATTGCAGCAGACCACGCAACCCATGCGCAAAAAGTTGGTGCCCACGGCCTGATGGTGATTCCTCGCGTCCTTTCGCGCGGCACGTCCGCGACGGCTCAGCGGCACCATTTTGCTCGCATCCTGAGTGCGGCCCCGAACATTCCAGCCGTCATTTACAACAGTCCGTATTACGGGTTCGAAACCAAAGCTGAGCTGTTCTTCGACCTGCGCCGTGAATTTCCCTCACTGGTCGGATTTAAAGAATTCGGCGGAGCGGCTTCTCTAAGTTATGCGGCCGAACACATCACATCCGCAAACGACGACGTAATACTGATGGCGGGCGTCGACACTCAGGTGTTTCATGGATTTGTTCACTGCGGAGCCGTCGGAGCAATTACGGGCATCGGCAATTGCCTGCCGGAACAGGTTTTACACTTGGTATCACTGTGCCAGAAAGCCGCAGCTGGCGATGTGGAAGCACGTCGCCTTGCGAAAGAACTGGACAATGCATTGATTGTGTTGTCAACGTACGACGAAGGCCCGGATCTTGTCCTGTTCTACAAGTACCTTCTGGTTCTTCTGGGCGATAACGATTACGCGGTGCACTTCAACGAAACGGATACTCTAAGCCCCAGTCAGACGGGCTTTGCGGAAGCTCAGCTGAATCTGTTTCTCGACTGGTGGAACAACTGGCCCGGAAAAGACTACGGAGCTTAGTCGGCGCAGCCTTCACCTTCGGTGTAGTCGACCAGCGTTTGATCTGGCCTGTGGCATTGGCCAGATCAAACTATGTCACTTCGATTCGCAATGCGGAACTCCAGGCACTGAACAGCCCAGCCATACTGCTCGAGCGAACCCAGATTATGTAGTTACCAGGAGCGAATTTAACAGTCGACGTGTAAGACGTAACGGTCAGATTTATTTCGCGTACAAGTCGATTGGTTACAACGTTGTGGTTAATCCGGATTTCCGTAGTTGCCGTGCTGGCATCTTGAGTCGACGCAAACGTTGCAGTTCTATCGTTGGTGGCTGCGGCGGGCGACGGCAGTCGGCTCTACCAGCTTTTCTCGATGGCTACGGAAATACGATGAGCCAGATACTCTGCTTCTTTACACAGAGCAGTTGGCCGAGCTGGATCCGTGGAAGTGGGCATAGACGGAGGAAACAGATTCGGATTGATCGTCGAATCAATCTATTCAGCGGCCCTTAATACGTTGGTCCAGTACATCAGATTGTAGACCACGGAAAATCGCCGACCGTCTTTCGCTTCAAACCCAAGTGCGCATTCCAATGACGGAACGCCAGAAAATCTAATGCGATGCCACCATCCGGAATTCTTACTTTGAGCGTAAAACTCGCCGTCTGTAACCGTCGTGATTCCGCCTGAAGTGACTCCCGTTTGGCCGCGGACATCCAGTTCCTGCCGCGTGGCTTCGACCGAAACGTTCAGGCCCAGATCAAGTGACAATCCCCGAGGTGGCTTTCGAGTACGCAGTCCGATTTCGCCGCCGAGAAAACTTTTTCCGTCTTGAACGAATCCAGAATCCGAAACTGATTTTCAGACGCCACACCTGCCAGAGACTCGTCGGCCAGCGACGTATCATCTAGATGCTAAAAGCGAGGGCCCAGCTTGAGCCCCAGGACCGTATCGTTGCGGCGATCACAACGGTTTCGACCGCGACTGTTCTGAGTCAGCTTGCCGCAGTTATTGCAGCAGCAGTCACAGGTGTCCTCAACAAGTTCCGCCCACTAGTTCAAGCCGATCGAATACAGCCTAGTTTCTGGGTTGAATTTCAAGGAACCCGATAACAAACCTGGATAGGCTATTAGCTGAGCGTCTTTGACGCTCAGCTAAAGCATTTGTGAACGGCTTTCCGATTATTGGATCGCCATCTGAACTGGCGCCAAAATCATCACCGCGGGCACCGAGCCTAAAGAACTCTGCCTGCCATCCGCTGCCGTCATTCTTTTCGAACCAATGACCGCCGCGAACGCGAAATCCCCCCTGTGCAAAGTCGTACAGATCATCTCCGCTAAACACCATACCTGTAGCAGGCTGTCCCAGAACGCCAGCCTGCAGACCAAGCGTAAACAGCGGACTGGTTGTCGCAATCACAGGCGTGTCAACGTGGCTGGTCCACCACAACAGAGCCTCGGCGCTAAACCAGTTATTAGGTTCGTTTACCTGCTGAGCGTAGACGGTATCTGCCTGAAAGCCGGGCTCGTAAATGTCGTTAGTGAATCAGCCTCTGAGCTGTTGTGAAGACAACATCAGCGGCCGGACGGGCTCCAGACTGGATCAATCATTCCACCATTCATTGAATTCCAGATCCGCGTCAATTCATCGCGTTTGGTGGCCTCTGAATCAGCAAGATTATTCTTTTCAGAAACGTCATTCGCCAAATCATATAACTGCCAATCGTTACCTGGCCCACGGTCAGAATTCCTAAGCAACTTCCAATCACCATGCCTAAGTGCCGCCTTCGATCCGGTTCGCCAAAACAGCGTCTCGTGTGGCAAACCTGTGGATTTCCCACTCAAAAACGGCAACAGATCGACGCCATCTTTAGCGTCTGACCGCACGGCAACAATGTTCGCCGCAGTCGTCGCGGTGGTAAAAATGTCCAGCGAGATTACCGGCTTTTCGTAGACGATATTTGGGCGAATGACATTCGCCCAACGCATCATAAAAGGAACCCGAATGCCACCTTCATACATCGATCCTTTCTCGCCTCGCAAAGGCAGATTACTGCTGGTCAGTTCTCGGGTTGGGCCGCCATTATCACTTAGAAAAAACACCAATGTGTTTTCGTCCAGCTGATTCTTTTGAATGCATTCCAGCACCTCGCCCACACTGTCGTCGAGGTTACCGAGCATCGCTGCAAAGATGCTTCGGTGAATGTCATCGATCGATCTGTACTTTCCCATATATCGATCTGCGCCCTGCAGCGGACTATGCACCGCGTTATAGGCCAGAAACAGAAAGAAGGGCCGATCGGCGTTGCGATCTATGAAACTGGTTGCCTCTCGAGTAAACGCATCGGTCAGGTATTCACTTTCAGCCACTGGCTGGCCGCTGCGGTAAATCGGATTATCAGCGTCGTAGTCTGGTTCGTCGTGCCCCATATGAGTTGTATACACAAGGCGTGCATCTTGACTTATCCAGCGTCCCCTGGCGTTTCCAGGCAAAGCCCTGCGGCGCAGCATTGTGGACACATCTGCATACGGAGGCGGAACAAAGTAATGACCTTCGTGAAGGAAGCCGAAGAACTCATCGAATCCACGACGCTGAGGATGAAATTTTGCGGTTCCGCCGAGATGCCATTTTCCGATCAGAGCCGTTGTATAGCCAACGTCATGCAACGTATCGGCCAGCGTCTTTTCTGTAACAGGCAAACCCGCATTGGGATCCTCGTTACTCGCGCCGATCGGATTGAAGTCGTAGCCAAACCGAGTCTGATAGCGACCGGTCATCAGGCCGGCACGCGACGCACTGCAGAAGGCTGCCGTAACATAGCCATTCGTAAAACGAACTCCGTCAATGGCGATTGAATCGATATGGGGCGTCAAAATCTGCGTGTTGCCCTGACAACCGGTTTCGCCATAACCAAGATCATCCGCCAACAGAATCACAATATTCGGCTGACGATTCAATGCGTCCCCTGCCAGTGAACTCACACCAAACACTGACATCAGCGCCGCCACAAAAAATCCGAGTCGCGATTTCATAGCCTGCATCCGTTTTCGGTATCCACTTTTTTGAAGACCACAAACTCAGCCAATGCTATTCCTGCAATTGACGATCTGAGGAAAGCCCGACGATCATGCCGAATTTTTGTTACGCCCGTATGCGACCTACAACGGCAGTTCCATCACCCGATAGCCCGGATCTTTGAACCCCAGTTTTTCATAGGTCGTAATAGCCGTGCCGTTATCCTGTTCGACATACAGACGAATGGCCACCGTGTCATTGCCTGCGGCCAGTTGCTGTTTGACGTGGTCGAACAACTGACTGAACACGCCCCGACTCCGATATTCTGCGTGCACAAAAACACTCTGCAGCCAGACAATCCAGCCGTTCTTCCAGTCGCTCCATTCGCGAGTCAGCATCAACTGACCGACAACCACTCCATCAACTTCGGCCACGTAATACTGAGCTTCGGGACTCAGACGCAGCGCGGTTTCGACACCACGATGCACAACGTCCGTGTCGAGTAACTTGCCCTCGGTTTCTGCGGCAAGTTGCAGATTAAAATCGGCAATGACGCTAACATCAACAGCAAGGGCGGTGCGAAACGTGATCTGCATATATGGTAACTCGCGTGAGTTAAAAGGTAGACAACATACTATTTTCTAACACAACACATCTGGTAACACATTCCACCGCGCATAAAAAACCTCTCAGTTGAATCAACTGAGAGGTCATGGATCGCAAACTGATTACGTGATCAACTAGAACGAATCAGCGCTGAGTGGTGATTCAACCCCACCAATACCAGATCGCAATCGTGTTGCAGACGGTGTCATCAAGCTGGTGTAAACAGTCTTGTCGATGCTTTCGCTGATCGTGCGAGCAGCACCGTCACAGAATGACACAACCACGATGCCGGGATGATTCGAATTCAAAAACGGACGGCTACCTTCAGGCCCAGCCTTAGCCTGATTTGGATAAGCCGGAGCTGGTGTCGTCGCTCCACCTTCGATTAGTTGTGGAATGACACTCAAGGCACCTACCGTTACAGAAGCGGCATCAAGTGGAAACAGAAAACCGCAAGCTCGTGTTCTTGGATCTGCCCAGTTTGAGCCGCCACCGTTGATGTTTTCACCAAACATCAATGTGTTGCCACTACCGTCGTAGATCTTGCCAATTGTTGCACTGGCATTTCTTGTTGTCGCCTCGCCAGCAAACTCAGCCCAGAATACACCTGTGGCCTTTGTGATTTCTGCATCTACCGGGTCAGAAGTACTGCCATAATTATTGACAGTACCATTGCCATTCCAGTCGAATGGCTTAGCTATAAAACTGTGTTGCACAGCGCCATTATTGTTTGTCACAGCAGTCAGATTCGTTCCAAATCCAGCATTAGCCATGTAAGAAAGCCCGCCTGGCTTTTGGTAAGCAGACTCGTCGTTCGGGCAGGCGAATGCTTCGATGTAGATTGGAGTCAAAGCAGCATTGTAAAAACCGCTCGGTGACAAAAATGCGGACGCATCATCAAACGGTGCCAACTTGTTCCAGCGGTCATAGGTACCTTGTTGATCGATAAACGGAAGCAGCTCTACAGCCCAGCTACGACCATTAACACGGCCAGTACCGGGGGAGGAACCACCCGCAGCAACAAAGTCCGTTTCAGCTGGAAAATAAGCCAGAGATGGCAGACGGCTTTTGTTGGAAGAAGCGAAGTTCAATGCAGCCAGCGTCACGTTGCGGATGTTGTTCAGGCACTGAGTTCGTCGACCGGCTTCTCGAGCGTTCTGAATCGCTGGAAGAATCAGAGACATCAAAGTAGCGATGATTGAGATTACTACCAGTAACTCGATCAGAGTGAAGCCGCGTCGTTTTAGATTCGACGCTGTGGTGTTACGACGTGACTGCATGACTGCTCTCCAGCAAAAAGATTGGACTGTTCCCGATCGGGCAAATAACTTGAAGAAGGGCGTGCTCCGTGCTGAGACGTTGGTCTTCTCCCAACGGAGAGAGAAGACAAAAAAACTTCTCCCAGTTCGACCACCCTTTGCTTATTTCGCTTCGGTGACCTTAGTAACGCAAATTCTGGGGCAAATCCGGCGAAAAGTCTCCAGTAATTGCCCAATATCCAAATTTTCTTCGTAAATCTAATAGCCACAACACGTTGCAGATTGGGGAATTGTCGTGTTCGGCGCAATTCGAACCGACCGACTTCCCCTTAGATGTGACCAAACGTAGCGTTCAGGCGTGTTGCAAAATGCTACAGCAGCGTAATCGTACAGATCTCAACAGACCAGCTGTCTGCTACACGCTACATCAAACATTAATATCTTCAGCACCCGAGCACGACGACTCAGTGATTCAAACAGCATAGTTTACAAGAACACTCCGGCACCAGGTTAGTCTCGGAATGGCAAGAAATTCACACCTATGCGCCGCGCGCCGGTAGCTCAACAACGCGGAACGAAGCGATTTCCATCGGGCTCCAGGTCGATTGTCCTCAAACGCATGAGGCCCTTCCATCGCTAATCCCTCCATGCAAAATACTCGTTTTTCCCGGGTCACCTCAGCAGATAACACGGCGAAACGAAAGCTGGATGTCCGGATCCCGACAGACGCGATCGCCATGACAGAAATCCAGGGAAACCGGCAGCTAATGCGTCAAGCCTGAGTCGCGGGAATTTGATTCAGACGCGGTTCAGTATTTTCTGCAAGTCTGTTTTTCGGGAAGGTCGCGAGGCTGTATTCGGCTTGCCGGGATTTGGCTTGTGCCAGACAGTGGCCATATGAATCTTCTGTTCCGAGTTCTCTACGCCTAAAAATGCACCAGCACCCACCGCAAGCTGGCGATGGACACATTGCGCTATCTTCGCGCGGCGCGAATTCGAAGACTAGGAACGCTTATTCCTGTCCGAAATTCAATTGTACATGAATGGTGCCCAAGCTCCGGACAGGAAGTTCAAGGACTTTCGAAATCACGTACTGCATGTCAGCGATAAATTTGGGGGAGGTGCCGCACCCACTGCTGATCAATGGTATGCCCGCCTTGTCGAACAACTGAAAGCCAAAGACTGGCAACGTGCTGTCTATTGTGCGGGAGTTCTGAGCCACTATGTTACCGACCCGTTGATGCCGCTGCATACGGGTCAGACAGAAGATGAAGCTCAGATTCACAAGTTTATCGAATGGGGCACGGTAAAGATTTACGAACAGCTGGTATCTACTCACGAAGCAGCTCGTTCTCTGGTTAACTGGAAGCCACCGGAATATGCATCGTCGGATGATTGGCAGGCCCTTCTGATCATCGCAGGCGCTGAACTTTCACACGGCCACTATGACGTGATGCATGACAACTCGATCGCACTCGCCGTTTAACTCAAGGTGATCAATGGAAGCATCTACGGCAACAACAGAACCGTCATCACGCAACAGTTCTGCTGAACACGTTGCCTGGTGACCTAACCCGGCGACCAGAATTTCGTCCAGTTTTCTAGCTGTCCCGGCCCGAGTGGCAACTGAAAAAATCGAAGAGAAGTCCTTCCCGATTAATTCATCATTGCCTTTGACCGAAAGCAAGCGAACAAAAGCTGGGCTCGCAGGTACAATGCGATTCGATTTGCAAATGGCAACACCATTTGAGCAAGCCTGTAAAAGGTCGACAAATCGCCGAACATCCCGCTGTAGCGAGTCATAATCAGGGTCAAACATGGTGTCGGTGATAGAATCAAAACTAAATCACGTATCGATTGACGAATATACCCTCATAATCTGTCACGCCCGCGGGCCCCCCCTCTAAATCCGTTTCCCATCCTTCAAAGTATAACTTACGGCCCAATCGCGACGGCAGGTTGAACTAATGACTCAGGCGATGATTATTGAAGAAATAACGTTAACGTCTTTTGAGGAAAATCGAAAACAAAATCGTTGCCATGCTGCAACACGGCGATGGCTGGCGGACACGTGCTGTTTTCCTTAAATAACTTCTCTGAAACATAAGGTTCAGCCAACGGCTGAACCTTATGTTTCACACTCGCTACACTATCTGCATGATCACCATCGACCGTCTCATCTTTTCTTATCCACGCAGTAACTTCGATCTTAAGATAGAACGGCTGGAAGTTAATTCAGGCTGTGCTACGGCTATCGTGGGACCTAGCGGATCCGGAAAAACAACGTTACTACATTTGATCGCCGGCATTCTGGCGCCGAATTCCGGAGCCATTTGTGTCGAAGACTCAGTGCTATCTTCGTTATCAGACGCCGATAGAAGAAGATTCCGGCTGCAGAATATTGGGATGATTTTTCAGGACTTCGAGCTGATCGAATACCTGAATGTTATCGACAATGTATTGTTGCCGTGCCGCATCGGCAACGTGGTAGAACTGTCGGCCGCCACAAAACAACGTGCCGAAGAGTTACTGACTCAGGTAGGACTGAAACAGCACCTCAGGAAATCTGTAACTCGACTTTCTCAGGGTGAACGCCAGCGCGTCGCGATTTGCCGAGCGATGTTGGCCAGTCCTGCGATTCTGTTAGCCGACGAACCAACTGGAAATCTTGACCCAGTGACATCGGATCAGATTCTAAACCTGCTTCTGACGTCTGTTCAAGAGCACAACGCAACGCTGGTGATGGTCACTCACGACCATTCGCTGCTACATCGCTTTGACCAAACGGTTGACTTTGCGCAGTTCCTGATTCCGGCCATGGAATTGACTGGCCACGCACCCGGAGAATCAGCGTGAATATCAATAGCGCTGTTTATCTGGCCACGCGATCGTTGTGGTGGTTCCGCGGGCGGGCGACAACAATTGTGTTGTGCCTGACATTGACGCTGTGGCTTCCGGTCACCATGCGTCTGTTGCTGAATCAGTTTCGCGCAGAAATTGTCAAACGAGCCGATGCGACGCCGCTAATTATCGGTTCGCGTGGCAGCCAGATCGACCTGGCCCTGCACGCATTGTATTTTGATTCTGTTTCGCCCGAAAACACGACGATGACCGAAGCCGGCTATATTCAGAATTCCGGCTTCGCGACAGCAATCCCCGTTCATATCGCTTACCGAACCCAGTCCGTCAACAACGTCGATGGCGTGCCGATTGTGGGGACAACAGTTGAGTACTTCGAGTTTCGAAACTTATCGCTCCAGAGTGGTGATGGTCTGACAACTCTTGGCGACTGCGTTCTGGGCAGCAACGTGGCCAGAAACATGCGGCTGGCCCCTGGAGACCGAATCCTGTCGGCTCCCAAAAATGCTTTCAATCTGGCCGGTGACTATCCGTTGCGAATGAACATTGTCGGAGTGCTGGCCCCCGCTCATTCACCAGATGATGACGCTGTATTTGTCGACATAAAGACGGCCTGGATTATTGACGGCATCGGCCACGGGCATCAGGATCTCACCACAGAAAACGTCGATCAGGACATGCTGCTGCATAAGTCAGATACGTCGGTGACCGCCAGCGCTGCGGTGCTGCCGTATACGGAAATTACGCCAGACAACGTTGGATCGTTTCACTTTCATGGAGACGAATCCACGTTTCCAGTGTCGGCCATCATTGCTGTTCCGCAAAGCAGACGAGATCAGACTTTGCTGCTGGGACGATATGCTTCTGAACGCAGCGAAGTGGCTCAGTGTGTCAAACCTTCGAAAGTTGTACAGGATCTGCTAAACATCGTGTTTCGCGTTGAGCGGCTGATCTGGATCAGTTCGCTGCTGTCTGCCGTGGTAACCGCGTTGCTGCTAAGTCTTGTCTTGTTTCTGTCGATCCGCCTGCGCGAGTCCGAGATGCGAACGATGCATAAACTCGGCTGCAGTCGGTTTACAATTATCACACTGGTTGGCACCGAAACAGCCATTATGAGTCTCGCAGGTTTAAGTCTGGCCGTGTTCGCCGCGTGGGCCACACACGCACTGGCTGCTGACTGGCTGAGATCGTTAATTTTTTAACAAACTCCGTCGAAGAACGCCGCCAATTCAAACGCATCAGATCAGCAAACGTTACCGTTGGCGATTTCAGACGCCGATCTCGAAACCTAAAGCGATTCCGGCCGTCCACAAACAGCAGGTTGAGCCATGAATTGAAGTTTCGCCACCTCAGATAGCATTCGGTTCCCAATGGTATCCTTCATTGAAAAACGTAAAACCTGAGCAACGCTTTACGGAAGCTTTTTATTATGTCAAGCCGAAGAGACAAGAAACAAAACAAGAAACAGTCAAGCCAAACAGTAAGCCTGGATTACCCGGAACAATTCAGAATATTACAGACAATATTGAGCTCTAAACCGGATCTGACCCAGATGATGCCAGACTTGCTGCGCGACACGATAAGGCTTAGTCAGCCGCTGCCCAAGGGGCGCAGTAACAACCCAACCAACGGCCTCATCCACCCACCGGCAAAAGCACGCACGAAGCCCGAAATGTCTCCGGAAGACATAGACACGATGCTCAGCGGTGCGGCCAATTCGTGTAGCAGGGCGCATGCAGCCAGCCTCAGGAAGCAACCGGGAACCCGATCTTCAAAAATCACAATCACAAAGTTTGAACCCCTTTCGCTGGTTGAAGGGCAGGTAATTGTTAATTCCGGTAGCCAAAACAATGTAAGGTTTGAGTACGACCACGACGAAATGAGTTTTTCTGTTTACTGCACGTGTGGAAAATATCTGTGCATTCACAGCCTGCACCTGATGGAAGAAATCGAGAATCAGTTGACTGAAACCGATTCGCTGTTAACACGTCGCATCTACGGAGATGACGTTATCGAACAGGTGAAGAAGTCTGAAGAGGAGCGGCGTCAGCGCGAAATACAAGCCAGGCAGACTCAAGTGTTGTCCGTACTGCAGCGTTCAGCGAAGTCATTACCTTCACTGAATGTTGGGCTGGACCAAACCGCGGTCGCCGACGCAGAACGCATTGTCTGGAATCTAAAGGCCAAACTAACTGCCGGAACAACCAGAATCGAACTGAAACCCGTTCGGCAGAAAGAAAAAAAAACGGGCGGCTGGACCAAAGGTCGCGAATGCGCATTGAAGTCGTTTATGGAGATGCCCCGTAGCGAATGGTCAGAAGTTGATTGGGCAATTGCACAACGAGTCGAACATCTTAGCTGGCCACCATACTATCGCGTGTCGGACGGTAGTGCGTTAGATGTGCTGGCTGGCACGGATTCATTCCTGCTGAATCACGAACCTGCTTCACTGGAGTTACATGGATTTGAACTGGTTGTTGAAGACACTGGCGACGGAGGCTGGGCGTTAACAACGTCAGCCTCTTTCCTTCGAAAACAATGGAATGCACAGGATCATACGGTGGTCGCATATTCGCCGGACGGGGCCCTGGTGATCAACACCGTTCAAGCAAAAGCCGCATGGATTTCGACGCCACCTCAAATGCGCGACCTTGCTCGGTTACTTCAAAGTGAAGCTCCGCTGTTTGCCGCCAACCAGCGCGAACTGCTAACAAGTCAGTTGGCGGTCATGCCGGATCACATTCCCGTGCGGCTTCCAGAATCGCTCGGTGGTACAGAAATTCAGGAATTTACGGAAACGGTTCTACTACTGCGACTGAAGGGTACAGGAGTCCTGGATGCAACTGTGTGCATTCGCGATAGTCGCCAGGTGCTGATTCTGCCCGGCGAAGGTTTCATGCGACGCAACGGCACGATGGATGATCTTGCTGTCCAGTTTATTCGCGATGCCAATGTCGAACGACAAAATGCGAGTGCCGTCGTCAGTGACCTGTCGCTAAAAAGATTCCGGTTCATAAAAGATTGGTCGTGGCAGATTACCGATCCTGATGATGTTGTAAGCTTGCTGTCTGAAGCCGGAAAACTGGTTACCGAAGAACGTCTGAAGATTGTCTGGCACAAAGCATCGGCTAAGGAATTCAACATAATTGGCAGCGTATCAGCCGCCAACGTGAGTGTTAAGGTGTCTCGCCAACGAGACTGGTTTGGGGTGGATGGCACGTGTCACATCGGCAATCAGGAAGTCCCCTTAAAAAGTTTGCTGGCTGGCCTTAAAGGCACCGCCAGCATGGCCGGATTTATTGAACTTTCACCTGGACAATGGGCGGCCATTGCAGACGAATTCCGTGCAACACTGCAGCGACTGGCCGATGTTTCGAATGATAACCGAGGCAAGCTGCAGATCGATCAGTCAGCCGCCATGGTGCTGTCTTCAATTGAAGAAAAGGCGTTGAACATCAACGCTGACAAAGCCTGGAAAAGCTGCCTGAAAAAAGTCCGATCCATAAAAACCATTACACCAGAACCGCCGGCCGCTTTAAACTGCAGCCTTCGCGATTATCAGGTGGAGGGCTTTCAATGGATGTGTCGACTTTCAGAATGGGGTGTCGGTGGAATTCTGGCAGACGACATGGGGTTGGGGAAAACTGTTCAGACACTGGCCATACTGCTACAGCGAATCGAAACAGGACCGGCACTGGTTATTGCTCCCACGTCTCTGGGCTTCAACTGGGAACAGGAATGCACGCGATTTGCGCCGTCATTAACAGCGCGGCAGTTGCGAGAATCTGATCGAGAAGACCTGATCAGGAATGCAAGCGAAGGCGATGTGATTATCTGCAGCTACGGTCTGGCACTGCGAGAAACCGAATTGCTGCAGTCAATTAGCTGGGGCACGCTTGTGCTGGATGAAGCCCAAAACATCAAAAACAGTAACGCCAAGACGGCAAAGGAAATCCGAAAGCTGAAGGCAGGCTGGAAGGTCGCCCTGACCGGTACACCAATGGAAAATCATCTGGGTGAACTGTGGAGCATTTTCCGATCGGTTTCTCCCGGAATTCTGGGAGCGTGGGAACAGTTTCGTAAAAAGTTTGCGACACCAATAGAAAAAGACAACAACAATGAACGACGAGTTGCGTTGTCGGGTTTGATCTCGCCATTCATTCTGCGACGATCGAAGTCTGAGGTACTTAAAGATCTGCCGGAACGTTCAGAAGCGAATCTGTTGATTGAACTGACACCCAGAGAACGCGAACGTTATGACCAGGTGCGTCTGGCTGCAATTGGCGAACTGGATTCGCTGGGCGACACAGAGCTTTCGACTGACCAGCGTTTCAAGGTTCTGCAATTGCTGACAAAGTTGCGCCAGATCGCCTGCCACGTCGGGCTTGTCGACGACAAGTGGAAAGACGGTTCTTCCAAACTGTCGATGCTGATGGAACAACTTGAACAGCTTAAAGAACGCGGACATCGGCCATTAATTTTCAGTCAGTTCACGTCGCATCTTCGCCTGATTCGAGAGGCCTGCGATGCTGTGGGAATCACTTACCAATATCTGGATGGCCAGACAACTCCGAAAGGACGCCAACAGCGAGTCGAAGCGTTTCAGAATGGCGAGTCCGACGCGTTTCTTATTTCACTAAAAGCGGGCGGCACGGGCTTGAACCTGACTGCTGCTGACTACGTCATTCATATGGACCCATGGTGGAACCCGGCTGTTGAGGACCAGGCAACAGACCGAGCTCATCGGATTGGTCAAAAAAACAAGGTGATGGTTTATCGCATCATCGCGAAAGATACGATCGAAGAACAAATCCTGAGCCTTCACGGAGAAAAGCGAGATCTGGTCGAAGGTGTTCTAAGTGGAGCCGAAGCGTCTGCGAAACTATCAACCGAGGAACTGGCAAGTCTGATCCGCGATGGCCTATCCGCACGCACTGTTGCGAAATAGGCGGCATTTCATACGGCCCTGCGTTTGCCACTGACTCAATCTGCGTTTTGCATTAATGGTTGCTCGAAATCGCAAATAGATCGGCTGCCAGAATTCGACTTTGCTCAGAAGCCGCATAGAATGCGGTCGACTATCGTAGTGCTTGCTCAAAAACCGACTCAATCATTACCACCACCTGTAACCGATTCAATCCATTATTGGTCAGGACAAAACCAGCTGGGGATAGTTGAAGCTTGCGACTTGTACGTCTCCACAGAGCGGGCGTGATTTAGTTTTCTTATTTCGTGAATGTAGCAAGGCTTGAAGTGATGTTCGATTTGGCCGCAGTGCAGAGTGCTTTGAAGCAGTTTGGGTTTGATGGTTGGCTGCTGTACGATTTTCGTGGCAGCAACCTGTTGGCCCAGCGAGTTCTAAAGCTTGCTGACAACTTTGTCAGTTCTCGACGCTTTCTGTATTTCATTCCTGCCGAAGGTACCCCGAAGAAACTTGTGCATCGCATAGAAAATGATGTACTGGATCATCTTCCCGGTGAAAAAAACATTTATCTGAAGTGGCAGGAACTGGAAGCCGGCGTCGAACAGATGGTGACCGGCTGCGGCAAGCTGGCGATGGAATATTCACCTCGCAACGGCAACCCGTATATTTCTCGAGTCGATGGGGGCACCATCGAACTGGTGAAATCTTTCGGTTGCGATGTACAGCCATCCGGCGACCTGATTTCAATTTTCGAAGCCACACTTTCAGAAGAACAACTGCAGTCACACTACGACGCGTGCGATGTCTGCAATGCCGCGTTTGGAGTTGCCTGGAAGTTTATGGCGAACCAGATTCGAGCAAACGGAAGCGTTGAAGAAGTGGCCGTGCAGGATGCCATCATGCAGCACTTCGCCGACCACCAAATGACCACCTACCATCCTCCGATTGTGGGAGTCAACGAGAACGGCGGCAATCCTCACTACGAAACGGGCCGCGGCAGGAACACGCTGATTAAAGAAAACGACTTTGTGCTGGTCGACCTGTGGGCCAAAAAGGATAAACCAAAAGCCGTCTACAGCGATCTTACTCGCACTGGTTTTGTCGGAACAGACGTCCCGGAAAAGTACACCAAGATATTTAATATCGTGTCAGCTGGTCGAGACGCCGGAATCGCTTGTGTGAAGGACGCGTTCGCCGCCAACAAACCGTTGCAGGGATGGCAGGTCGACGATGCCGTTCGCAACGTGATTGAAGGCGCTGGCTATGGAGAATACTTCTGCCATCGAACGGGCCACAGTATGGGGCAGGAAACTCATGGCAACGGAACTCACATGGACAACCTGGAAACTCACGAAACACGTCTGCTGTTGCGGCGGACACTGTTCACAATTGAACCGGGCGTTTACCTGCCAGAATTCGGAGTGCGCAGCGAAATTGACATCTACATTCATGCCGACGGAACTGTCGAAGTCACGGGTGGTCCATTACAGACTGAAGTCGTCAAAATTATGACAGACTTCTGATAACGGCTACTACAACCTGTTTGTCCACGTTGTTTGGACAGTCGGCGGATGCAGCAAAGAGTGACCAGGCGACCTTGTCGCCGAGGACGGATGGCAGCGCAGAGATCGAATTCAGCTGACTGTGCTCGGGAGGAAACATTAAAACGATTCGGCAGACAGCGGCTCTTCCGGAACAAATTCAAGGAGATCTCGAACCATCGTTCCGCAGGGAGTCGACAACCTTGAGTAGACCTGCCTGTCAATGTCCTCGCTGATCGCGCGAACAGATCCATCGCAGAAGGCGAATATGCTAATTCCGGGATGAGCAGACTTCGGAAACGGCGACTGTCCTTCGGACGAGTCTAAAGCTGCATTGATGGCCGGGTTTATCGGTTTGACAATCACAAACGACGCAAGGCTGCCGTCCACAGAAAACGACGTTGTCGACACGCGAGTTCTGTTCACAGGTAAGATCAATCCGTTGCTGCAAACCTGAGGATCGGCCCACGAAGGTTGCGCACGGCCAGACCTTGCACCGGCGTTGATGTTTTCGCCGAGCATGATGGTATTGCCGGAGCCATCATAAATTTCCCCAAGGCTGTGTAATTCGCTTCGGACAGTTTGCGTCTCTACATCTGTCGGCATGCCAAATTGGGGCCAGAACAGAGTTAAGTCGCGAGTGATGGCGACATCTTCGGCATCCTCCGGTGGCAGAATTCCATTGCCATTCCAGTCAAACGGTTCCACACGAAAGTGCTGTCCGGATTCAACTTTTCCGGGCAAGCGAAGCCCCGTGGATGTGAACCAGTTTGTGTCGCCAATGCCGCAATTCAACGCATAGCTCAGACCACCGTTGACCTGGAACGCACTGTTGTCTTCCGGGCACGTGAGACATTCGAAATATGCTTCAGCGATTGATGTATTGGATTTGGGCTGGGTCACTGACGTAGTCAGACTGTCCCAGGGTTCACCAAAATTCCAGCGATCGTACAGGTCGTTGTGGTCGAGATACGGAGTAAGTTCGACCACCCAACTGCGGCCTTCGTATGTTTCCCATCCCGTTCCGTCTGCTGTCTTACGGCCAGGGTAATAAGCCTGAGCTGGCAGTCGAGAACGATTGGAGCTCGCAAAGTTCAGGACCGCAAGAGCCACATTACGCTGATTGTTGAGACACTGGCTTCGCCGAGCGGGACCTTGGGCACTGCGCATTGCAGGCAGAAACAGTGCCGCCAACGCCAGCAGTGTCAACAACACGACAATTACTTCAACCAGAGTCAAACCGTGACGGTTGCTGCAACGTTTTTTCATGCTGAAGATCCTTCATCATTGTTCCCCCAACGTTTCCTTACTGGCAAACGAGACCCCAATCGCATGTTCCGCTGAATACGTCGCGGATCCCCGGATTTTACAGAAACACTTCTAAACAAAGGGTTTACGGCAATCATCGGAGGCGAAATCAGCGAAAAACTGATGTTGTCCGGAACAGGAAAACGTCGTAACCTTCGCTAGGTAATCAGGTTGCATCGACAGGAAGTCAATTCGACCTGGTTGGCAAAGCCAACCGGCAGGGATGCATTGCATTGCAGGATTTCAGGCATTCAACATTTCGCGCGTTCAATGTGCGTCACAAAGGTGACTGCGCATGAAGATGATGCAACGTTATATATTGAGCGAACTGTTGAGAGTGTTCCTGCTTTTGGTCGTTGTCCTGACGGTGATGCTGGTGTTTGTCGGCTTAGTCCGTGAGGCGGGCGATCGGGGACTGGGCGGCGAGCAGATTCTGAAGATCATGCCGTTTGTCGTGCCCAGCATGTTGCCTTTCACAATTCCGGCAACGCTGCTGCTGGCGGTTACTATTGTCTATGGACGCATGGCGGGCGATCTGGAAGTAACGGCCATCAAAGCAGCGGGCGTTAATCCTCTGCGACTTCTGATCCCAGCGTACGCTCTGGGACTGGTTCTGGCGTTCGCTTCGTTCGGACTCACTAACTATGCAACGCCGTGGGCGGTCGAAAGCATGGAACGCATTGTCGCTCAGGCGATTGAAGATATCTTTTTGGATGTGCTGGAAGCTCAGCATCAAATCAGTCGACCGGAAAAAGGTTACTCGATCACGGTCGAAGCCGTTCGAAATCGCGAACTCATTAACCCTACGTTTCGATATCGCAGAGAAGATCACAAGCAGGTCACCGTGAGTGCCGACCGCGCTAAGATCAGTTTCGATCTGGAAAAGAAAGAAGTGCTTGTTCGCCTGACGAATCCTCGAGGAAGTATCCCGGGACGTGATTCCGGTTTCGCGATGGATGAAAAGGAACTTGCGTTTCCGATGGACGAAGAAATTGCAAAGCGGAATGCTCGCCACCTCACAATCGACGACATTTACTCCAGAATGAACGAGTTCAACTCGCACACGGTCGTCAATCAATTGCAGCGCGATCAGGAAGCGGCGATGTTGCTGTTGACAGGAGACTTCCAACAACTGGCCGGCGAACAGATTCGCGAATACGACGGTTACGAAAGACTGGCCGACCATCGGAACCGAAGATTCCATACAGAAATTCATAGTCGATATGCAATGGCAGGCAGTTGCCTGTTCTTTGCGTTTCTGGGCGGACCGTTTGCTATTCTACAGGCTCGACGGCAGTTCATCACAAGCTTTATTCTGTGCTTTCTGCCCATTCTTCTTGTGTATTATCCCGTCACATTCCTGATGGTAAATCTGGGAAAAAGCGGTACGGTAAATCCAGCGTGGGCAATGTGGATCCCTAATGTGGTTCTGGCTGTTGCCGGAATTTTTGCGCTGCGAAAAGTTGTCCAGCATTAGAGCCACACACAGAAATACCTGACCGGTTTAGACTCGTAAAAAACAGCGATGATCACACGAAACAGGATGATCGTGGCGACAAGGCCTCATAAAACGCAGTAGACTGGCTTTCGAGACAGTGTTTCCGAGTTCCCCAACATGGCCTACTCAGCCCTTCGGGCTATAATGCCAGGCTAAAACCGTCAGCCTTCACGCAATTTCAGATCGGATCTGCAGTCGCCGCAGACACCTGACCGGAAAGTCTTCGAATGTTCTCTGCAAAAAAAATCGTTGTGGGCGTTGACATGCCTGAAAGCCGCCCATGGGACGCGGCAAACCTGGCAGCTCCGACGCGACTTGCCGTTCGTCAGGCCTTTGATGTCGCCGAAGCGATGGGCTCCAGCCTCACATTGGTTTGCGTGTTGCAGGAAATTTCCGTTGGATTCTTCGGTTCGGAAGATGCCGCGAACACTCAGGCCACCACGAATCAAGCCGCAGCAAATGCAGTACTGACCGACCTGGCCCAACAATACAAGGCGAAAGACGGACAGCCGGTCATTGTGACTCAGAGCGTGGTGTTCGGTCGACCGTGGCTGGAGATTCTAAAGGCAGCCGGTCCCGCTAATGACAATCTGATTATGTGCGGCACTCGAGGCAAAGGAGCCATCAGCAGGCTTCTGTTTGGCAGCACAGGATTGAAACTGCTGCGAAATGCGGCGTGTCCGGTTTGGCTAATCAAGCCTCGCATTGATGACGACGCAGATCTGGATATTCTGGCCGCAACGGATCTAAGCGAGGTAGGCGAAGACGTTTTGTATGCCGGAGTGACCCTCGGTCAAAAACTACCCGTGCGACTAAACGTGCTGCACGTGGTAGACGACGATCTGGATCGCCACATGGCTCGCACAGGAGTCTCGGAACAAGAACTGGCGGCCTACCGAGCAAAAACGAAAGACGAAGCAGAGCAAACATTGCATCAGCAACTGTCGTTAACCGACTATCGCACAGTCGGCAAAGGCATTCAGGTACACATTGCAGAAGGTGCGGCTGACGGCTGCATTCTAGCAGCAATCAAAGAACTGAACATTGACCTGCTGATCATGGCAACTTCAGGGCGGGCGGGCATTCCTGGAATGCTGTTCGGCAATACGGCGGAACGACTGCTGCCCGAATTGCCGTGTTCAATTCTAGCAATTAAGCCGGATGATTTCGTGTGTCCGATTCCGCTGGAATAGCTGTCCTGCGTCACATCGAGTCATCGACGTTACGAAAGCTGCAAAGCTCTCGCCAGCAGCATTAAAACCACAATGGCGAAAATCAGAATGACAGCCAGCAACATCGGCTGCCCCTGCCTGGACGGCGTTTGAGTCGTCTCCTGCGATTCGTCCGCGGCCGGAGGCTTATATGGATTGAACGGGGTCACGCGGGCTGCCACACCAGAATTTCGCCTTTGCCTGGCACCGAAAGATCTCCAGCGTATCGCTGATAAGTGCCTTCTGAGCGAGCAAACGGCAGGTTAATACCAATCTGCTTCAGCTGCCTGGCATAGACGTTAACGAACGTCGGATTAAAGTCATTGGCATAGGCAAAGGTCGGCATCATCTGCAGTGGCTTCAGCGAAATAATTGTTCCTCGGTTCATCCACGCGCCGGTACGTATTTCTGCACCACTCTGCAGAATTACGGTGCCACCCTTCATTTGTAGGCCCGTAAAGTCTCGAGCTATCCCGCCCAGTACTATCGTTCCGCGCCGCATTCTCATGCCGACTTCCAGCCCGGCCGATCCGTCGACGATGATGGTGCCGTTTTTCATTCCTGCCAATGATCCACGATATGCGGCGCCTATCTGCCCACCGGCATTGCCGTGCACATGGATAAAACCGTTCTTCATTTCCGCGCCGATCCAGTCGCTGGCATCGCCGTGAACTTCGATTCTGCCACCTTTCATGTAGGCTCCCAGGTGCATGCCGACTTTGCCGTGAACCGTAATGGTTCCCTTCGACATCCCTCGGCCAATCCAGCGAACCTTGTTTAGGTCACCATGAATCACAAGCTGGTCGCTGCGTTCTCCATTAACATCAAAAAACTCTTCCAGCGGCACCTGACGTTTGCCGTGATAAATGATCAAAGCTCGAATTTCTGAGTTTGAAAGTTCAGAAAGCACGTCGGGCGACAGCACTTCAGATTCCAAAGGCACGGCGGGCGGTTGTTTGAGGTGAAGAGTAATGGTCATTGTGATTTATTCATCCGAGGCCGGAGGACTGGTTTTCAGAATCGACACCCGTGACAGACTGGCCGCTGGCGGCGGGTCGATTGCGAACGATTAGTTGTTTGTCCCAAGCTCCAAAATTTTCGGGTTCTCAATGCGTTCTAACTCAACGGGATAATTGTCGAACTGCATCGTGTAACAATCTTCAAACAGCGGTCGCATAAATTCATCAGTGTCCGGAGCATACGATGGCTTCACAAGAAACTCTCGACCGTGAGGTGTTTCGCGAATGTCACCGTCTTCGATGACAACCTCTCCGCCCTTGATTACGTAACGAGGATGACTAAACATGCGGGCAACGTCGACTTCTTCTTCGTAGATCACAAGATCCGCGTCACAGCCGATGCCAAGGTTTCCTTTCTGAAGAAGCCCAAGGGCTCGCGCGGGGCCAGCCGACATTGACGTCGCAACTTCGTATAGAGTGTATTCGCGGTCGATTTCCGGAAGAGTAATTTTCCCCTTAATCTTGTCGGGAAGTTTGGCGATGCACTCTTTGCGGAAATCGGCACACATCAGCAGCTGGATAATTTCCGGATACCGCCAGAAGCAACCGCCATTGGGATGATCAGTTGACAGGAACACCTGCCACGGATTTTTGATCAGCAGCATCAGTTCCAGGCCACTGGCCCACTGCACCGCGTTCACCAGATTGCTGGGTCGGTAGGTGTAGGGAACGATGCCGCAACCGGTTTCGTTTTCCACATCCAGATTTCCCCACTTGCGACCGGTCAATTTATACAGCAAGTGCTGCCACGGACCGTCGGCTGTGATGGTGACGGTGTCGCCAAACAGAACGGCTCCTGCATCTGTCGTGATATTCGGATGCGTGTTGAAGTACTCGGCCAGCTGCGTAGTGGCTGAACACATCGTTTCCCAGCTATCGCCGCCATAGGCGTGGTATTGAGAATGCGCAATGTGAGCTCGATGGCCTTCCAGATGCTTAAGCGTATCCAGCGTTGTGGAAATATTGCCGGGTGCTCCGAGGTTATTGCAGTGCAGATGCATCGGATGAGGCAGCTGAAGATCGTCGCAGATTGTCGCCAGCATCGTCACAATCTTTCCCGGCGTCAGACTACTGTAGCCAGCGATTGGATCAGATAGCTGCTTCGCGTCCAGGCCCCATTTCCACGCGGCAACTCCGCCGGGATTTACTGCTTTAACGCCGTAAGATTTCGCAGCCCAAAGATACCAGGCAACTACGTTTTTGGCTCGTTCGTATTCACCCGCCTGCATTTGGTCGAGCATGATTTCGTTGTTGGCCATAAGCGTCAACGTGGTTTTGTCGACGATGGGAATATCAGCCAGCTCTTCGTGTGTATGCCGTGCCGAAAGTACAGGCACAGCAGCTTCATTAACGGTTGTGAACCCCATGCCCGCATAAAGATAGCCCGTGGCAAAGGTTGTCGGAGCCATTCCTCCCAAACCACTGCGGCGAGACTGTGTGCGAATGAACGCCTGAGTTCGTCGATGGTCTTCTGGTGTCATGGCGCGAGCAAAATTCATTGCTCCGCCGGCAACGTGAGTATGCACGTCCACTCCGCCGGGGAAAACAATCATCCCCGACGCGTCAATCGTTCGACAACCATCAACAGCTTCGACAAACGTACCGTCTTTGCCGACGCAGAGATCTTTAATCTGGCCATCAATACCATTGGCTGGGTCGTAAACTTTTCCGCCGGTGATTTTGATCATGAAACGTTGCCTGCCTTGCTCGCTGTTGCCCGTCCGGGCTGGTTTTTTTGCTATTTTGCCACTGGCTTTTGCCACTGGATAAGTGCAGTCGCCGCTTTGCGGCGGAATCCGAAACGGGAGTTCGCGAAACACACTATCCCCGCCCCCGCTTTTGATTCAGTCCTTATTGCATGATCATTTGAGGCTGACTTCCGTCTGGCAACCAGAATGGTTTTTTGGCAATCGCCTGGCTAATGCGCCGCACCACTTCTTCATCGGATGGATACGGTGACTTCAGTGCCGGCTTCAATGGCAGTGGAAGCTCGTCCATTCGATAAGCCGTCCCGGGAGCTGAAATCCCCTGAGCCGCCGTGGTAATGTGAACCCGTGCCAGCCGGCTGGTGTAAGTCACATGCGGATCCAGACAGATTGTTGGAATTCGAGCCAGATGATCGATGGCTGGCTGAGGCATCGTTGCCCCGGGATCAGCCCCGATAATAAAGGCCGCGTCGCAGTCGCCCCGAACAAGTACGTCTACCGTTGAGAACTCGCCGGGGTTATAGCGCGGGTAGCCTCGGTTAAACGTAATTCCAAACGGATACCCCGTTTGCCAGCGCATGACCACATCAGCGCCCGTCACGTTTCCGTGACCTCGCATAGGCATCGCTGCAAATTTGGTAAACGCATTCATTTCTGCGGCCAGTGTCAACAGTGCGGCGCTGTTCATGTGCTTGCCGCGCGTCATCGACAATCCCATTCCGAAGAAGAAAATGCCAAATTTGCAGGACTTCATCCGCTGCACAAGATCATCCAGAATTTCACGAGTCATCCCCGTTTCGGCGATCTGTTCATCGCCAACGTGCTGATCCTTAATCAGAGCTCGAAGGATCGTGATCAATTCAAAATCCTTGCCAGGCTTTACCTGCAGGAAAATGTCAGCGGCCTTCGCGCTTTTGGTTTCGCGAATATCCACCAGCACCATCGTGCGATCCTTGCGGCCGCGTGGCAGAAACTTACTTTTCTGCATGATGGTGTATTTCGTGAAGTGGCGAGGATGGCATTCTGCCGGGTTTCCTCCCCAATACACGATAAAGTCCGCTCGTTGTTTTACTTCGCCAAGAGTACAGGTAACTTTGCCACCCAACTGGGCAGCGATTTCGGTGGGACCGTGTCAGAGCGATGTATGACTGTCCAGCAGCGCTCCCAGCTGATCGGCTAGGGCGACGCACTCTTTCTGAGCCTCGCACGTGGTGTTGCTCATGCCGTAAACCAATGGCATGTCAGCTTCGTGTAGAAACGTGGCCGCGGCCTGAATGGCTTCTTCGACGGTTGCTTCTTTACCGTCAATCAAGGCGTCCGGATATTTCTTTTCCGCTGTATGATTCAGAAACCAGGCGGTCCCAAGGGCACACGCTTTCTTGGCCTCGTGAATGCGGACTTCATCGTGATGAAGTTGAATGTCGTCGCAAACGCAGCCACAAAAAGTACAAGTGGCATTATTAATAATCTGAAGAGCAGCCATGAAAGACGTTCCTCGTTATCGTAAAATCGGCAAGCCGGTTCTACGTTTTGCATCCCGTTGTCATCGCCTCAGTGGGCAACAGCATGTTGCCGGCAGTTTACCTGGACGATGAGTGTGATGATGCCTTCTTGCTTTCCAATACAGGGCCGGTTCTCACTAGCCAATTTCGGTTTTTCCGCGCGGCCGGTAGCAAGCGGTCCTACATCTTATTCTGTGCAGGTGTCGTCTGAACCAGACGACGGAACAGTGAATGTTCAGCCAAGTGCTCGGCCGCGTCCACTGCCTCTAACTCGCCGAGGCATGAACCGACCTTCTTCGATCTCTGTCCAGGCTGGCACATCGTCAGCATTGTCACTGTCGGTACAGAAGTGAGGACTATCTGGACCGTTTATGTTTTCTTTGCTCGATTGTGATTTCATTAGAACACACAAACCTATGTTTCGTGAAGGTCACACAAATGTCGCAACATCTGCAATAAAGCTGCAATTCAGAAATTTCAACTATTGAGGAATCACTTCGACTTCCCATCCTTTGGAAGTTGGCATACCCGTACCGTCCGTGTCGCCCCCCATGAGTTTACACGTTGGCGGGCCATATGGCACGAAAATCATTCCATCGGGAATTTTTCCTGCCTGACATTTAAACTGACCTTCACCAAATTCAGTCCTGACAATTGCCATTTGCCCCTCAGAAAGCCCGATTTCGGCCATATCAGGCAACGACATTGTCATGGAATTCGTTAGGGCAATATATTCTTCGGAATCTTTGCCGACGTTAATCAGCGCCCCCTGCTTTGATGACCGCGACGAATTCAGAATAAACCGCTTGTCTGTCATGACATTTATGCTTCGCTGTGGTTGTTAGTGGAACGTCTATTCTAATGGCAATTTCTGCTGTAAACCAGACTCGCCGATCCTGTAGGGCGAATCGTCAGATCGCGTCAGCCAGACGATATTACAGCTTATGCAGATAAAAATGATGAGGCCCAAGCTTTCCGCCATAGTTGCCGGCTGAAATCCGCAAGACTCCTGGCATGCCACAAGCGGTCTCCAGTCCGACCTTCATCGCGTTGGCAACCGCGGCTTCAGAGAACCCATCGATCACTATTTCGTAAACGGCTCGTTCGCCGGGCTCCAGATCCGATTGCGTCTGCCCCTGCAGCGTCGGGCACCACTTATGGTTAGTGCTGGCTTTCAACTGAGGATATTTCGAACCCACTTTTGAACCACTGCGAACAATTCCCGCAGGAAAGGGCATAATCACGTCTTCCAGATCGTTGATTGCCGTCACGGCAGCTCGAACGGCTGCCAGAGTTTCGGCCTGAGAAGCTCCGCAAACCAGCAAATTGCCGCCACCAATTCCCTTGCGCGTACCAAACACGTCTTCGCAGAGGAATTCACCATCCATCACCGGAATTCGCCAATAACGCCGCGAATCAAGCTTTTTGGAAATCTGAAAGCCATCTCCAAAGTATCGCAGCTGTGCGCCCACTTTAATGCGATCTTCTTTCGGTGAGTCTGTCAGCCCCGAATAGACGGCCGTTGTTGGGCACGTCAGAACATTCTGCCCAACACGGCTGGCAACGGCCTTTTCCAGCGATTTTTTGTTAAACGCAAACGCCAGCACCGACACTCCGGGTCGACTGTCCGGTGTTCGAGACGGCCCCAAACCACGTTCAATTCCCGCTTCTGCGTCGCAGCCAATGACACTGGACGCGTTTCCGCAAAACTCCATCGCCGCGGTAGTAGCCAGTTCCAGATCAATGGCGGTAATAATCAAACGCGTGCCCACCATAGGGAAAGCTTCCGCGAATGTGTCGTCAATTTTTGGCATTTGTGACATGAAAATTCAGACCATTAAACCTTTGCGATTGCGTCAATCCGCTATCGACTGAGCTGTCTTCAAGACCGCTCATTTGATAGCAACCACCGTAAACCAGCACAAGCTGCAGCAATTCGCCAACATCGTGAAGGCATTGCATTGGAATCGGGATCTTCCCGTTGCAGCAGTCGTCTCAGAGCAAAAAAACGCTGAGTTCCGCGAGACTTGGGCTTTCACGTTTGGACAGATCCCCTAGAGTCCACGAGTCGTTGCAGTCGGAGCGTTCTGACAGCACTGAACGAACTGCCTGCACAGGATATACGACCGTTATGACTTTTCCGAAGGCGTTTTACAAGTGGCGACCTCATCCGTGGCACGGGCTTGACGTGGGTCCCAACCCGCCTCAAATGGTGCACGCATTCATCGAAATCACACCGTTCGACCTTGTTAAGTACGAAGTCGACAAGGTAACCGGGTATCTGCGAGTCGACCGGCCTCAACGAACATCGTCTCAGCCACCTGCTTTGTACGGGTTTATTCCTCGCACCTATTGCGGCCCTCGAGTCGCCGCCATGATGCCTCGGGCAAAGCGTGGCGATCGCGACCCGCTGGATATCTGCGTTCTAAGTGAACGACCGATCACCAAGTCGGAAGTCATTGTCAACGTCCGCGTGATCGGTGGACTTCCAATGCTGGATGATGGCGAAGCAGACGACAAAATCATCGGCGTTCTTGCGTCAGACAACATCTGGTCACACGTCGAAGACCTTGACGAATTGCCTCAGGCACTTGTACACCGCCTGCGCCACTACTTCACCACCTACAAGTCCATGCCCGGCGAAACAACTCAACTCGTTTCGATTGAGGCGAATTATGATCGTCGCCACGCTGAAAAAGTTGTCGAAGCCGCTATGGCAGATTACCAGGACGAATTCGGCGACGGTTAACAGCACTGCACCGATAATGACCGTGGTTCTCCGGATCGAATACTGAATACGATTATTGTTCCGGTTTGCGTCGCGTAAGATCAGGCCGGAACAATCTTCCAGTTGAATCGCCTTAAACAGCCCACACAAATCGCCCGCTCTGGTTCACATTGTTGATGCCAGCAGCAGGCTGGCGTTGGGTAAAATTTCCCGACCGCTCACGAAGCACGGGCGACCGATCTCGGAAACCAGCCTGCGGCTTTAATTTCAGGAAATCAATCTACGGCAAGCCGTTCATTTTGCGTATCACCCACTCCGCTGTCAGCAGCACAAAAAACAGCAACAGCACCATCCAGTGGTCCCACAGCGTTTCCTCCTGAAGCACATTATCCGAAGCATGCTGCGGCTTCAGAATCTGAGGCAGATCCGCCAATTGCCACGGTTCCAGTAGTTGTCCACCGGTGGTCGTCGCCAACTGCTGCAGGAATTCGCGGTTGCAACTAACGTTGGCAAGTTCTGTAGAAAGTTGTCTTTGCACTATCAGTTCTGAACTGACTTCCTGATCGAGCCTGATTCGAGAATTTTCAACGTTCAACCTGACCCTGTATGTGTTCGGTCGCAATGTTGGTATTCTCGCCGTGTATCTTTCGAGCGATCCATCCAGCGGAACCATCTTAACTTTAATCGAGGCCTCGTCAGGCTGCTCATTCGTGAGCCCCATTTTATCAGCAGGATCAATTTCTTCGATGACCAGTTCAACAGTGCCACCCTCCAATTGAGGTAGCAGATTGGGATTCCAGCGAAGAGACACATCAACAGCCGCCGTTTCATCTACCACCACATCCGACAGTGTCATTCGCACCTGATCGTTACCCGCTGCAGACTTGTTGCGAGCCGCCCATCTGACAATCTGTCCCCAGAAACGGTGATGCCAGGTATCTCCAGCCCGATATCTCCAGCGCCATGTGCTGTCGACGCCAAACCAGACAACCTGGCCAAATCCGTAATACTGATGCACCACCGCCGCCATTTCCGCATCACCGAGGTCAACGCCCGGAACTGTCAGGTTGGCCCAGACAGAAGCAATGGGCTTCGGCGTTCCCGCGTAAGCCCATGGATGGCCGGGCAAAGTAAACAGGTCGGTTTGCACCGAACCATCGTCCGAACTCAATTGAAAAAGCGTCAGGTCAGATGCTTCAGGAGTAGGCTTTAACCGGAATGCCGTGGACGCGGCGTCTGGCAAAGAACGCTGGTATCGCTCAGCGTTTTGCTGAGTAAACGAAGTTACAGGAAGCAGTCGCTGCAATGTCTGCGAAGAATATCGGTGAGGCATGTGTCGCTTTCCCGGAATGATCATCAGCGTCAATCCGTCGTCTGAGATCGCAGCTTCGATCGCAAGCCACGCCGGTTCCGGTATTCCCGCCGGGTCAACATCCCCGATCAGCAGAATGTCCGTGTTGGCCAACTGCTCTTTGAATACATCCATATCCGGTAGCTGCTGTTCCATGTACGTCTTATTCAGCATCTGAATAAACGGCTGGCGAAACAGAATCGTTGACAGATCAACGCGTTTATCGCGTTCCAGAGCACTATTCAGATATCGAAATTCCCAGCGAGCATCGCCGTCCACCAGCATCACATGCGACTTGTTGTCCACAACAGAAACTGTAAAGTCGCGAGCGTTGTTGTCGTCACGAAGCTCGCCAGGCTGAACATCCGTGGAAATCGTATAGCTCTGATTTCCGGCCACTGATGTGGGAATGCCGAAATCTACATCAAAGTGATCGCCAGCCACGGTCACAGTTTTCTGGTCGACCACGCGACCTTCGTGTTCCAGCTTCACCGCCACGTCTTCGCCGACGTATCCCGTGGATGTAAAAGTTGCCCGCAGCTGAACCGTGTCTTCTAGAAATACGGTTTGAGGAACCTGCAGCGACGCAATGGAAAGATCTCGCGGCGACAATTGCGAACCGATTGGCACGCAGTACACAGGAATTCCGAGACTCGCCAGTCGGGCAGCTTCAGACGCCGCGTTCGCCTTTTCGGTTTGACGTCCGTCGGTCAGCAAGACGATCGCCTGAATCGCGGCTCCGTCTGAATCACCAATTGAATCGGACAACAGGCTGATTGCATCCGTTCCCGACGGACGCAATTCTTCGCGATTTGAAGTCAACAAGGCCGCCAGCTGTTCGCCTTCAACGCTTTGTTGATCAATCCCAAAAACTCGCAGATCGACCGTCTGAGCTTCTCCGAGTTTCGCCAGCAAATCGTTCGGTCGTGATTGCAATAGCCGTCGCACAAATTCGGTGCGAGGCATCTTTCCGAGTTCGGAAAAAACACCTTCCACATGCTGCCGCCGAATGGCGCCCAGTTCCGGATCACTTTCCATTGCCGGGTTTTCAGACACGCTCCAGTCAGGCTGTCGCCCCGCTTCATAAGCGGATACCCAGCTTTCCAAAATCGCATCCGTGCTATCGTTGCCGAGCATACCCAATGCTTGAGCCCAACGCAGCATTTCCAGAGGTGACGCATGACGATCGGCAGTATCCATACTTTCGGAAACGTCAAAACCAACAACAAGTCGCTGCTGCCGATCTACGTCCCAGGACTTCGTCAATACAGGTTTCAACATAACGACAAACAACAACGCCAGCACCGACATACGCAGTGTCAACAACGTGCGACTGACGCCTTTGGAAACCAACCTCGCTTCATATTTACGTAGCAGCACGAACAAGACGGTTGCCAAAACAACCGCAAGTACAATGCTAACGGTCCAGCCAATTGACTGAACACCGGTAAAGATAAGCCGCCAGTTCATGCGAAGAATCTTATCTTCGAGCGGCGGGAAACGCAGGCGTTACTGGAATTTTCTGATAACAGATCGGCAAACTTGCACCAACGGATCGCGTACGTCAGGCGATTGGGCACTGGGGCAGAAATCCGGTATGCCCGCCGAAGCTACTTGGTTTCAATTAAACGAGGTCACCAACTGCAGCCATTCCGGCATTAACCAAAGTTGGGCAGGGCATCAGATTTGTATCCGGCAATAGACAACGTCGCATAAAAAAAGCCCGAAAGATTGAACTTTCGGGCTTTGCGATTTCCTGCTCTGGAGGCAGCACTAAGCAGCCTGCTCAAGTGTTCCGTCTTCTTCAGCGTCTTCGTACACAAGGTAGTAGATGTTGCTGGAAGCTTCTTCAAGGAAGTGTTTGATGTTTTCGCTCTGCGCGTTTTCAATCAGACCGTCCAGAATTTCCACAACGCGATCGACTTCGTCGCTGCAGATTTCTTCGAATTCCTGATCGACATTTTCAACTGTTGTTTCATCAGACATATGGTTCTCCTCTGTGTTCAGAAGTAATGGAATCCGCCCGGTGGCGACAAAACGCGCCAACATCGTATTGAAGGGTCAACAGGAGATTGTGTGTTTAAACTCAAGGGCCGCTTCGAACAAACTAAGCAACACTGCCTGCGACGATGATGGTCGCCGAATCGTGTTTTCAGGTCAGCATCAATCTCCGATGCGTTGGTTATCGGAACCTGATACCGAACGGCTTTGGCGGATTCCCAAAACACGCGATCGCAGGACCAGCAGGAAGGCACGCGCAATCGGCACCTTTTGCCCACCTAAGCCATCATCAATAACGGCAGCCTGATGCCCCGGCAATACTCTAGGGTGAATAGGAAACGTCAGTCCCGAAGCCCAGGACACGGAATCAACCCTACAAAACTGAAATCGCTTGGTTTCTATCAGCAGATAGCGGCGCAATGAAAATTGCGGAATCAAAAAATTCGGGATATCGAGGTTTCTTCGGTTCAGAAGACTTACACCGTTACAAAGACTGTGACGGATATGCGGTGACAACCTCAGTACCGTCCTGAATCACCAAACGCAGAAACCGACATTCCGGATTGCGTTTTCTTTCGCCCGTCTGGCCACCGACAAATCCTATCTTTTCGCCCAGATCAACAGTGTAGACAGTGCGGTCTCCCTGATTCGCAACACGAGTTCCTTTGCCGCCTTTTTTGCCCTTGAGATACGCCTCATCAATCCATGCCAGAATCTGATCTCGGCTTCCGGAATAGACGCCATGTACCGGCTTGTCGAGATTATCTTCAGCATGTTTCAACACATGCTTCAGCCGATGCCCGTCTTCACTGCCACGCACATACATCAGGCCCGCAGTGGAACGAAATTCTTCCCGAGCTTTGTTCGTTAATGTAAGCTTTCCAAGTGGCGGTTCGCTCGCCCCCCTCGACTTCGATGCATTTCCCGAATCTCGATCAGGATTGCTGCGGGTATCCGTCCCCGACGCTTTGGACGACGTTCCCGGCTTGCTGTCAGCCTTCTGACCTGATGGTCTTGTAGTTGATGGTTTAGTAGAGGACGAACTTGCACCGCTCAATTTCGGCGGCGTTTTTATACCCGAGTCCGCTTCAGCGATCAGCGCATTCGAATCCGATGTTGATCCAGCGGTTGGTGCCCGCATGGTCTCATCGTTCGGATCGGTAATCTTCAGCGTTCCACGTTGTGTATTGCCACTGGCAATTTCACCGCCGCCGACAACATCAGACTCAAACGCATCCCGACCAATCGTTTTTTTCGATGCGACTTCGGTGCCTCGGTTATTCAATTCGCCGTTGTTATTTCCGGCGTTTGCAGCCAGCCATACATCAACTTTGGGCTTTAGCAGTACGACAATTAACAGGACCGCGATTGTCGCGACTTTAACCCAGAACTGTTTTCTTTCCTGAGCGATGGCGACACTGGCCGGATTGTTAATGTTATCTGACATAAGATTCGCGAGAGCTCGCTTGTGTTTGCGAAGACGACTTCGATGATAGAACTGGTATTGCAATGAACATTCGATCTAAAAACAAGATCGCTCACGTCTCACATATAAAACGGATGGATCGTGGCAATTAGTCATCATTCAAAACTGATCGTCGGGTGCGGATATCTCGGCTTCCGCGCTGCCCAGGCATGGGTGACCGATGGTTACGAAGTGTCGGCCGTTACTCGCAGCGACAGTCACGCGGCGGAGTTCCTCGCTGCAGGGCTGAGCCCGCTGATCATGGATTTAGCGGCCCCCAACAGTCATCGACCGCTTTCTGCCGTGGAAGCGGTGTTGTGGGCAGTTGGCTTTGACCGATCGGCGACGGCATCGCGCGAACAGGTTTGGTTAGACGGCCTGAAGCGGATTGTTCAAAATCTCACAGCGGCACCGCGGCGATTCGTTTACGTTTCAAGCACCAGCGTTTACGGAGAAGCCGATGGAGAATCGGTCGACGAAACAACACAGACCAACCCCACATCCGAAGGCGGTCAATGCTGCCTGCAGGCCGAACAACTGTTGCGGCGCGAGTGCACAGAACGTTTTCCCGAGACCCAAGTGGTCGTTCTAAGAATGGCCGGAATCTACGGCCCCAATCGACTGCTGCGGCGCATCGATGATTTACAGAACAGGACGCCGCTGCCAGGAGAACCCGATCACTGGTTGAATCTTATCCACGTCGATGACGCTGTCCGCGCAGTTCAGTATGCCGCTATTGCCGAAGCTGTTCCTGCGGTCATAAACGTCGTTAATGCAGGTTCGGTGACTCGCGAACAGTATTACACAAAACTTGCTCAGCTGGCATCAGCGCCGTCTCCCGTGTTCGGAACGATCAATGCCACTGGACGACAGCGCGGCGGAAACAAACGAGTCACCAGCAGACACTCAGACCACAAGTCGCTGTTCCACTTTGACGACGTGCTGCAAGGCCTGGATGACGCATTCCAGCGAACAGAATCACCCGGATAGCCTAACTACCATAAGCTGCACTCAGTGAAAGCTGGCTTCAATGAATTGCTGGCACGTAAGAGTTGCGAACGCCGCTGTCTGATCGCTTATGACCTTGCGAAGGACGCCAATTTCACAAACTCCGCACCGATGCTGCTCGACACCTCGACGCCAGACGCCCCCCGAACGTCGGCAAATGCGGAATCTGATAGACAATTTCCGGAACATCTCGTACTCTCACTGGTTAGATCACCCGCAGCAGCAGATACTGAACGTTGGCTGCAGCAGGCGAAGCGGAGTTGAAGGAGACGTAAGATGAGCCAAGTTCGCGTTGTCACTGTGTCACTGGGTCTGGTTCTATGCATCGCCACAAACGTTAATGGGCAGGGCCCCGCAAGCGGTGGGCAGCCTCAAAACGGACTGGGACGGGGCTCTCAAGGTCAAAACACGCAGCAACCAGGATCTGCTGGACAGCAGCAGGGCCGACCAATGACTTCCATTGGTGAACGCAATCGCGGACCAGCCATTGGGCAACAAAACGCAGGGCAACAAAACGCAGGGCAGCCATTCACAGTTCCAAATAGCAATGGACGTCAGCAGGGTCTGCCCGGCCTGTCAAATTCGACGAACCGAAATATCGGCCAGGGCAATTCAGGAAACCAGCGACAGGACAACGAAACGTATCGCCGTGAATTTTCAAACAATGCTTTGCGGTTTGATACGAACAGCGATGGTCAACTGGCCGCGAATGAACTCACAAATCTGTTTCTGGTATTGGCTTCGTCATTGCAGCTGCAACAAACCAATTACTACAACAACCTATACCAGCGTCAAAACAATCAGGCCTCTGCACCTTCGACGACGACAACCAGCGTCACCCACAGCACATCTGGATACGGACAGCCGTTTGCTAACGTGAATCAACGATTTGCGCAACGACAGGATATGCGACAGGCCGCATTTCTATTTTTGCAAATGGCGATGCAATTCGATTCCAATGGAGACGGCTTGCTGAGTCAGGCCGAACTTCTGCAACTGGCAGGTGCGTTGATTGCCAACGACATGAATCTACTGAATGCTGCCGGTGGCATATCCGGACTGCAGATCGGCAGCCGTCAGTCGCCACAACAATCCTTACCTGTTACCACGACAACTCGACAAACAACACGGATGACGGCGAACAGTCCCGCCCGCTTTGGCCAGCAATACAACAACATTCGAATCGGCACTGTTACACAGCCTAACGGCAACATTGGTCGAAATGGATCAGGCAGACAGCAATCTGGTCAATCACCGACGCATTCATCACGTGGCAATCAGGTAAATACCCCGCCACGAGGAACCTCGCAGGGCCGTCCCCAACAGATTCGGAATTCCCCGCCCAGCAATAATTCAGTCCAGCCGGTTCGCCAACGCTGATCGGCAGCCGAGCATTGTGCCCCAGCAGTTTAATGCGACTGGACAGAACAACTCCAGAATCTACAGTCAAAGCTATCACAGAACACTTACGTTGAACCGCTGAAATCAGACGTTTGACGAGTTGCCACGTCTGTTGCGTTCACTCATCGACGCACTTGCTCAACGGCCAGAATCATGGATCCAGTCTTACTGGCATGTATCATTTCAACGTTCGCCATGACTGGGCTGATTTGGTTCGTGCAGATCGTCCACTATCCGTTGTTTGAAAAAGTCGGGCGAAATCAGTTTATTGAATACGAAACTCGACACAGCGTGCTGACAACGTGGGTTGTTCTGCCATTAATGTTTGTGGAACTTGGCACATCGACCTGGCTGGCGTTACACACGCTGGCAGACACAAAACAGATCATGATCGCCGGCGCTGTTTTAACGGTTTTGATCTGGGTCTCCACATTTCTGTTGCAGGTACCCAAACATCGCATTCTGAAACGTGGTTTTGACGAAGCCGCGTGGCGTTTTCTGGTTAACAGCAACTGGATCAGAACGGCACTTTGGACAGCTCGATCGGCACTGCTTTGCTGGGTGTTGAACAGTCTTTGATTTGGCGACAACAAAGAAATGTATAAACGAGTGGTGACTAAATAAGCCCTCGAATTAACGAACGGCGAGCACACCCAGCCGCCCCAATGAAGCCTGCGTTGCCGCCCAATGACGCATAGTCAATTGTAATTCTCTCGGCCAGTACAGGAAACGCTCGTTCACAAAATTCCTGGCGAACCCGTTCCAGAAACATGCGTCCGATTTTTGTTTCGTGACGACCGAAAGTCATTGCCCCACCCAACAGCACAATCGCTGGATCGATCACATGCACAATCGACGTTGTCGCCGTTCCCAGACAGCGAGCCATTTCCAGAATCAGCCCTATCGAAAGCTCGTCGCCCTTTTCCGCCTCTTCGGCGATCAGCAATGGCGACAGGGCTGTAATATCATCCATGCGATCAGAAACGGAAGAAGTTCGACCAGCTTCCATCGCTTCATGAAATCGCTGAATCAGAGCAGTAGCGCTGCAATAAGCTTCAAGTGTTCCATACTGGCCCGTCTTGCACAGTCGACCGTTGTCTATTTCGATGATAGTGTGGCCCAGTTCTGAACCGTGTGAATGTTCGCCCTGAACAATCGTGTCGTCGACAATAATGCCGCCGCCAAGCCCGGTGCCCAGAGTAAAAAACACAAGGCTGTCTGCTTTCGTTGCACTGCCAGCCCAGTATTCGCCATACGCCGCTGCGTTAGCGTCGTTTTGCAGAATGGTGGGCCGTCCAAGTGCATCGGCAACTTTCTGCCGAACCGGATAATTGTTCCAGCCGGGAAGATTCGGAGGATCCAGCAACATGCCGTTGGGGATGTCCATCGTGCCCGGAGTTGCAAGACCGATTGCTGCGATGCGATCGATTTCAATCGCACCCTGCTGCAAAGCCTGCCTTGAAGCCAGCACCATCTGAGCAACCCCATGATCGGGTCCCAGTGTTGCTTCTGTCGGCACGCTAGCCCGGGAAACCACGTTTCCAGCATCATCAACGACGCCTGCCTTCACGTTGGTACCACCAACATCAATGCCCAAAAAAAGTCGGTCTGTCTTTTCTGATTCACTCATGAACAAAAATCCGCAGGTTGGGCAACGCGTTAAATACAGGTCACAAACTCATTTATCGGCGATTGGCCGTCCCGCCATAACGCCGGAAAGTTAACACAAAAAAATTCACAGGGCCGTCCAGGTGGAATTGACCGGGTACGATTTGAAGCTAACTTCACAGTTACGATACCAAGTGCGTTTCATCGCCAACAACCTTCTGCCCCCCCCTGAGTCTAACAGGTTTCAGAAGATGCGAACTTCTGGATGCACCGAGTGTCGTTTGCAAAAACGACTTACCAACATTAGTAAACTGCGGCACGTAATGGCGAACACAGAAAACACACAGATTGTCCATGCGGGCGTCGAACATGTTCCGTCGCTGACACCATTGTTCGATGAATATCGCGTGTGGTGCGGCCAGCCGCCCGACCCCGATGGTGCTCGGGAGTTTTTAACACAGCGAATTCGGAACAACGAATCCGAGATATTTCTGGCGATCATCAATCAGCAGCTCGCCGGGTTTACTCAGCTGTACCCGCTGTTCTCATCTGTTTCGATGGAATCAATCTGGCTGCTGAATGATCTCTACGTCGCCAACGATTATCGCCAGCAAAAAATCGGCTCGCTGTTACTGGAGACCGCCACACAGTTTGCTCGCGAACTTGGCGCATTACGGCTGGAACTCGAAGCGGACGTGACCAACTCAACAGCACAGGCCATGTACGAATCTCGCGGATGGAAGAAAAACACAAAGTATTTTCACTACACGCTGTCGCTTTGTGAATAGCTAGTTCAGCACGTTCAAGCCCTTGCCCGTTCTTCGAAAAAACTCATGTAATCACACGAATACAGTTCCGCACATTAAGCAGTAACGACATGACTACAAATCCCGTATTGGAAGCCGCGACGACAACTTTTCTGAAACACAAACACTGGGCCGATGCGGCAATCATGCAGGTTAATGACCGTCAGCTTCGAGTCGCCTTACACAACAAAACAAACAGCATCGCTGTCATCATGAAGCACATCGCCGGCAACCTGAAATCTCGCTCGACAAACTTCCTGAATGAAGATGGCGAAAAAGATTGGCGCAATCGCGATGACGAATTCACAGACAACTTCACAGATCGCGATGAATTGCTGGCATTCTGGGAAGACGGATGGATGGCACTATTCCAGACACTCAACGCGTTGTCAGACAATCACCTCACAGCAACAATCACCATTCGCGGCGAAGAACTTTCTGTGGCTCAGGCACTGCAGCGCAGCCTGGGTCACACCTGCTATCACATTGGTCAAATCATCATGGTCGCTCGCTGTGTTTGTACCACCGAATGGAAAGTACTCACCATTCCCCGCGGCAAGTCAGCACAGTTCAACGCTTTGGTCTGGGGTGACAACAATTATCGACCACTCAAGACTGAAGAAACTTAAGTCTACAGCCCATAGCTTTCCTCATTTGAGAAACGACCATGTATACGCCTCAGACTTTTGATGTACAGCATCGAACAAAACTGCAGCGATTCATCCAGCAACACAGCATTGCCACAGTGGTTTCTGTCAACGACAGCCTGCAAGCTGCTTCACACCTGTCGTTACTTTTCGACGATCAGACAGGCGAGCACGGGACACTGACGGGCCACATGGCAAAAGTAAACTCACAGTGGAAAACGGCTGCTTCACAATCGGTGATGTGCATTTTTCATGGACCACATCCATATATTTAGCCGACGTGGTACGAAAGCGAAAATGTGGTACCGACGTGGAATTACGTCACCATTCATGCGTATGGAAAAATGACACTGGAAACAGAACCGCAGCGACTGACCGATATTGTTCAACGCTTCGTAGACGCCTATGAATCGATAATGCCGAAACCGTGGCCGCTGGCATCCGCTAGTTCAGATTTCATCGCCAATCTGGTCGGCGGGATTGTCGGATTCACGATTAACGTGGAACGTCTGGAAGGAAAATGGAAACTCAGCCAGAATCATTCCACAGAACTACAACACCGCGTGATAGACGGTTTGCGAGAACGGAATAACGGTGACGATCAGAAACTGGCTAACCTGATGCAGAAACAGTTCGGAACTGGTTAACCGAAGTGCGCTGACGATAAAACACCTGTTATCTTAGTCAAACAGATGACTGACAGACTCGTTGCGATGAACTCGACGAATTGCTTCGCCTAAAAGCGGGGCAACGCTAACCGTTGTCAGATTACGAATTTGTGAGTTCGATGCGTCGCCACACGTGTTCGACACAACAACTCCATCAACCTCAGCAGCATTGAGTCGTTCAATGGCCGGACCACAAAACACTCCGTGGGTGGCACCAACGTAGATCCGTTTAGCCCCGTGTTCTCGCACAACACGAACAGCGCCAGTGATGGAACCGGCTGTGGTGATCATGTCGTCAAAGATGAGCGCCGTTTTTCCTTCAATTGAACCACCGATCAGGTTGGCCTGCCGTGTTTCCAACGCGTTGGCTCGCCGTTTGTCAACAATCGCCAGCGCACCGCCTAGATTTTCCTGATGCTGCAGACTGCGTTTGATGCTGCCTTCGTCCGGGCTGACAATGACCAGTTCATCCAACGGAATGGCCATTGATCTAAAATGACGGTCCAAAATCGGAGCGGCATAAAGATGGTCAACAGGTACATCAAAGAAGCCCTGAATCTGAGCGGCGTGTAGGTCCATCGTCAGCACGCGGTGCGCTCCGGCCTGCACAATCAGATTTGCAACAAGCTTTGATGTAATCGGAACTCGGCCGGAATCTTTTCGGTCCTGGCGGGCATATCCATAATAGGGTATGACGGCCGTAATTCTCGCCGCGCTCGCTCGACGGCAGGCGTCGATTAGAATCAGCAGTTCCATCAAATTGTCGTTGACCGGTGGAGACGTGGCCTGACAAATAAATACGTCGCCTCCGCGAATGTTTTGATTCAGCTTGACGCTGATTTCACCGTCCGGAAAATTCCCAACGTCGACATGTCCGAGCCCAATGCCCAGATACTCTGCGATCTCCGAAGCGAGTGCTGGGTTGCCTCGACCGGTGAGAATCGTCAGACGTTCGTACATCTCTGAATACTGCCTTTGTTCACTGAAAAAGAAGTGAAATGGCAACAAACGTGAACTTCTGCCGCCATGCAGCAATGCTGACGTTAGCTGAGCCCAGAGTCAATCAGGGCAAAAGACGTTGAGTGGATAAAATCAGGACTTTACCACCCGAGGATGCAAAGCCGTGTTACACAGATCAATCGGAGTAGCGGTAATTTGCTGTTCAAACAGCAGACTGACATCGCAACTTCCTGTTTTCCCACGTGCCCGGAAGCTGCCCGAGTATTCAAGAACCTTATTTGTCGCGTCGCAGCTGCCTTCAATTTCTTTGAACGAAATATCGTGGGACAGCATTCCCTGAGGGACAAATCGTACCTCAGCGGGATGGTCATCGTTGGTAACAGCTGGAAAATTGACATTCCAGAATTGTCCGCCTGGAAGCCGGAACTCGTCAGATACCAATTGCTGAATAACTCGTGTCGCATGTTGCGACAGTGTTTCCCACTCAATTGGAAATTCGGGGTGCGTGTAGCGAGAAATCGCCAGCGACGGCACACCCAAAATCGCAGACTCACGAGCTGCGGCGGCCGTCCCGGAATAGAACAGATCAACACCAAGGTTGGCCCCGGTGTTGATACCGGCCACTACAAAATCCGGGACTTCGGCATGCGGCGCACACAGACCAATGCGGACGCAGTCAGCAGGTGATGAATAGACAATATCAATCAACCCAAACGGAGCGACTTCCCGACGCTCAACACGAATTGGTGCGTGAGTATTCACCGCATGGCCCTTGGCACTGTGGCACACTGCAGGAGCGACAACTCGTACTTCGCCGAGTGGTGTTAATGCGTGGTACAGAGCGGCCAGACCGGGTCCGTCAAACCCGTCGTCGTTGGTAATCAGAAACTTCATCAATACTTTTCGCCAAATGATTCGGACGTTGAAACCAGCGTCTCAACATGCCGGCATTGTCGCGGCTCGGGCGATGCTGGCGAGACCAAAACAAGAATCATCGGCAGATGAGACAAGAAAAGACACGGTCATCAAAAAACAGGGCCATCCGATTCCGATCAATTGAATTCAGACGTTTTACTCACGGGACTTTTCCAGAGCTTTCACGTAATTTTTCGCGAATTGGTCTTCTGACATGGACTCAACCTTGATGCCAGCACTCTCAAACATTGGTTTCAGACGGCGACTGACCGACCATTCTTCTTCGCTGACTTTTCCGTCTTTATCTCGATCCATCATCCCGAAGTAGCGTTTCCCGACGCTTTCCTGCTGCTCGCGTTCTTCTTTTGACATCTTGCCGCCCTTGGAAGAACCGGGCGACTTGCCATTATCGCGGCCGGAAGCTGCTCCTTGACCACCGATAATCGTCAAGCGATCTCGCTTAACCGATACCACTTCTGGAGTTCCGCCAGCAGATGTTTCTTCGAACAGCTTCAGTTCGAGAGGTGTCAGAATGCCGTCCACATTTTCGTCGATATCATCGAACTGATCAATGGATTCACGTCGAGCTGTAATCCATTCGTAAAGCCCAATCTGGCCGTCATAGTCGATATCAAGCTCGCTGTATTTTGGAGGAAGATCGACCGTGATCCGTTCCTTGCTGCGAGGGCGGAATGGCGATGCAGGAGAATACTCGCTGCGATTAACCTGAGATTCATCCTGCGGTTGACTGCCTGGAGGACGAAAACCACCACCTTCTTCTCGCATTTGCTGGAACTGTTGCATCATATTGTTGCGGAAATCTTCAACCGAAGTCCCCGGCTCAATTTTAATCCCGCGGGCTTCCATCATCGAACGAAACCCTTCCGGCATTTTGCTGATCTCGTTCTGATCAATCCGCCCATCGCCATTGGGGTCCATCATCGAACCCAAACGTCCACCTGGCCCGCCAGGGCTTTCGGGAGGGCCACCACCGAATCCACCAGGCGGAGCACCACCGCGACTTCCGCCCGGTCCGCCAAAACCACCAGGAGCAACTTCGCCGCCACCTCGGCCGCCAAATCCGCCACGGTCACCGCCACGTTGAGCCTGTGCACCGGCTGATGCGAGACTCAGTATGGCAAGAACAAACGTGAGTTTTTGTATGTATTTCATATGCAGACTTTCCCAGTGACAGCCCGAGATTTGAGCAAATATTGGTACGACTGCACGGTCAGGCAAAGACCGTAGTTTGATTAGAAGTATCGACGTCGTTGGCGCATTGAGCAATATTTCAAACACTAAAACGCTGGAGAATTTCAAACTGCGGCAAGAATTCCTGAGCGGAAACGTTCACACAGGACAGCCATCCGTCACAATCGACAACTCCGAATCAGACTGACTTATTCACTTGCATCATGCCAACCATGCCGAAGAATACGGTGATAGATCGACGAATGTAGGAAATATAGAGACTCTTTCACTCACCAGCCGGGGTTCGGATTCCGGGAGATTTGCTCATTTCCCTTGAGTTTGAGCTACATTTCATCCTCCATTCACTCAGCCTGCCCAACCTCGAAGGTTCGCTTCGATGACTGACGTTAAACGTACTTCGATTTCCATGCTCACTTTGAGCATCATGCTCTGCATGGCCACGTCCTCGGTCGTGGCCCAGAGAGGTGGCGGATCGGAATCTGATTTGTTGCGACGACAGGAAGTTCGCTCGGAACTTGGCCTGTCCGAAACTCAAATGACAAAGCTTGAAGAAGTTCAAAAAAACTCTTCTCCGGGCCGTGATTTCTTTGAACCGTTCCTAAAGCGAATCGGCGACGCTCGAGAAGCTCAAGACAAAGAAGCTGAAGCGGCTGCTCGCGAAGAAATGAACGCGGCGGTTGGCAAGGCCGGCCTTGAGTTTCAGAAAGCAGCAGTGAACGTTCTTAATGATGAACAGAAAAAAAAACTACGTGGAGTCTTTCTGCGAAGCGCGGGCACGCGAGCTCTTACGGATGCCAATCTTGCGGTTGAATACGCGTTAACCGCTGAGCAGGTTACGAAAATCAATGAGCTTTCGGAACAACGTCGCACGGCATCTCGCGACATGGGCTTCAACGCGACCGAAGAGGAGCGAGAGAAGTTCAACAACGTGTGGCAGGAATAGTTCATGGTACTGTTGACGCCAGAACAAAAAGTTCGCTTTGAAAAGGAAACCGCCTACGGCGATCAGTCAGCTGCAGCAGTTGTCGCTGCTGGCGGGCCGCCGATGCCCAGTCCGGGACAGCCAGGTACGGAACAGGCCGCACCAATCGGACCGGTTGTCAGCACATTCGGTGGTGGCACCGTGGCTGGCGAACGAAAACGAGTCGAAGAATTCAGTTTCAATTTCCGAGGAGCCCCTTGGGAACAGGTGCTTCAGATGTATGCGGACGGAGCTGGCTTGACGCTGGACCTGAACCAAATTCCGCCAGGCACATTTAGTCACTACGACGACAATAAATACAGCCCCAAACAAACGTTGGATATTCTGAATGGTTACCTTCTCCGCAAAGGTTACGTCATAATCGAAAACGATGGATTTCTGATTGTCCTAAACGTCGACAATGGAATCCCATCGTATCTGGTACCGAGCGCAACGATTCAGCAATTACTGAACGTTGATAACGGTTTCGAGATTGGTGAGCATGAGCTGGTGAGCGTCACGATGCCGATCGAAGGTATGGACACCGCTCGAGCCGCTCAGGAAGTAGAAGCCATTGTTGGGCCGCACGGAAGTCTGATCGCGTTGACGGAATCACAGATTCTGATCATCACGGATACCGGTGGCAGTCTACGTCGCATCCATGCTCTACTGACGGCAGCAATGAGTAAAGCAAAGCCGGATGCATTGATGTTCAAGGCGTACTTCCTGAAGAACATGGATGCGGAAGAAGCAGAGATGCAGGTCATGACGCAGTTCGGAATGCGACAAGGGGCCACCAACGTGAGCTCCAGCACCGAGCAGCTGTCTCGCATGCAGTCCAGAATTCAGGCTCCGCCCCAGCGAACAGCAGCACCAACGCCAGCACCCGCCAAAACTGAACCAACCGTGCAGATTGCTTCAGATCTGCGACTCAACAGCCTGTTGGTAACCGGCACAGCAAAACAGCATAAATTGGTTGAAGAGATTCTGGAGTCACTGGATGTGACCGAAGGTCCTGGTGGCGAGTTGCTGACTCGCGGACGCAAAGGCACCTACCTGGAAGTTTACCAGGTCAAAACGGCAGACGCGGGCGAAGTCTCCAAGACACTGACGGCCATGAACATGCCGGGCGTGACCGTTGTCAATGACGATCGCAAAACGGGACGTATTCACATCATGGCAACTGAACGTCAGCACGAAGAAGTTGCGGCAATGGTTCGCCAGCTCGACGGAAGCGGAACGAGCGGTTCGGTTTCAGTGATTCAGCTGGCTCAAATGGATCCTCTTTCGGCGGCCGCTACATTGCGAAGTCTGTTTTATGCAGATGGTGACGATGCTCCGACAATTGAAACCGATCTGTATGGGCGACGACTTATTGTCCGAGGAAGCATCGATCAGATTACTCAAATCAAGCAAGTGCTGGCAGATCTTGGCGAAGATGGCACTGGCGTCCGAGCTCGTGGCGATGGAGGCACAGTGAGGCAGTTTTCTTTGCAGGGTCGGAACCCAGACGATTTCGTGAAGATTCTGAAGCAGGCATGGGACGCCAACGAGGCTCAGAAAATCAACATTGTCATTCCGAATGATCCAGGACCGATCCGTAGTCGTCGAACGACTGGGGAAGTGGAAGCAGACGTTGAACAACCTGAAAAAAACACGTCATCGGAAGCTCGCGAAGATCTTTCAATGAACGAAGGCTTGCATCAGAAAACGTCTGGCGATCAATGGAGTCAGTGGAAACAATCTTCACAAACTCATGGTCCGGAAACGCCAACTGGCCTGGCAGCCCACAGCCGTCCTGCGAACCAGTTCGTTTCCATTGCGGCAGCTCACCCGAATGATGAGCAGGGCGTGACCGCAGATGCACTTGAGCCCCAGAAAAATCAGAAAATCGGCAAGCCGGGTCGTGCAGGTGTGGACGTCATTGTGTACGGTGACCAGCTGATCTTTTCATCTCCGGACGAAGCAGAACTGGACCGACTTGAAGACCTGATGGACCAGTTGCAGCAGTCGATGCCGTTCAAACCGGAATACACGGTGGTCTATCTGAAGTCAGCCGATGCCACGGAAGCTGCCGACATGCTGTCTCAGTTCTTCCCAAGCAGCTCGGTGGCTTCAACGTCGGTTTCGTCTAGCGGCAGTATGCTGGGCGGACTGACCAACAGTATGTCTTCAATGGGCAGTAGCCTAATGGACATGACGGGGCTAAGTGGCCTTGGAGCCAGTCCTCAGTCGCTGCGAATCATTCCGGACATCCGCACAAATTCGCTGTTTCTGACGGGCCCCCAAATGATGATCAAGGACGCGCTGACGTTTCTGGACGTATTGGACTCCAATGACATTCCGGAGTCATTGAAGGATATGCAGCCTCACTTCGTTAAAGTCGAATACGCCGACGTGCGTGACGTCGAATCGCATTTGAAGGAAGTGTTCAAAGTCTATACCGAAGCTCAGGGCGGCGGACGTCAACAACAACAGAATCCGCTGGCTGCGATGCTCGGCGGTGGTGGCGGAGGCCGAGGCGGCGACGAATCAGCCCAGCAGGTGCGCATGATGATCGCCGTAGACGTGCAAACCAGCACGTTAACGGTAAATTGCAATCAGGCGTTGTTTGATGAAGTACAGATGGTTGTCACTCAGCTGGACGAATCGACAAGAACGGCCAATCCTGGAATTCGAGTAATTCAGCTGAAGCATGCTGACGCATCAATGATCCAACAATCGATTTCAGCCTTGATTCCACGTGTTTCTGTAACCTCATCACGCACCAACAGTGGTAGCAGTAACACAAGTGGTGGAACATCGACTCCGGCGGCAGGCAGCACAACGCCTAGCGCAACGCCATCTAACCCACAACAGGATGCCTTTAATCGCCTGATGCAAATGCGAGGTGCTGGCGGTGGAGCAAACCCATTTGGCGGAGCCGGCGGCGGAGGTCGTGGCACCGGCACCGGCGGCGGAGGTCGTGGCACCGGCGGCGGTGGACGCGGCGGTCGGTAATCACGGCCTCGTCGCATCTGAACCGCCCATCGAACATTGTGAGCCTCAATCATGGAACTCGGACAACTTCTCGTCGATGAAGGCCTGATCACATCAGATCAGCTGAAATTGGCCCGCAACGAAAAAAACAGCGAACGTATTGATCACACGCTGATCAAAATGGGACTGACCACGGAAGATGCTGTTCTGAGAATACTGTCCACCGAATTTGGGATGGACTACATCGACCTGAAGGACGTTGAGGTCGATCGAGAACTTCTTGCCAGGTTTCCAACCTCGGCCATCTATCGGCATTCACTGCTGCCTTTGTATCGACGGAACGGCCATGTTGTTGTTGTTGCCACAGACAATCCGTTAAATCTGGAGGGTCTCGACGAACTGGGTACGGTCAGTGGCTTACGACTGGAACCGGTCCTTGCTCGCAGCAACGAACTCAGTTTGCGGATTCGTGAGTTGCTGGGCGTCGGCGGCGACACAATCAACGAACTTGTTCGGCAACGCAGCGAAGAAGGCATCGAACTTCTTGAAGAAATTGAAGAAGACTTTGGCGAACTGGCCGAAGGTGCTCAAGCCCCGTCGGTAATCAAGCTGGTGAATGAACTGCTGATCGAAGCCGTAAAACTCGGCACCAGCGACATTCATATTGAACCCCAGGAACACAGCCTTCGAGTACGCTATCGAATTGACGGCATGCTGCGAATTCAACCCGTTCCCGCAGAGATCAATCACTTCTATTCGGCCATTGTGACTCGGCTCAAAATCATGTCACACCTGAATATCGCAGAAAAACGATTGCCTCAGGACGGACGCATCAAACTGCGAGTATCCGGTCGCGAAGTCGACGTACGTGTTTCGATCATTCCCATGACTCACGGCGAAGGCGTCGTGATGCGTCTTCTCGACAAAGCGAAGATGAAGTTCGACCTGAAGAACGTCGGAATGCCGCCGTCAATCGTTAACGGGTTCAAAGAACTGATCGGCCTGCCACACGGAATTATCCTGGTAACCGGGCCGACAGGTAGCGGTAAATCAACAACGCTGTACAGTGCGTTGAATGAAATCAAGGACCCCGCCACGAAGATCATCACCGTGGAAGATCCGGTCGAATATCAAATGGACGGCATCAGCCAGATTCAGGTGCACAGCCGCATTGGACTGACCTTCGCGGCCGGACTTCGCAGCATCCTGCGTCATGACCCGGACGTGGTTCTGATCGGGGAAATTCGAGACGGCGAAACAGCCACTGCCGCTATTCAGGCCGCCCTAACGGGTCACGTGGTCTTCAGCACGCTGCATACAAACGATGCTCCCAGTGCTTTTACACGACTGGTGGACATGGGCGTCGAGCCCTATCTGGTGGCCAGTACTGTGGAAGGCGTTCTGGCGCAGAGACTCGTCCGACGTCTTTGCCCGCATTGCAAGAAGAAGGTGCCGGTGGCTGACGCAACAGATTTGCCGCCGGACTTCCCGAAAGACAAAGTCGAATTTGTCTACGAACCCGTCGGTTGTCGCGAATGCACAGACACGGGTTACTCGGGGCGAATTGGTGTGTTTGAATTGCTGGTTACTGACGAAAAACTGCAGGAGATGTGCGCTGAAAACGCCAGTGCCACAAAGATACGAGCACACGCGGTGAAAAACGGAATGCGTACACTGCGTCAAAGTGGGTGGGAGCAGGTCGAAATTGGCGTCACCAGCGTAGCAGAAGTGATTCGAATTACCCGCGGCGATATCGTCGGACACACGCCAACGGCCGCCGATTCAAAATGAATGCCTCAAGCCGAGATTCATCAACAGTCAAATGTCGGTTCGAACTGAACAACTAGCCAATGCCAGAATTTTCATACACAGCGCGTGAACTCTCCGGAAAGCAGGTCACAGGAATCCTGAGTGCCGGCAGTGAAAAAGATGCGCTGTCTGCTCTGCAATCGCAGGGTCTGTTTCCGATGAAGATCGGTTTGTCAGAAGCGACAAGAAAACAGGCTGTGACGGGTTCGAAACGAGTTCCCGGACGAATTCTGACAACCTTCTACAACCAACTGTCCGACCTGTTGCGTTCCGGCGTTCCGCTGCTGAAGTCGCTCACTCTGTTGCAGGATCAGACTTCCCACCCAGCGCTGAAGTTTGTAACTCAGGACATTCACGAGCAGGTCGCAGAAGGTACTCGATTAAACGACGCGATGCGTCGCCACCCGAAGGCCTTTAACAGCCTGACCATCAGTATGGTCAAAGCCGGCGAAGAAGGCGGATTTCTGGAAGACGTGCTGGCTCGAGTCGCCGCGTTCAATGACCATCAGGAAGAACTCAAAGGCAAAGTGACCGGAGCAATGGTGTACCCATTGTTTCTGATGGGTGTTGGCACAATCATCATCACCGTATTATTGGTGTGGTTTGTGCCCGAGTTCGCTGCAATCTTCGGCCGCATGCGAGATCAGGGAAAGCTGCCGTGGGCGACAACAGCGCTGATGTCGTTTAGTGAAAGCTTACAGGAGTGGTGGTACATTATTTTCCCGGGCATCGCCGCCGCAATTATGGGAGTAATCTATTACTTCACTGATAACAAAGAAGCGCAGGAAAAGCTGGACCTGTGGAAACTGAAGGCACCGGGATTGGGAACCATCGTTCAGAATCTTGCCGTCGCCAGATTTTGTCGCATGCTGGGAACGCTGCTCCGCAATGGAGTTCCCATTCTGCAGTCCCTTCGAATTGCCAAAGATGCCAGCGGTAATGCGGTTTTAAGTAAAGCAATAGGTAACGCGGCCGACAACGTTTCGGGCGGTAAATCACTGGCTGTTCCCCTGCGTGCCAGCGGGCAGTTTTCCCGCGAAATCGTGGAAATGATTTCAATCGGCGAAGAGGCCAATAACCTCGAAAACGTGCTGATTGGAATTGCCGACAGTCTGGAAAAATATACCAGTCGAAAAATCGATGTGGCCGTGCGCATGCTGGAACCCATAATGCTGCTGTTTATGGCCACCATCGTGACTTTCGTGATCGCCGCCCTGTTGCTACCGATTCTAAACATGTCCAGCATGAAATAGTACGACTCCGCCAGCAGCAGAACCTGCGAATTGCCTCTGGGACGTCCGCCACTGGAAACAATGGCATTCAATGCCGAAAACTGTCTGTCCTTCGAGTTCCGGCGAAGAATTACGGACGATTTGTAATAAATTACGGTTTTGCTCGAACAGACGAGTGAGGTAACAGGGTTTGATACTTTATAGGCGGGTGTTCAAAAACACGCAGACGATTTAGGGCTCCTGGGCAAATACGGATTGAAGGCTGAAACGCTTTCATTGCGGCCATGAGGCAACGAAATTCGCCATAGCCTCCGTGGTGGTGGTGGTAGCTTAGATGAACGAAAATCGGCGGCTGGAAGCGTCAGCCACTCAAATAAATGACTGCTCGAAATGAGCAAAGCTGTAAAAGGAAACTGAAGAATGAAGATGATCAACAAGGTTCAACGCCCCTCACGTCGTTCGGGCCGATCTGGTTTTACACTGTTGGAACTTTTGATCGTACTGGGAATCATCGTGGCTCTGGCCGCCATGGTTGCCCCGAACCTGATCGGCAGTGCTCAGGATGCCAACATTCAAACCACTCGAGCAACGATTCGCACAATTGAAGACGCTTGCAAACGCAAAGCTGTCAAGATGAATGGCGTGTTTGATACTGGTAGCGGTTCTGAAGTCGTTCGTGCTCTGGCTCAGCCATTTGAAGATTCCAACGGCAAGCAACAGCCACCACCACTCGAAGAAATTCCGCGTGACGCGTGGAATAAAGAATTTCAGTATGCCTACGATTCAAACACGGATCTGAAGCCCCGCATCTGGTCATTCGGCCCCGATGGACAGGATGGCGGCGGCAGCAAAAGTTCTGACGATGTCAGCAATCTCAGCCGTGACGCGGAGTAGTTCCGTTCTCCAAAACAGGCTTTGTTTGCCCAAATAATCACCGCGGAACCGCACTGGCCCACCGGTCAGTGGGGTTCCGTCATGCTGTATGAAGACCATGAAACGACTGCAACCACAATTTCAAACACCACGCAGGGCCACTGGCTTTACGTTGTTGGAATTGATGGTGGTCGTGGCCATTATTGCAATGATCTCAGCGATGGCTTCTCCGCAACTGATGTCGCTGATGCGTGAAAACACCGTCTTCGATGCGTCGGATAAGCTTAGAGCGGCCCTCGGTGAAACACGGCGGTACGCTATCGACACTGGCATCGACTACGAATTCCGTTTCGAACTTAACGGGGCAACTGCCGTCGTTCTGCCGTCGGAAAGCGAAAAAAACGTTAACGATGATGGCCAAAGCACGACGACGGAAATGTACGTGCGCCTTCTGATTGAACTCGCGGAAGACATGCGGATTCGAGCCGAAGAAGGTGTTGAGGTAACCAGCGAAACTCTGGACCCGGAACGCTTTGGTAACCTTACGGGAGCCCAGCTTACACAAAAGTCATGGTCGGCTCCGGTCCTGTTTCGCTTTGATGGTACGTCACAGGATTTCGTCTTTCGTGTCTCCGACAAGGCGGGTCTAACATCGAAAGTTACGCTGCGTGGCTTAACCGGCACGGCTCGGACGGCTCAGGTTTATCAGGAGGACAACTGATGAGTCTGTTGCGTTACGGGAATCCGAAAACCGGAGTTCGCAAACACCAGTATGACGTAGCAACCGGTTTGCGATCGGGCATCACCCTGCTGGAAGTGCTACTGTCCACTGCCATTTTCCTCGGAGCTCTTACCGCCATTCTGCAGATCATGCGAGTCGGCCACGATTCGCGTCTGAGTGCTAGACTGGATGCCGAATCCGCTCTCCGCTGCGAAAGTCTGATGGGTGAGTATGTCGCCGGAATCATGCCGCTGAAGGCCGAATCAGACACGCCGTTTCCCGATTCAGACGAATGGCAGTACACCACGGAAATCGAAGACGGAGGCGGCACAAGTCTGTTAAAACTGACGGTGCTTGTTCAACACGTCGTCAATGAAAAGCAGGTAAATTCCTACTTCCTGCTGTCTCGTCTAATGCGTGATCCGCAGTTGTTTCTGGATGCGGCCATGGCGGCTGAAGAAGCGGAGACGGCGGAATGAGATCTGCCATTCTCAAAACGTCACAGCGCGGCTTCACAATCATTGAAGTCCTGATTGCCGTTGCACTCACATCACTGCTGATGGCGGCCATGTATTCAGCAATGAATATTTACTGGACAGCCGCGACGGACAGCTACGAAGAAATCGAACGCGGTCAGATTGCTCGAGCTATCCTTCGCGAAATGGCACGCGACATTCAGTCGGTCAGCTTTGTAGAACAAGACACGTCGGAATCCGAAGAAGACACTGAAAGCACCGAAACTGTCGATACAGATACCGCTATGAGTTCCTACAGCAACGGGCTGTTCGGAACACCTGGCGATCTGGTGCTGTACATCAGTCGTCCGGACCGCAACAACACTTACGTCAGCAGCCAGGATGTGACCAGTCCCAGTGATCGCTCTGGAGATGCCATGATTGTGCGCTACCTGCTTGCAGAAAAAGGCGCGGGCGGACTTTCCGGTAATCTCGCCACCGACAACATGGAAAACAACTCGTCAGAAACAACCGTCGGCCTCGGCCGCATGCAGGGAGACCTGGCTGGCCTTAGCCTGGCAATCAACACCGGCAACGTCGACATGCAGAAGTCCGCGTCTGTACTTCTGGCCAAAGAGGTATCCGGACTAACGTTCGAATACTGGGACGGCGTAGAGATGCAGATCGAATGGGACAGCACCGTGCAAAATGCGATGCCCATCGCCATCGTCATTAACCTGACGCTTAGAACACTGCAGGACCCGAACGACGATCGAAATCCGGAGGATACTCCTGGCTGGCTACCGGAAACTCAACACCGTCTGGTCGTACCAATTCTGGTGGCACCGCCGTATGTGGGAGAAACATCGTTATGAATCCCACAAGACTTAATCGCGAACGATCGCAGCCCAGCGTGCCACCCACAGACCGCCAAGGATTTGTGCTGGCCGTGGTCACCATCACGATCGTACTGCTGACTTTTGCAGCGTACAACTATTCTGGCACGATGCTTGTAGAACACGAAGCCGTAGCTATGGGTGGGCGTGACCTGCTTGCCAGAACGGCCGCCGAATCTGCCATCGAATATGCTGCGACGCGAATTCTGGAACGGGACGCCGACAGTTCGATCAATCTGTACAACGACCCTGACATGTTCCGAGGCCGCCTGATCAGCGACTCCACCGTCGACCGCGGTCGCGTACGTTGCACAATTCTTGCTGTTGATGAAACCAACACAACCACAGGCAATGTCAGATTCGGACTGGCCAACGAAAGTGCGAAGTTCAACATCAACAAGATGCTGGAACTGGATGAACTTGAACAGGCACTGCCCGAAGAAGAACAGCTTGGTCTTGTGTATCTGGCCACATCCAACATCCCCAACATGACAGACGCCATTATTGATGCAATTCTTGACTGGCTGGATTCCGATGACGAACGTCGGCCTGGCGGAGCTGAAAGTTCCGACTATGAAGCCCTCAGCATTCCCTACGAATGCAAAAATGGCGACATGGAATCCATCGAAGAACTGCTAAAGATTCAGGGCGTAACACCGGACCTGTTTTACGGCGAAGATGCCAACAACAATGGCCTGCTGGATCCCAACGAAAATGATGGCGACAAGACGCTGCCGATAGATAACGCCGATGGCATTCTGGATCTCGGCTGGAAAGATTATTTAACGGCCACAAGTCGCGAACGAAACACAACGCCGGAAGGGGAAGAAAAGATCAATCTCAACATGGGCGAAATGACCGAACTCTATGATGCCATCGAAGAACTTCATGGCGAAGACGCTGCCAGCTTTATCGTGGCTTATCGCATTGGCGGAACAGAATACGCTCAGCAGGGCATCCCCAGCACCGAATCAGGTATCACGGACAAGATTTCCCGAAACGATATTGACCTGACGATTGTGCCCGCGTTTCAGTTCACCTCCCTGTACGAACTAATTGCCGGAGAAACAAACCCGGTCAAAACGTTGTCGGGTGTCGAGAAAAGCTTTATCAGTCCGTGGTCAGAAGACTCCAACACCATTCTGAACATCTTTCCCGACCTGGAACAGACTCTGACCATCAACGACGACGCATTTATCGAAGGCCGCGTCAATATCAACCAGGCTCGTCGAGAAGTGTTGATGGCGATTCCTGGAATTCCGGAAGGTCTGCCAGACGACATCATCGGAGCTCGCCCGCCGGTTTCCATGGAAAGTGCATCGTCGACAATTATGGCACGCCGAAACACGGCGGCGTGGATTCTGTCGGAAGGCATGGTCGACCTGGCCACATTACGAGATCTCGGTCCGTACATCACCACCGGAGGCGACGTTTTTCGATTTCAGGTCATCGGCCACTTCGATGAAGGAGGCCCGACGACTCGCATGGAAGCTATGGTTGACGCGACGGAGTATCCGCCCAAAATTAGTTTCGTTCGTGACCTGACATCACTGGGACGCGGCTACCACCCCAGCATGCTGAAAAGTGCCACTACAGACGGACAGTAGACCGCTGCTATAATTCCTCCGCTATTAGCCTGAAAAATCGTTCGAAATCTAACAACCGATTCGACATAACCTGCAACCCGTTCTTTCGTTTAGGTATCGCCAGCACGACGATGGCAGAAGCGGTGTTTACAAGCGAAGCTGTCTGAACTTTGCTCACATTCTAATGGACGACTTTCGGTAGCTGACTTTTTCCGATCTGTGAAGAAAAACCTGGCATTCAAATAAGCGCCTCTGGTGGCGACATACGGCCGACAACAAATTTTGTTCGGATACGATCGAACTTACTGAAACTCGAGAATCATGCCTGAAACACTTGTCATCGAATGGGGACGCGACCGACTGCTGGCGGCTACCGGTTCAACTAGCGGCGATGCAGTTCAAATTCAAACTGCGGTCAGCGTGGATCGCGAAGGCCTGGACCTGCTGCCATCCGAAATCGGCGAAAAACTTGCCGCAGGACTGAAGTCAGCAGGCATCGCCGCGACAGAAGCCGTTGTGGTGTTGCGTCGTGACCTGGTGACCTTCAATCGAATCACGCTGCCAAACATCAGCGACGACGAGATTCCGGACATGGTAAAAATGCAGGCGACAACTCGCCTGACGGTTCCCGTGGAATCTGTCTACATGGACTTCGCTCCGCTGCCGATTCCGGCGGGTGCGGAAACTCGAGACGTTCTGCTGGTGACTGTGCCGCGGCAATACATCAATCAGGTAAAAGAGTCTCTGGATGTTTGCGGTATCGAACTCAAGGGTGTGCGAGTCAGCTCGTTCGGAATCGCTGCTTCCGCCGTGCATTCGGGGTTGTTGCCGAAGACCTCAGACAGCAAATCGGTCGAGGCAATCGTCGCTCTAAGATCAGACTCGATCGAAATGATCTTCATGTCCGGCCACAGCGTCGCGTTTTCACACAGCGGAGCGTCGTGGACATCATTCGAAGGAATTGAACAGGCGGTACGTTCGGAAATTTCGCGAGCACGAATGGCGGCCGAAGGAGACATGGGCAGCTACATCGTCAGACGACTGACGCTGATTGGCAGCCCGGAAGTCACAGCGGCCGTTCCGGACACAATCACAAAACGTCTTAACGACGCCACAGTGGCTCGCATTAATCCACATGGAACCATTCTAACTGGCTCACAAGCCGGCATGCCTACCTCAGACCTGCTGGCAATCGCGGGCGTAATGGCCAACGTTCAGACAACATCCGTTGCAACCGTTGACCTTGTCAATCCTCGCCGTACTCCTGAAAAAAGCGACTATGGTCGCATTCAAAAACTTCTGATCGCAGGCGTGACACTGCTTGCACTGGTGGGCGGCTGGAAATGGCGAGAAGCCAAAGTCACCGCACTAGAAAAAAAAGCGACAGCCGTTGCTGGTGAAGCTGAAGATATGCGAGAAGCCTTTAAAATGGCGAAAAATGAACTCACGCTGTCGTCCAATCTTGAAAAGTGGAGCGAGCGTGACATCAGCTGGCTGGACGAAATGCAAAAGATTCAAGGACTGATGGGTGGCACAGAACGCGTTTTTATCAAAAAGTTTAACTTCCACCTGAAGAGTGGCAATTATGTGGCGGCCGTCGACGCAGAAGGCTACGCGAAATCACGTCGCGACATCGAAGATCTCATGCGAGTTCTGACAGAAGCCGGTTACGAAGTTGCTCCCACAGAAATCACACAAAGCCTTCGAGATCCAAACTACAATATGGAACTCAGGCTTGAAGTAAGTATTCCGACACCCAAAAAGGAAAAGCCAGAAACTAAGGCGTAGATCAAATGTGATCTGATCGTTAGAGCAAACCCGGGTCTGGTGTAAAACAATGGACGAATCGAAACGAACTAAAATTCTCGCCGCCACCCTTGCCGGTGTTTTGGGCTTCATGTTTATTCGCCCCGACAAGGTTTTAACAAAGCCAATCGCTGAAGCGAAAGATGCGCTGGATACCGCAAACTCAGACTTCGACCGCGAATATGAAAAGCAGAGCGAATTAGTGCGCGCCAGAAAGCGTATCGCCACCAGCCGTAACGTCAGTCTGCCACCAAAGATTTCCGACGCCCAGCGTCTGTATCAGACCTGGGTGACAAACCTTGCTGAACAATGCAAATTCGCGCAGCTCAAAGTCACGCCCGGCCGAACAGACAACCGTCCCGGACAATACCTGACAGTGAATGTAGACGTCGAAGCCGAAACAGACCTGGAAGGGCTAAGTCGCTTTCTGTTTCTGTTTGAAAAAGCCGATCTGATGCATCGCGTATCAACTCTGGATATCGAAAGCACGGGTTCGCAGGATAATCCGCGAATGGAAATCACGCTCACAGCCGAAGGCATGAGCGTTGATGGCAGTCCGATGAAAGGCGATGTGTTTGCTCGAACACTGACGTCAGCCCCAATTTCCGAAACCGCCACCGAAGTCATCGTGGCCGAAAGCGCAGACTTTCCAAAGACGACTCCGTTTCTAGCACAGCTCGGACGGGAAATGGTCGAGGTTTCTGCCGCCGATGACGGAAAATGGACCATCAAACGCAGCCAGCAGAACACCGTCGCTGTTGCTCACCCGGCCGATCAAAACGTCTATCTATTCCCAGTGACTGAATCCCGCACGGATTCACAATTCAGCGACTACGAAAGCTTTGTCAAGTCGTCACCATTTACAAAGCCTGCACCGGAACGAGTCTACAAGCCGCGTCTGGCAATCAGCGACAAGACGATTGCTCCGGGTGAAGCTGTTAAAATTACAGCAAAGGCAGAAGACTTAAACACCAGCGTTGGTGTGCCGGTGTTCGCACTCGAAAACGCGACTGAAGGGATGAAGATCAATCCGGAAACAGGCGAATTCGAATGGACGCCCGCCAGCGACCTTGAACCAAACAAATACGAAGCGACCGTCATTCTTACTCAGAAAAACAACGACAGCCTGCGAGTCGAAAAGCAACTGGGAATCACAATTCTGCTTCCTAACGACGAACCCAAAATCGAAGTTCCGGCAAATGCCGTTGTTATTCTGGGACGCGACTTTTCAGCCACGGTCACAGCAACCGACGATGGCCCTGTGGAAAAACTGAAGTTCTCACTGGAAGGCGATGCGCCAGAAGGTTTGTCCGTCGACAACACTGGAACGCTGAAGTGGAGCCCGGCAAACACGTTTACTCCGGGAGAGTACACCATCACAGTAAAAGTCACCGACGAAGGTAGCCCGGAAAAATCAAAGACGGGTGCGATTACACTGAAGGTTCAGGACGACACCGCCATCCTTACGCGATTCACAGGTGCAGTTGGCCTGAATGGTGTTCCTGTTGCATGGTTCTGGAATCAGGCCGAAAACAAACGTCCGGAAATTAAAGTAGGCGAACGGCTGACCGCTTCTGACATTGATGTCAGAGTGACGGAAATTTCAAAGCGGCATATCCTTCTGGCGGACGCGGAAGGAACATGGCGTTTGAGGCTTGGAGAAAACCTTCGGCAACGTGAATTGATTGATCCCGCAAAGAAACCGGTATCGGTTTCTGAAACACCAGCTGACGAGAAGAAAGATGCTGAAGCACAACCAGCAACGGACACAAAAGCTCCTGCTGAAAGCGAAACAACTCCTGTAGCAGCGGAAGTTCCAATCACGGCAGAACCCGTCAAAAGTTTGGACGCAACTACCAGCCCTGTGGCTGCTGAATTACCAGCAGATGCACCGGCTGAAGCCGGTACACCGGAAAAGCAATAGCAACTCCAGCTTCCAGCCGTCACCCAACATTTGTCGTGTGTGTGGCTGTCTTGGAATTTCGCAGCCACGAAAACCGACTGACACCGGCCAACCGGCTTGTACAGTCACAACCAACCTGAAAGGCAGACCGCTGGTTGGCGATCCTGACCGACATTCAGGCCTGATAAACGGTTGACGTCCTGCAATGCGGCGAAAGAATTTTGTCGGTGGACAATCCGTATGCAGAATCGCTGGGCTATTGTCGCGTGCAGAGCTATGCTAGGTTCTTCGAGTTCGTGGTTGCTGCCGCGAATTCTGCGTTGAAATGCCGTTCGTCCGAGAACGCCGCTAGATTCCGGACGATTCAATTTTCGTTTCTTCGTTTAACACCTATCACGAAACAAAACATTCTGCGGACATACGTGTTGCGTGTTCCGCACAAATAATATTGATAACAGGCTTTCGAACATGAGTGATCCTGACCCTCTCGCTGGCGCCGCCCAGGAATGGTTCAAAAAAGGAACTGACGCCATGGGGCGGCATAACTGGGATTTTGCAGTCGAGTGTTTCAGTAGCTCAATCAAAATGAAACCTGATGTTCCCCTGTATCGCCAGACAAAGATCGGATGCTGCCGCAAGAAATATGGCGACAACGGTACAGGCGCCAAAATGGCTGGCATGAAGTTGATGGGGATCCGCGGAAGAATCAAGAAAGCCCGCATGCAGAAAGACTGGAAGTCCATCGACGCGTTGGTCGAAGACGGACTTTCTGTGAATCCATGGGACGCTCAACTGTTCGCGGATCTTGGGCAGTCATCGGCAGAACTTGACCGCAGTGATATTGCCAAGTTCGGCTATTTTGAAGCCGTCAAGCTCGATGGCAAGAACGCCGACTACCTGCGAGGACTGGGTTATGTCCTCTACGGCCGCAACGAATTCAAAGACGCCAGAACGTGCTTCAAACGCATCTACGACATCGACTCTACTGACGGCGATGCCAGGTCGATGATGAGCAAATGTGACGCAGACGGCACGATTCATTCGGCAAACTACGACACCGCAAAATCGACTCAGGAAGTGAAAGTCGATAAAGAACCAACCAATGCGTACGAGGCTGATCGCCGCGCCCGCAAAGGCCAACCGAAGGACTCGGTCGCTCCTGGCGAATCCGCCGAAATGGATATGCGAGCCGCCATCCGCAAGGACCCTGAGAACATTTCGTTGCACCTTAAGCTGGCCGATCTTTTGCGAGGCGAACGAAAGCTGACCCAGGCGATGGAAATGCTGGACAAGGCGGTCGAACTTTCAAAAAACAACACCGACATTCGCGAACAACGAGAAGATGTCGAACTTGAAATCATGCGCGAAAAACTTGCTGAGGCGTCCGATCGAGCGCGAAAGAATTCGGACAAAGAACGTGTTGTCGAAAAAGCGAAAGCACTTACAGCCGAGCTCACAAAACGAGAAATCGAAGTTTTTGCAGCTCGAATCAACAACAATATCAATGACATGAAAATGCGTTTTGAGCTGGCCGAACGTTATCGCAAAACAAAACAATACAAGCTGGCGATCCCTTTGTTTCAGCAGGCATCCGGCGATTCGCGACTAAAAGAGACTGCTCTGGTTGCGTTAGGAGAATGCTTTGTGCGAGCTGGCCAGATGGACCTTGGTCGGCGGCAGTTTGACAAGGCTCTGGAAACTCTGAGCCCGAAAGACAATGCAGAAGCATTCAAGAACGCGAACTACTTTCTGGGCCGCCTGTACGAAAAGGCGAAAAAGAACGAACAGGCAGAACACCACTACACTGAAATCCTATCCGTCGACTACGAATACCGAGATGTACTGAAGCGACTGCAGGATATTCAGGGCGGCGACGAATTCGAAGATATGGACGACGTGTAGAAAAAATTATTGAGCATTCGAAGCCCCGCGAATATCGCTGGGTACTGACTCAGTCACGGCGATTCATTTGTTCAACGTGTGTAATCGACAGGCGCCACGCACCAGCGAGTGAATTCGGAAACATGCTGCTGATCCACTCGCTGGCGCGGCGGTCTGGTATCACAGCCGTTTCGGTGTTGTGAGTGAATGAGGATCGCTGCTGGCTATCTGAATGTTTCGAAATTCACCAGTTAAGAATGGTCTGAAAGTCCGTTCCGGAAATCGTGGACCCGAACTTACCGAGAACTTCGTATTCTGCCACAGACTTGTCTATAAGTCGGCTTAAACTGGAAAGCATTGCGGGACTATTCCTTCGCTGCGAGGCAAAGGAATCGTCTCGATAAATTGACTGCAACAGTTGCATCTGCACTGTCTCAATTTCAGTTCACACAGCCTCAAGTCAGCCCTAAAGCCTTAACGATTGCTTCAATGTCGTTTTCCACAACAATCGGTGGGTTTGCATAAGGCGTCTTGTGCACACCCGCCGGATGAAGTTTTTTGGATTGTTTTTCTGAATCGCCGGTGTGATACGCCACCGTCAGGTCCGGATCCTTAAGTTGGTGTCCAGTCAGGACGCAGGCAACCCGATCACTCGACGCAATAACGCCTTCTTCGCGAAGCAACCGCAATCCGGCAACTGTTGCTCCGCTGGCTGGTTCGCAACCGAAGCCGTTGGCCGCAATCAATGCTCGAGCATCAACGATTTCCTGATCCGATACGCTTCGGACAATCCCGTCGCAGAATGCAAGCGCTCGCAGAGCCTTTACCAGATTCACCGGGCGGTTAATCTCTATCGCCGACGCCAGAGTGTTCGCACGCAGATTTTCGCGATCCATCACGTCGTAATAGTTGCGAATCAATTCCGAATCATTTTTGCCATCGTTCCAGCGAAGGTCATCAGAATTAACAAGCGTATCCAGAGTACTGGCGCCTGCCGCATTGATGATTGCCAGACGTGGCACCCGATCAATCAGGCCCAGTTGCTTTAGTTCCATAAACGCTTTCCCGAAGGAACTGCTGTTACCGAGGTTACCACCGGGGACGACAATCCAGTCGGGCACTTCCCAGCCGAGTCCTTCCATGATGCGATACATGATCGTTTTCTGACCTTCCAGTCGAAACGGGTTCACGCTGTTGCATAGATAAATGGGATGCTTCGCACACACTTCGCGCACACGCGCCAGTGCGTCGTCGAAGTCGCCTTTCACCTGCAGCGTCCTGGCACCATAGTCCAACGCCTGAGAAAGCTTGCCGTAAGCGATCTTGCCACTGCCGACAAATACAACACACTTAAATAGGCCGGACACACCCGCATAAATCGCCAAAGATGCGCTGGTGTTTCCAGTCGAAGCACAAGCGGTAATTTTGGCACCCACCATTTTAGCATGAGTCGACGCGGCCGTCATACCGTTGTCTTTAAAACTGCCGGATGGATTCAGTCCTTCATATTGCAGAAACAGCGAACCGGGATTCATCCCAACAATTGCACCCAGGCGATCGTTCTTTTGCAGAATCGTCTGACCTTCGCCGATCGTGACGATGTCCGAATCGGCAGGGAAGGGCAGTAGGTTTCGAAACCGCCAGACTCCACTGAAATCCAATGGGTTCAGCCGTGTTGCCCAGCGTTTCTCGAACTCCTTCATCGAAGAAGGCACGCTCACGCGATCCCAGTTGTACTGAATGTCCAACAGGCTGCCGCACTTTTCACACGCGGTAAGAATCTGCCCCAGATCAAAAGTTGCCTGGCAGTCGGGATGAATACATTGTTGAAACGCGTGCGACATAATGGCGAAAAGGACCAGGGATCCGAAGGTGAAAGAATTAACAAACAGCTACAGAAAGCTATTAAAGCACAAGTCAACAGCTATCCGCGGTGGCAAATCTTAAGCCGCCGCAATGTATCACAACATCGCCTGCTCTGCTGATCTGGCGCTGTCTGCGTAGCGTAAACTCGGCAACAGCTGGATACCAGACACGTGTTGTTCAATTGTCTGAGCCGCCCAGCCAACCATTCGGGCAATGCCGATTGCAAGAGAAATCCGATCCTCCGGCACGTTTAACAGTGTCAGAACGCGAGACGCAGCCCAATCTGTCGTGGGATGAAGGTCTTCCTCACCAAGAACCGTTTCCAGGCGACTGGCACACGACTCGACCACAATTTCATTGATGCCGCCCAGAAGTTCGCGGCATTGATCCTTCAGCAAAGCGGCTCGGTATTCTTTTTCAGTTCGTTTGAATCCGAAGGGCATTGTTCGAGGATTCCGAGCCAGCCACCATCGTTCGGCATCTGCTGGTGAAGTGAATTCTCGCAGCCGCGCCGATGTCCACGCAAAAGGATCGTTTCGCAACTGCGACACAAACATCGAAGAAGCGGCCTTCAAACCTGCCACAACATCATTCACTGCGCTTCCAAAAAAACGAGCCGAAAAACAGGCCGGACGCATCTCGGTCAGGCACTCACAAATCATCACCGCGTTCATCGCGTGTTCTTCAATGGGCGTTGGAGGACTTTCGTCCTGACGTAGCACCTGCAACAGCTGCCCTGCATACGATAGTGCACCGTCGCGCCCTGCTGTTGTTACGCGACCTTCATCCAGCTTGCCGCCAAAAGCAACATGTAACAAAACAGGCAACTGTGCGAGCACTCTCCAAAACTGCGAACGGGAAGCATCCAGACTGCAGTCGCATGGTGTTGGGTCAAAGCACGACAGCAACGACACGCACAGCGGAAACAAATCCAATGGTCGCGTCTGCAAAGGAATCGAAGAAATCGTGTCAGCCGCTGGCTGATCTACAACGGCTGATTCTGCAAGAATCGCATAGATGTCAGCCAGTTGCTCACCATCAGCCGACCGCTGATTCAAAAGCAACCAGGCGACGGATTCAAACGAGCCGTCGTCGCATAACTTGCCAACATCAACGCCGCAGTATTCGACTCGGTTGTGGTAAAAACCGATCAGATCGGTTTCACCACACACGAGTCCCTTCATTCCGGAATTCGCTGATTTCGCTGATTTCGCTAATTTCGGCTTCGACTGCACGTTCGACAAAAGCTGGCGAAGTCCGTTCAACAAATGCGGAGCCGGTGATGAATGCTCCATAGCAGAGTCCTTTCTCGGATTCCATTCCGGATATGTCGCGGTTTCCCGCAACGACTTCCACTCTGAACGGCAAAACCAATCAATCGTCCTGACTGATCACGTTGAGGTTTGATGCCGCAGAAACCGCTACTCAGTGGCTTCCATGTCTGATCTGCATTTTAGACCAATTCCCCGGCGACTTGGAACCGTACCGAGAAAATCCCCCACGACAACACACCCCCCAACTTCCTATTCCCCCCCAGAATGGATCTTAGTCAAGAAGGATTGGCGCTACGCCCAGCGTTCAGGGCTGTAATTCATCGAACAATTCCAACATTTCCGCGATGATCTTTCGCGACGCTTCAAGTTCAACAAAATTTGTGCCCAGCCAGGTCTCATAGCCTCCTAATGCATGCTGTTCGGGCGTTGGCAGGTATCCGAAGGAACCATTCGCCAATTCAATTGTGAAAGTATTCTTCATGGGGCTGCGATGTTTGATGTCGAGTCCGATTTCTACAAAGGTTTCAAACGGGACGGCGGCGATGGCTAAATCGCCAATGCGGAATGCCTGTAGAGGAACGTCAATCACCTCAGGAGCGTCCTTCAATTTCGAAAGTCGTTCTGCGTAGATCTGTTCTCTACTTTGACGCGATGTCGATGCGGCAGCGGACGATGTAGCGGCAGCTAAATGGTCGAGCATTTCCTGCGTCGGTCGTCGAACGCTCAACGGCAAATCAAGTTCAGCGGCCGCCAGTGTGACATGAGCCCTGAACTCTACTGCCTGATGAGCTTCATACACTCGTGAGGCAACTTTCTCGGCAACTTCCTGCATCTTCGAATACGCAGCGCGGCGTTCGCTTTTTACCTGGAAGTTAATGTTGTTGATGTCTCCGCTGGTGCCATTAGTCAGCATGCCGACAAACGGCTTCTCCTGATCTTCAGCTCCCAGTTTCTTTTCGATGTCACGAGCAAAGTAACCAAAGTAATCGGCCGACACATCGCCCGCGGGAACTCCACCCACATAGTGCAGGGAGTAATTGGCAAGCAGTGCAATTGGCCGACCATCAAGACTTTGCACAGACAGAAAAGAAATCTGCGGATCAATCGGCCCCGCCGGTCGCACCAAAGAAGCGCTGCCTGCCGGTGGATTCATACGTACCGTATCGACGCCACCAAATGGATTTGACAGCAACGATGGATCTGTCACGTGCCAACGCCGGTTAAATACCTCTGATGGCTCGTCGACGTTGCCACAGGCGATCTTTGCCGGCTCAAGATTATTGATCGCTCGGCGAACTCCGTCGCTGATACGGCTGGCCAGAAACTTCTGGTAATCAGTAAGTTCGTCATGCCAAATCACCTTGCTCGGACCACGAGCCGTCGTGGCAGAATGAGTATGCGTGGAAGCCATCAGCACGTGCGAATTTGCTAAACCCGTCGCAGCATGAATCTGGCTTTTCGCAAGATCAAACACTTCGCGAGGGATGCCGACGTTGTCGCAGATAACAAACGCAAGTTTTGTCTGTCCGTCGTCCAGAACAAGGCACCGAGCAAACAGTTCGTCATGCACGTGCGTGGCAGGAAAAGGCTGCCAGCCGCCAACGATCAATTCACCCAAGGGCGGCGTGATGTTGCTTACGGCTGCACCAGCCCGAAAGGCTGGCGCAGCATCCTGACAGACGCCGGGGTATGCCCCAAGCGATAACAGACCCAGACAAACAACGGCACACAGCACAAATCGATTCATCATGCGACCTCCTCGTAAACGAAAGATAGACGCATCAAATCATGACAAACCTTACCTGCTGACCGCAACTGACATCAGCCGATAGCTGCCGTCTAGTCCGCCAGACCAAATCGAACTATGCACCAAATTGCCTTGACGCCATCCTTCCAGCCAATATGTTTTCCATCCGCATAGGTCCGGCCGGAATAGCTCACAGACATCTCGTAAATACGATAACGCCGCCGAGCAACCCGAGCTGTAATTTCCGGTTCGAAACCGAACCGATTTTGCTTTAGTTTCGGCGTTAGTTCGTCAACTACATTTCTTCGGAAAACCTTGTAGCAGGTTTCCATATCGGTCAGATTCAGATTCGTGAAGCAGTTCGACAGGAACGTCAGAAACTGGTTGCCAACCGAGTGCCAATAATACAGAACGCGATGAGCCTGGTCGCCCAGAAATCGGCTTCCGTAAACAACATCAGCTTTGTCTTCAATGATGGGCTTCAGCAGGCGAGGATATTCGCTGGGATCGTACTCAAGATCCGCATCCTGAATAATCACAATGTCGCCTTCAACATTGCTGAAACCTGTCCGCAGAGCAGCACCTTTCCCCAGATTCACTTCATGATGAAACGTGCGGATGCGGTTGAAGTCGTCGCCTGCCGATTCTGCTCGCAGCTCTTCCATGATTTCACGCGACAGATCGCGACTGCAATCATTGACAAGAATCAGTTCTTTCTTAATCGGAACTTCTCGAACACGATTGACCAGGTTTCGCAGCGTTTTTTCTTCGTTGTAAACCGGGATCACAACCGACAGACGCATATCTTCGGGAATCGCATAAAACCCCAACTGCCGACACGCCGATTCGCCAAGCGTCCCCTTCTGGATTTCGTACCACTCGGGTGACCACGGGCGAATATTTTTTCCGTTTATTTCTTCCGCCATGATTATTCGTGACTTTTGCGATGAAACATCTAAGTGCTCAGAAGTTTTGACAGGCCCAGCTTCATCCCCGAATCGCGGACGACTGCGTCTGCCGTCGAAACGCAGTGTTGCAATTCAACAGTTGTTCCGGCGATTTCCCCGTCAGCAAAACCGTGCTCGTTTGCACCGGACGACCGCCAACTGACACAGGACTGATCCTTTCTATAAATACGTCGTTTTCTCCACGCATCGTCAGAAGCTTTTGCATTGTGCTTATGACTTCCTGAAGGCTGGCAGAATTATTCGTTTTGGACCGATTAAAATGCGGAGAAATTGACACCTGACACCACAGTCCATACTTTTTTTCTCGCAAAAGCGGTCTCAGATGCAACGCCAGCCGGCCCATTGTGAAACGGGAATTCACGTCGTTACACAGGCGAATCGCTGTCTTCCCGGACGCGTCGCGAAAGCGATAACTGTCAATTCCGATTGGCCCAAAATATCCCGCCGACTGCGCTGCCGCGCAAACCCGGAATCCGTACTTAATCGATTCAGCACACTCAGCCTGCAATACATTGTCACTGCCGATCAGGCTTCCCTGATAGCGGCCGACGTCGTCGTTCACCAACCGCGTTGCTCCAATAAATTCGATTAATTCTGTCCCAGTTTCATTCGCTGAACCCGCTGCGTACACTGAAAGTGCTGGCTGCAAACGGCGCACGTGAAACTGCAGTCCGTGTTCCGCTGTCGGTTGAGTCCAGGGCTCCAGGTACACGCCGCCTTTATCAAGTTGCTTTGCTAACCAACCACATTGTTGATCGTTCAGATCACTGCCCGTTACCAACAGTCGATTGCGGCCCGCGTTACTTACTTGCGGTTTAGCTACCCAGCGTTGAAAACCTACGGCAATCATCTGTGCGACAGCCGTGTGACAGGCGTCCATCGTGTCACACATTCGACCAAAATGCTCATCGCCAAACGGAAGCAACTGCGGGCTGTCCGTGATCACGGCGTCAAAGTTGGAACTAAACTGCCGACTGTTGACATGCGTCACTGCTTCAACATTTGGAATACTGTCTGCCGACATACCAAAACCTGCAGCAATCCCGGCCGCGTCTTGAGACCAGCCCCACGGATTTACTAAAACAGACCGTAAAACTGTTTGGGACATGGGCTGCGATCGTGTTTGAAAACGCACGTGATTCAAGCATTCCGGAACACCTTCCGGAATTGCATCTACGTGCACAAGAACCGCATCGCCGGCTTCCGCCATTAGCCCCATCAACGGCGCAAGATCGTCGATTGCAGATTGCGTCCGCAGATTTATTTTTGAAGACTTGCCCGACAGTTCGTCTTCGAAGTTCAGATTGGGAATCCAGATTGTCATCAAACCAAAATGTTCGCGTAAAAGAATTTCACGCGAGTTGTCGCAGAATTTCACAACGGCGACGACACACATTCTGTCGATTCACAGAAGAACGTGGCAGAACATTCCAGTCAACTACGCCGCAATGCATCGCCGACCTCAGGTAACCTGTGTCGACCTGACTGCCCCAGTCTGGCAGCAGTCGCAAACAGTCATCTACGCCAGAATCTCGTCAACAACTCGCGCAGCACGGCCAGCAGTGACCAGTTGTGGCTGACCACCGTGATGGTAAATCAGCTTATTCCAGTCGAGCCCAAACAACTTGAACAACGTGGCCTGATAGTCGTTCGGAGTTACAATGTTCTCAACCGCACGATGGCCTAATTCGTCAGTCGCTCCGTAGACCATGCCCGGCTTAAATCCGCCTCCGGCAAACCAAATACTAAATCCCTGCCCGTTGTGATCTCGGCCGTGTTTGCTGGCATTGCCCTGGTCCTGAGTGACCGGCAGGCGACCAATTTCGCCTCCCCAGTGAACGATCGTTTCATCCAGCATTCCTCGTTGTTTGAGATCCTTCACCAATCCCGCAGAAGGTTGATCCGTGCGACGGCAGATCGCCGGCAATCCGGTGGTGATATCGCTGTGATTATCCCATGGCTGGCCCGCCAGAAACAGCTGCACAAATCGGACGCCTCGTTCCACCAGTCGTCGAGCAATCAGACATCGCGTGCCGTATTCTCGAGTCGCATCATTGTTGATGCCGTACAGGTCCTGAGTCGCCTTCGTTTCTTTGCTGATGTCCAGCGCTTCCGTCGCCGAAGTCTGCATACGAGCAGCTAGTTCGTAGCTGGCGATTCTGGCATCCAGATCAGCTTCCTGGGGGAAACGGTCTGCATGTCGGCGATTCAGCGACTGCAGCAATTGCAGGTTCTGACGCTGAGGTTCACCTTTCAGATAAGTCGGCGGTTCCAGATTCAGAATCCGCGGTTCTTTAGGTCTCAGCACAGTACCCTGAAACAATGGAGGCATGAAGCCGCTGGACCAGTTGTTCGTGCTGTCGACCGGATGACCGCCGGGATCCGTCAGCACCATGTACGACGGCAGATCATGCGTCTCTGAACCTAAACCGTACAACAGCCACGATGCATAATGAGGTCGCCCGAGCACGCCTGGAATGCCCGAATGAAAATAGCGAATCGAAACTTCGTGACCATTTGCTCCGGTATGCATGCTGCGGATCAGACAAATGTCATCAGCGATTTCGCCTGTGTGAGGCAACAATTCCGACAACTCCGTTCCGCACTGCCCCTGCTTACGAAACTTCCATCGCGTTCCCAGCAGCTTCTTGCTGGCCGCATTTACAAAACTATAAGCGACATCGCCTTTGTATTCGGTCCCATCAAACTTAGTCAGCTCCGGCTTCGGATCCGTCAAATCCATATGTGACGGACCGCCATGCTGAAACAAAGATATCATCGCTTTGGCAGTGGGCTCAAAGTGAGTTTGCTTCGGCAACAAATCGTAAGTCTGCTGCGTCGCAACAACGCTCGGCGGCTTTGCCAACACACCTTCCTGCTTCAATAACCATGCCGCGGCAATGCTGCCGATGCCAAGCGAACTTTGTCGCAGAAACACGCGCCGGTTATGTTGATCATCAAAGGCAGGTTGCATGTGGTTAGTCATTAAAAAGCCATTGGGTCTAGAGGCGGTCCGAAAACCGCAAATTTTAAAGCCCGCGACGCGAGCAGATGAATCCATGCATTGAAACACATTCGCTCTTGCGGCCTGCTCGTATTGAGAAGCCCGCCGGAGCGGTTTCAGGACGCCGTCCGGTGAAGTAGATGTCGGTCTCCGGCTGAAACCAGACATCGCAACGATAATTTCTAATTGCTGGCAAACCGGGAAAGGCCGGGGAAGCCATTCAGTTGTTTAGTCGACATACAGAAATTCATTAGAACTAAAAAGTGCCTGACAAAGACTCACCATAGCTTGTCGTAAGGGCGTTCGTCCCGCCGGCAAAGCCGCGGTTTGTAACTGAAGCGTACTGACCTGCTGTGACGCAAATTCGATTGCCAGCCGAAGCTCTTCATCTGTCGGGCGTCGACATAACGCCAGTTCCCAGATTCGAACAACCTGCCCGGGAATGACATCGGATGACTCAACAGGACCGCTGAACGTGTCCACTGACGAAATCGCCTGATCGGGCTGACCATCCCGCTTAACTGTGATCGTCACGGGCCAGCCAAATGAATCGGATGTATGGCTGCCGTTCGCATCCGTCACAAAATCAATCGCATCACCGGTTTCAACAGCGATGTTCGCGACACTGGAATCCGCCGTGCTGTTAAACGCCGTCCATTCGCCCGCAGTACCACTTCGACTGGATACGATTCGACTTCTGACACCGTTTCCATTGGACGAACCATGACTCAGCTTTCCACTAATTGAAACCGTTCCGCTGTCAGGTGCCATCCAGCGACGAATGACGGAACGACCGGGCACATCCGGATGCCCGCCGGTGGAATGTAACAAAACATACCCCAACGCTGGATCCGGCAGCACCGGTCCGGCTTGCCACTGAGAACCCGTCCAGTGGCTCAGCGGAATGAACCCGACAACTTGGTTTGCGGCTTCATCGATATCGCCAAAACCGTACTGCCACTGGCTGGCGGAGGTTTCGAACTTAGGCAGCGACGCCAACACAGCACTATCCAGAGTAACGGCTTCCTGTGCGGCACGTTCTGCGAGTTTCTCAGCCTGGTACAGCGTGAATTCACCATTCATCAGCATCAACGATTGAGTCGCCACAGTGGAACTAGGCCGCATTTCGCAGTTTGTCTGCATCACCGGAGCATCGAACGCCTGCAACATCGCCACCGGTCGACTTCGCTGAGCTGTGATATACATGCTTCGTCGAGTCTGACTGCCGTCGACAATCACCTGCCCCGTGTCGTCTTCTTTAATCTGTACTGGTGCACCAAACTGAGTGCGATCAAGCTGTCCGGATGCGGCAAGCATTCGGTCGCGAATTGTTTCTGCGTCCAGACGAATCAGCCGTCGTCGAGTAAATGCCGCTGACACCGAACCCTGCGTGCCTGAAGCAGGTGATTCTGCACTTTGTCGCCACACGGTTGACGTCATCAACTGTCGATGAAGCCATTTCAGACTCCACCCGTTGTTCATGAAGTCGTAGGCCAGCAAATCCAGGACTTCAGGCAACACAGGCCGAACTCCCAGCGTGCCAAAATCGGACGGAGTTTCAACCAGCCCCTTCCCGAAGTGATGCAGCCAGACTCGATTGACGATTACACGAGCCACCAACGGGTGCCGTCCACTTGTCAACCACTTCGCGAAGGCAAGCCGACGGCCTGTTGTGGGAACGGCTTCGTCGTTGGCCGGAAATTCAACGCGTTCGTTTTCCGGGCTTGCCACAGACAGTGCGGCAGGCATAACCGTCTGCTTCGGTTGCAGATGGTCGCCTCGGTGAAACAGCTTTGTTTCGGTTACATGATTCTCTGGTTCCGCCAGAACTCGCAGAAATTCTTCGTCCGGTTTCTTCGCTCGAATTTCATTTATCTGCTGATCATACTTCGCAAGAATCGGTTGCGAATCGGCAATGTATTGATACAGGTTTCCCGGAGTGATGTTGATACTTGGATTCTTCGCCAGCAGCATCTTCTGTTCTTCGCTGCGTTTGTCGGACGCCGCTTCGTAGGCTTCTCGCAACTGAGCTCGCAGCGGTTCTTCAAACTTCAACAGTTCAGTATCCAACGCATGTTTCATATATACGGCCAGCTTTTCAGCTTTCTCATCAGCCACATTTTTCGTTTCCGCTTCAACCACTGCGGCTTTGTCACGATCCGCCTGCGTGTAAAGTGAGACTCGGCGCGCGTTCGGAACCTTCCACGCTTTCCAGTCCAGCGCCGGCTCAAATACGGCTCGCAAAGCGTAGTAGTCGGTCTGCGGAATCGGATCGTAACGATGGTCGTGACACTGAGCACACTGCAGACTAAGCCCCAGCAGCGACGTCCCAAGAATCTGCAATGTGTCAGTCACCACCGCGTTGCGAGCCACATCGTCATTGGCACCACTGCCCGTTCCGTCGGCCGCCATCCGAAGAAATCCGGTCGCTGTCAGTAGAGCGATCTGCTGTGCAGTGAGGTCTCCGTTTTGAGGACCAGCTAACTCATCGCCAGCCAGTTGCTCCGTGACAAAATGATCAAACGGTTTATCATCGTTTAACGCGCGAATCACCCAATCGCGATACTTCCACGCCCAGGGACGTTCCGCATCGCTATTTGTGTAACCTTCAGAATCTGCGTAGCCGGCGACATCCAGCCAGTGCCGCCCCCAGCGTTCACCATAATGCGGCGAATCCAGCAAGTCTGTCAGAAGCCGATCGTACCAGTCGGCAGCGGTGTCCTGAGACCAGGTTTGCATTGCTTCGGGCGATGGAGGCAGGCCTGTCAGATCAAAGTATGCTCGACGAATTAACGTTTCACGGCCAGCATCGTTGGCAAATGTGGATCCATCCGGCATCGCATTCAACACGATCGCGTCGATGGATGTGCGCACTCGCGACGCGCCGGCAAACGTCTCTAAACCAAGCACTTCCGGACGCTGAATCGGCTGAAACGACCAGAAGCTGCGTTCTTCAAGCGTGAGCCCCAGTCCCGGAGCGATCGATTCCGGTTCCGGTCGAGCCGTCTTTCCACCGGCGGCGATCCAACGTTCAATAATCTGAATTTCCGCTTCAGGAACCGTGTGTTCGCCAGGTGGCATTTCGCTATTGCGAACACGATCCAGCAGATAACTGTCTTCTGGAGAACCAACAACAATCGATTCGCCGCTGTCGCCGCCCTTCTGCAGAAACCGTACAAGCCGCAGGTCCAGGCCGCCTTTAATGTCGTCTGTAGCGCCGTGACAGTCGAAGCAGTGAGCTCGAAAGATCGGCCGAATATCTTTTTCAAACGTCAGCGGTTCAGCACTTTCGCCTGCAGGTAGATCCCCGGGCGCAAGCGACAGAGTTAACAGCAATGCGGCAGTTAATGTGCGACAAACAATCATGGCGACTTCTCGCAACAGGGCAACCAAATCTGCGACAGGCAAATCTGCGACAGGCAAATCTGCGACAGGCAAATCTGCGACAGGCAAATCGGACGACACGTGCAAGGATTCAAGGAGGGATTTACGAGGCGGGAAGCCAGCACATTCGCTGGCCATGCCTGTATTATCCCAGCGGATTAAGCCAGCGTCAATCGAATTGCCGCGCTAAGACGCGTCAGCGGGCGAACGCATGGGATAACGTGACATGTTGAACCTGACCAATTCACCAAGCCAAATTGCATTGCTCGCAACTCACCTTGACCTGTTTTCCCATGACTGATAGAACGGTCACGCCAACCATCTTGTTAAAAGATGATCGTGAAAAATGGATAAATTCATTCCGCACCCACACTTGGAACTCACACACAAAGTGAACAATGACGTTCGGTCAAGGGTGACGCCGTGCGACGATTAAAAGGCTATCTACGTCGACAATCGTCCTGCCAGGCGATTTGTAATGTGGCTGCAGACGAACATCACACCAGGTTCCGCTTTCTGCTGCTGCTCGTACTTAGCTTCTTAACGAGCGGATGTGCCACGCTGCCGTATTCGTATGGCACCGCCAGCCAGCATAAAGAGTGTGCCGAACTGGCTGCCTTGACTCAGGCGCCTATTGAACGAGGTCGGCCGAACAGATTTCTGGACACCGCAGGCTGGATCTGGGGGATTCCAAACAAGATCATCCTGTTCGATCGACGCGTTGAGAACCACAAAATCAGTTCTGACACCGAGGCTTCAATTGCAGGATATCTGGGTGACAACGGATTAGGAACTGTCAAAGTTCGCATCAACCAGTATCACCCTGGAGACGACTGGCGTCGCCTTGTGGCCAACAAATCTGTCGGACCTGGCTGGCGGTATACTCTGGGAACCCTGTCGGTTCTTGGAGAAACGCTGATTCCGGGTCGTGTGTTCGGGGGCGATCACTTCAACCCGTTCACCAACACGGTGCACCTGTATTCAGACATCCCCGCGATCGCGATTCATGAAGCGGGACATGCGAAAGATTTCGCCGGACGAAAGTGGAAGGGCACATATGCAGCCGCTTATCTTCTGCCAGCAGTTTCTCTTTATCACGAAGCCAAGGCCACCGGAGACGCGCTGGGATATATCCGTTCCACTGGAGACCTGAACGCTCAGCAGGAAGCATACGAAATCCTGTACCCCGCCTACGGTTCGTATGTCGGCAACGCCGTTTCCGGAAGCCTACCGTTCGGATACGTCGCCGGAATCATCGGCGGTCACATCGCCGGACGCTGGAAATCATACGACCTTGGTTCAAGCCCGCAGACGTCGCCTTATAAGCCTCAGACTGTATTGCCGGCGTCGTACGCGGAACCCGAATAGAAACAGTGTCAGCGACTGCTATCGTCCCCGGTCACGACAAGTCCAGGACGCAACCGAATGCTTACATCCATGCCCGATTAGCGATGCTGCCTGACATAACCTGTCGCTCATGCATGTCATAAACTCTCACGACGCCTCGACAACACGGCCCTGAAAACCGGGTACCGAATAGACGACCACGAATGCGAACGCAGCCTGTCGTCGAATTCAAAATTGCTAAACATTGAATCAATGTTGCTGGAAGCAGTCCGAAAACCGCTGCGGCGAAATCCCCAATACAGGCAGGACGCGCGAGCGAGTGTATTTCGCAATGCCTGGATTCACTTGCTCGCGCCGCGTGCCTGCAAATCTGCGATTTCAGGACCGCCTCCAGACCATTGTTTATGCTTTAGGTTTATGCGACTTAAGCCATGTCGACAACTTTGAATTTATCTGAGCCGGAGCTGTAAAACTCAGACGCACGGCGTCCCAGCCAGAACGCTGTGATTTGACTTCCTGCTCCGCTCCAAATTCCACCACCGCTCCAATGGTCACCGTGTCGTTGGGCACAAACAGAACCAGATCGACGCTGCCTTTTCGTTTGCTGTGCAGCTCGGCAACCGGATCTCCGTTCTTATTTGACCAACTCATCTTGCTGCGAACACTGAAGTCTGCGTTGCACGCTTCAAATGCCTGTTCGGCAACCGGCAACAGTTTTTCAATCGTCTTGAAATCCCATTCCGGGCTTTTCGGAAGTCCTTTTTTCAACAGATGCCATTTGCGGCCCAGCTGTTTCCAGGGAGTCAGATCTTCAGGATTGGCTTTTTCTTTCTTCGCCTGCAGTATGTGAGCTTCAACAACCTGTTCAAGAAATGCTCGAAAAGCTGGGTTGTCGATTTCTTCTTTCTTCCAGATCTTGATCGTCACTTCCTGCCACGGCGTTTTCATGTTCCGCACGTTGACTCGTGGCGACTGACTGTAGTAGTGAATTTCTTCCACGTCATCAATCGGCACCAATGCCAAAGCGGCGTCCAGAGTCTTCGAATCAAAAGTGTTTTTCTTGACTCGAAAGCATAACGTCAGCATCCATTCGTGACCCGTCCTGGCGTGCAACAGCCAGCCAAGGCCACCTTTCGCTTTAACCTCAACGGTAGATCGATGATTCCAGTTTACTGGCCCCAAACGCTTATCCTTCGCCAGCACGTCCAGCACAAACGGCAACGCTGAACCTTCCCAGCGGCAACGTTTACCATCGTGGCTGAGACATTCCTGAGTGTGCCAGCGCTGACCGTTAGTTTCCCACGGGAGCTGAGTTGTTTTGCCAAGCTGTTCGACGCTGAAATCGCCCACTTGTTTGGCGGCCACTTTTTTGACATCAAAGGTTTCAATAGTGCCGCGTTTGGCTTCCGCCAGCACAGGTGCCAGCAGCTCGCCCGTCCATGACCGAGGCAGATCCTGCTGTGAAGTTGCAGCCTTTGCCGACGCTGCATAGGCCACAACGTCCTCCGGAGTACCGAAGGTCACAATCTGCCCGCCGCCCGCACCTGCTTCCGGACCAAGATCGACAATCCAGTCGGCCGTTTTTATTACGTCGAGGTTGTGTTCAATCACCACAACAGTGTTGCCCTGTTCTACCAGGCTGTTTAGTACCGCCAGAAGTTTGGCAATGTCGTCAAAGTGCAGACCAGTGGTTGGTTCGTCCAGCAGGTATAACGTTTTACCGTTGTTCGGCTTCGCCAGTTCGGCCGCCAGCTTGATTCGTTGAGCTTCCCCGCCAGACAAAGTCGGTGCAGACTGTCCCAGCGTCAGATATCCAAGCCCGATGGCATTCAGCGTGGCCAAAGGTGCTCGAATCTTTGGCACGTTGGAAAACACTTCCAGAGCTTTCTCAACCGGCATGTCCAACACTTCAGCGATGCTGTGTCCGTTGAACTTTACATTCAGCGTTTCATCGTTGTAACGCTTGCCGCGACACGTGGTGCATTCCACCCAGACATCAGGCAGAAAGTGCATTTCAATTTTCTGCTGCCCCATGCCTTCGCAATCGTCGCAACGTCCGCCCGCTCGATTAAAGCTGAAGCGCCCCGGACCGTAGCCTCGCACCTTCGATTCCGGCATCTTCGTGAACAGGTCGCGGATATGATCGAACACTCCAGTGTAAGTCGCAGGATTCGATGCCGGCGTGTTGCCAATTGGGTTTTGATTGACAAGCACTATTTTCGACAGATGCTGAATGCCCAGCAGTTCTTTATGCGGGCCCGGAGCATCCGTTGCCAAATTCAGTTTTCTGGCAACGGCCCGAGCCAGGGTGCTCATCACCAAAGAACTTTTCCCACTGCCACTAACGCCTGTGATGCACGTCATTGTGGCCAAAGGAATATTCAGATCCACGTTGCGCAGATTGTGCTGAGTCGCTCCGATTAACTGCAGCCACTGGCTCCAGCTTTGTAATGTAGCACTGTCGCTCGCATCCCCGCCCGTCGCGGCTGCACCTTTTTTTCGCGCTGTCTTTGACTTCGCTTTGCCTGCAGGCGGCGTTGATTTCGAAATCACCGCCTGCGACGAAATACGTCTGTGTTCCTGCACCGGAATGCCCAGCTGACCGCTAAGGTAACCACCGGTCAGAGATTTCGTCCCCATCCGCCCAAGCTGTTTAGCAGTACCTTCAGCCACAACGGTACCACCAAGGCGTCCGGCTCCCGGGCCAAAGTCGTACAGGCGATCCGCTGCTTCCAGCACTTCTCGATCATGTTCCACCAGCAGCACGGTGTTGCCAAGATTCCGCAGTCGCTTTAAAGCCTGCAACAGTCGGCCGTTGTCGCGAGGATGCAGACCAATGGTTGGCTCGTCAAGAACGTACAGCACACCCGTCAAAGAACGGCCAACCTGTCCGGCAAGCCGAATGCGCTGAGATTCTCCGCCGGACAACGTGGGCATCGATCGGCTCATCGTTAGATAATCCAGGCCAACATCGATCAGAAACTCCAGACGATGAATGGACTCACTCAGCAGATCACCGGCAATCTGTTTCTGATCTTTGGTTAGCTTCAACGATTTCAAAAACTCCAACGCCTTCGCCAGTGGCATGCGACACAACTGAGGCAACGTGGTATTTTTGAGCTGCACATGCCCGGTTACATCCTGTAACCGCGTTCCGTTGCAAACACTGCAGTCTTTTTCACCCGCCATTTCCATTAGGGAACGTCGGTGAGCATAAGACATTCTTGCGGCAAGTTCGATGGTTGGGAACAGGCCGCGATAACGAAAGCGAATCGGCGAAGAAACAGGCGATGAGTCTTTCCTACCGCCTGTTTTCTGCTGGGCTTCGATCCAGCGATTCTCGTCACCATACAAGATAATTCGCTGCTGTTCCGCAGATAGAAGATACCACGGCTGGTCCAGCGGTATTCCGAATTCCAGACTGATGGCTTCCAGCATCATTCCGAACGCCGCGTTTGCAGAAGGATCCGGCCATGCTCCGATGGCACCATCCAGCAAAGAGCACTCCGGACTTGTCACCAACAACGACTGGTTGGCCCCGTACTCAACACCCAGACCTTCGCAGGACCAGCACCACCCCAACGGACTGTTAAAACTAAACTGCTGCGGCGTGGGATGGTCGTAAGACTGACTACAATCCAGACAGGATAGGTGCAGACTGAAAGTGTGGCTCAGCCAGTTCACTTCCTCAACGCCGGTATCCGCCACAACAGCGCGAATAATTCCTTTTCCGATATCCAGCGCGGATTCCACAGAATCCGTAATACGACCACGCTGTTTGGAATCGACGACAATTCGGTCCACTACCACTTCCAGCTGGTGTGAACGGCGGTGATCGAGCTCCGGGGTTTCGCCGATCGTATAAGTTGTCCCGTCGATACGAATTCGCGTGAAACCGTTTTTTTGCAACCGCTCAAATACAGATTCATAAGTAGTCTGCCGATCAACGGCGATCGGAGCCAGCAGCAGCAGTCTGGCCTTTGCTGTCATCTTTAAAATCGATTCAACGATTTCGTCCGTCGTCTGTTTGGTGGCCGCTTTGCCGCAGGTCGGACAGTGCACGACTCCCAGTCGTGCATACAGCACGCGCAGGTAATCGTAAATCTCCGTTACGGTACCAACTGTCGACCTCGGGGTGGACCCGACGGTTTTCTGTTCGATTGCGATTGCGGGACTCAACCCCTGAATGCTGTCAACTCGAGGCTTGGGCATCTGGCCAAGAAACTGTCGAGCATACGCGGACAGACTTTCCACATAGCGACGCTGACCTTCAGCATACAAAGTATCCATCGCCAGCGATGTCTTGCCACTGCCGCTTGGGCCGCAAAACACGCTCATTTCCCCCCGAGGAATCTCAAGATTCACGTGCTGCAGATTGTGTTGCGACGCTCCGATGACCTGAATTTTCTTACTAAAAACAAACGGATCCGATTTTATGCGAGGTGCTTTGCTTTTCTTCGATGCCGCTCGCCGCTTCATCCCAGGCAGTACACCGCGCAACGCGATGCCGGTATGCGACGTTCTGCAATTAGCAATATCTTCGGGCGTGCCTTCACAGACAATTTCACCGCCACCGGCTCCGCCTTCCGGTCCGATGTCAATCACCCAGTCGGCCGTCTTTATCACATCCAGATTGTGTTCGATCACAATCACCGTGTTGCCACGTTCAACAAAACCATGCAACACTTCCAGCAGTTTGTGTACATCGGCAAAGTGCAAACCTGTGGTCGGTTCATCCAGTAAATACAACGTTTTTCCGGTGGATCGCTTACCAAGTTCTCGAGCCAGTTTTACTCGTTGAGCTTCACCACCCGACAAGGTGGGAGATGGCTGACCAAGCTGCATATAATCGAGTCCCACATCAACCAGAGTCTGTAGTAGCTGTTTGATCTTTGGAACGTTTTCAAACACGTCGAGAGCATCGCGGATTTCCATGTTCAGAATTTCGGCGATGCTATGTTCTTTGTACTTTACTTCCAAAGTTTCATGGCTGAAGCGGCGGCCTTCGCAGACATCACACGGCACCCAGATGTCGGCAAGAAAATCCATTTCCAGTTTCGTCGCTCCGTGACCTTCGCACGCTTCACAACGACCACCAGGCACATTGAAGCTGAAACGCCCCGGCTTATAGCCTCGCATTTTCGACTGGGGCAATGCCGTAAACAGCTTGCGAATTTCGTCGAACACTTTCACATAGGTCGCGGGATTGCTACGAGGTGTGCGGCCGATCGGCGACTGATCAATGTCAATCGCTTTGTCAATTTTCGTCAGACCGTTAACCCGGTCGTGCTTCCCCGGTTCGCCATTCCCCTTGTTGATATCGCGATTCAGCACCTGCCACAGAATGTCATTTATGACCGAACTTTTGCCGCTCCCGCTGACACCGGTCACGCACACAAAACGGCCCAGTGGAAAGCTAACGTCGATGCCTTTTAGATTATTATGAGACGCGTTTTTCACAACAATCGCATCTTTGCCACCCGTCCGTCGCACTGCGGGCACAGCAATTTTTAACCGACCGCTGAGGTACTGCCCTGTGACACTTCGCTTGCTGGCCAGCAGATCCCGGACGCTGCCTTCGACAACCAGTTCGCCGCCGCGAACACCTGGGCCGGGGCCGAAGTCGACCACATGATCGGCGGCTCGCATGGTTTCTTCGTCGTGTTCGACAACAACCACGGTGTTGCCCTGATCTCGCAGATGTAACAGACTTTCCAGCAGCATCACGTTATCGCGAGGATGCAAGCCAATAGATGGTTCGTCCAAAATGTAAACCACGCCAACCAGTCCGCAGCCAATTTGCCCGGCCAAACGAATCCGCTGCGACTCGCCCCCCGACAGCGTTGGTGCTGAACGTTCCAGCGACAAATAGTGGAGACCACACTTCAACAGAAATCCCAGTCGCCCGGAAATCTCCTTCAGTGCTTCTTCCGCAATAATTCGTTGCGTATCGTCCAGTTTTAACGATTCAAAAAACTCGGCCGCCTGCTCAATGCTTAACGCGCACACCTGAGGCAGGCTCATTTCCACCGGTAGTCCGCGCTTGGCAAAGTGCCGACTGGAAGACGTCAGCCGCACATGGCGAGCCTGTTTATTAAGTCGCTCACCGTTGCAGGAAGGACAGGCGACTACTTCCAGATGTTTCTCCATCGCTCGCCGCTGCATCGGATTTTTCGTCGTGCGATAACTTTCCAGCAGCCGATTAACCCAGCCTTCCCACGTTCCGCCGTGCTTATACACTCCGCCACGAGTTTTCCAACTGAAGGTAATGTGGCGGTCTCCCGTGCCACCCAACCACAGTTGGCGAGCCTGTTCGGGCAGGTCCACCCACTTTAATTTCAGCAGCGAACCCGCCTCCATCCGCACGATGGCTTCGATGGCTTCGGCCGAACTTACAAGTATGTGCCGAGGCCAGCGCCCCAGTTTCTTTAGCGACGGCAAATACAGCAACCCGCCGTTCTGTATCGATTTATTTCCATCCACAACAATGCTGTCCTGCGAAAAACCGTGTCGCATGCCAAGTCCGTGACAGTCCAGACACATACCCAGAGGACTGTTAAAACTGAACAACTGCGGCGACGGCGGTTCGTAACTCATCCCGCTTTCAGCACACGCATAGTTGGCGCTGTAAAGAGAATCCAGAGTTGAATGGCCGGCAGCAGAAATCGCTGATGCCGCCGCCTTACCTTTCACGCGTGCAGTTTTCGTTCCCGACCCCGCGCCCTTCGAGTCTCGAGTTTCTTCCCGACTGACGACCAAACGACCGTCAGCCAGCTTCAGAGCCTGTTCAACTGCTTCCGCCAATCGACCTCGACTTCCGGGGCCAGCCACAAGCCTGTCAATCACGACCTCAATATTGTGTTTATGATGTCTACGAAGCTGAAGATCGTCGTTTAGTGACACAACTTCATCATCAACGCGAGCTCTCAAAAACCCGCGTTTCAGGAGATCCTCGAACAGATCCTTAAATTCGCCTTTCTGGTTCTGCACGACGGGAGCCAGCACTGAATAACGAGTGCCATCCGGCATACTGGCGATGCTGTCGATAATCGAATCGGTTGACTGAGCCTTGATCGGTTTTCCGGAAACATAACAATAGCCCTGACCGACGCGGGCAAACAGAACTCGCAGATAGTCGAAGATTTCCGTGATGGTGCCGACGGTGCTGCGAGGATTTCGGCTGGTCGATTTTTGCTGAATCGAAATCGACGGAGCCAGTCCGGAAATTGAATCCACGTTGGGCTTGGGCAACTGTCCCAAAAACTGCCGGGCGTAAGTCGACAGCGATTCCACGTAGCGCCGTTGACCTTCGGCGTACAAAGTATCAAACGCCAAAGAACTTTTGCCGGACCCGCTGACTCCGGTCATAACAATCAGTTTATTGCGAGGCAGAGACAGACTGACGTTGCGTAAATTGTGTTCGCGGGCACCACGAATGACGATTTCAGATTCAGACATTTATAACAACGGCCTTCAGCCGGACAGAAACAGGTTGCAATCAAAGCAGAACACCCCTGCCAGCGGCGTTTGCGATTGAAGCTGAGTTCGGAAAACCGGGGCGGCGGACGAAATGGATTATAGGGCTCGGTCCCCCGGCGTCATCACCACCGAACCCGGATTGCCGCTTTCCTGGCACTTCTCGCTGGCAACTGGCAGCCACCACATTCTTCAACTGCGCGTGACGACGCAGGCAGCGGACAGAAGCTGTGATGCAGAACTCGCCGCCCTTCTCGGAAATGCGAATCTGCGATCAGAAACAGCCGTTCTGATGGGTGTCTAAACAAACAACGCAGAGACTGCTGGAATCTCACGCACTTTTCAGTTCAATGTGTAACCGCAGACCGCAGTCAGTCAGCAGCCGCGCGGCACAACCCTCAAGGCGTTCAAGCTGTTGCTGAGCGGCATCAAAGGGACTACTGGCATAGGACACGGCACGCGAATAACTGCTATGTTCCTGATTGTTTTGAACGGCATCATCGGCACGGCGAACAGCTTCACCAATCACAGAATGGAGTTCGGCGTCGCGTTTTACGGACGTCCCTTTGCCAAAGGCTGTTGCCAGTTCGCTACTCGCCAGCGACGACTGCAGCAACTGCGACTTAAAGCCGATCCAATTTGTAATCCTTTCGGTTACATCCACATCCAGCTCAACATGAGTACCACGTGCTCGCAAAGGAAGTTTGGAGGCGCCGCTGATTTCAAGAATTTCGCCGCCCGCTTCGATATTTTCGTTTCGCAACAGCAGCCGTTTCTTTGGCATACGAACTTCATTCACTTCAAACAACAAACCTCGACCACCCATATCACGGTTCAGTTTTGAAATCTCGAACATCAAAAGCCCAACCTGCATCAGACTTGCTTTGCCAGGCTGAAGCAGCAATCGAATGGGCGACTCGCCACTGTTTCTGGCAGCAACAAGCTTCGCATTCATCTTGTCTCGCTGTTCGCCCGAGACCGTCGATTGAGTCTTTCCGGGCGAGGGCTCTTCACGCAAACGTCGCTCGCTTTCACTCTGTCTGGCCAGCAGGTCGGTTTCCCGCCGAACCTGTCGTCGCCACGCCGCTTTTTCACGCTCGAATTCATCAATCGCACGCTCCAGTTGCTTGAACTGCTGAGTCAGAAACTGTTCTGCGTGACGTCCGAACCTATCCAAATGACGCGCCAGTTCCAGCAGTTCCGGTTGCGTTTTATGTGAAGGACGAATGTTGACTTCAGGATTGATGGTTGTTGTATTCATGTTCTCGACATGATTGAGTTGCGGATTACAAAAGGAAACTCGAACGGGAATTGACGCAGTGTCTCTCAGGACCTGCCATCCAGGCGACTCCACAATTTCGCGATTCGATTACTGAATTTTCGTTCTTCGCGTTCAGCCTGTTCCTGTTGATGAATTTCGTTTAGGTGCTGCCTCAAAGCCATTAATTTCAGAGCAGACTCGTCCGCTCCAGGCCGCTGTTCTTTTGAGCGGAGAGCTTCCAGTTCCTGTCTTTGCCGAGCAATTTCTGTTCGCTCTTCGGCAAGTCGCACCAGCTCTTCGCGAGCCACCGGAGGCTGCCTGACTGTGGTCTCGTTTCGTAAACGATCAGTCGTTTGTTTGGCGGCCAGCAATTGCTGTCGCTGAGACTCAACGGTTTCTCGCAGTCCCTTCATTAGCGTCTGAGCGGCTTCCAGCTTGCCATTGGAAGTGTCCGTGGTCACGGCCAGTGCTGCCAGATCGCGCTCGGCCGTGACTACTTCCAAACGCTGCTGTAGCTTTGTAAGTTGAGTCTGCCAATCCCGCTCACGATCGCCGAATCGAGCTTCTATGTCATTGAACCACGAATTCAAATGACGCGTTTGTTCCTGTTCAGCGCGGTTTGTTTCTTCAGTTGCGGCCAGCAGTTCCGTCAACGTTGCCACCTGATCATCACGTTTTTGAAGTTCCAGCAACAGATCTTCCAGTCGGCTTACCAACCTGTCGGCCTCACGCTGCCCCAGAAAATGATCGTCGTCTGCCTCAATGCTTTGCCCGGCGACTTTCCCGGAAGCCACAGTGTCAGGGGTAAGCTGATCTCGTTCGCTAAGTGCCGCCTGCAACTCAATTACTTCAGCTCGCAGCAGTTCGATCATTTCTTCCTGAAACGGATCGACGACAGGACTAACGGCTGCAGCGACAGTGGCGGCAACTGCGGACGCGCCCGCAGTTGTCAGGCGATTCTGAAGCACTTCAATTTCAACGAAAGCTTCATTCAACTGCGACTGCAATGCATCGATTGTCTGCAACTGAGACTCGGTAGCCACTGTTTCCGGCGTCGGTTCGTTGCGCTGCGGCAGTTCATCAAATATCGTCCTGCGTAGCGAAGCACTTGCGGCCGTCCCCACCGGGGAATGACTTCCGGATTTTTTAAAAACGAAACCAGGCGTGCCACTTCCAGACAACTGCACCGATATCAGAGCAGCGCCGACACAAATTCCTGAGTTGCGGCTAAGCTTCGTCTCGCGAATTTTCATTTCGTCAACAAACGTGCCTGCCTGAGTAAAACAGTCTTTTACAGTCACGTAACCGCCTTCCGCGCTGATCACGCAATGAGCGGCGGCTACAACGTCATCGACAAGGCAGATGTCGGCCCCGGCGTCCGAGCCCACCACAAGCCGTTGCCCGTTAATAAGTTGTAATGTTTCGCTGTCGTATCCAGGCTGACTGAGTGTCAACACGGCAATAACTTCATTTTCAGATGCAACAAGGTTCATACGTTGGCTCCTGTTGAAACGACGGGCATTGCACAGGCAACGGCTGCAATGGGGTCGGCGCGGTGGTTGGTTTTCCGGTCGACAGGTCCTGCGTCGTCAAGCATCGCAAGTACGTCTTCGCGAGTGAAAGGTCTTCGCAAAACCGGCAGCGACTGGAGTGATTCAGCCAGTGGAACGTCTGTCTGGTCTGCCGGCAAAATCAGAATCAGCCTGTGACTTCCGCTCAGTGCCGCGCCGCCTTTCAGCTTGTCCGGCAAATCAAGTTCGTGTTCACCCTGCACGGCGATTAACGCGGCGTCCGGTGACTTACGTTTCATCAACAAATTCAGACTGAATTCATCTCGAACAACGTTGCCCGTCCAACCGTTGTCAGAATTCTCGATGATCGTTCGAATCAGGTTTGCTCCCTTAACATCAGACTCGAAGGCAATCAACGTGCGGGCTTCTGTCAGCACTCTGTTTTCCACCCAGTCGGACAGCAGCAGGCCTTCCAGAACGGCAATGACTTCGGCGCGGGGCAACCCGGCTTTTGCCGCGATTTCGGAAGTGCTTTTGGGATTCGAATCAACATGCGAAAGCAGCTGAATATGAGAAGCAGACAAGCCGGAACGATCCAGATTCTGCCCTCTTAGACTGTTTCTTGCCCAGCCCACGTCGGTACAAACTTCGTCGTTTGAGCACCCGTTGACGGCTCCATCAATCAATATCGCAGACAGGCAGCAATCGATCGCCGCTTTTCGGAACAGCGTGGGAGGAGTTCGTTCGGGGAAAAAGCTGAAGTTGGTTGGGTTATTCAAAAAGCAATAACGAGTCAGCACAGCCGCCTGCTGACGTAGCAAAGTTCTAAGCATCCGTGGATCCAGAACTTTTTTATCCATCAGTTCCATCAACCCATCGACGCGAGTTGATGTACCGCTACTCATGGTAAACTGCAGTAGTGGTGAAAGTTCCTGCATGGATTCCGGCAACTGAGCCGCAACTTCATCCGCATTAAATGAAGCTGACACGACGCCCTGTATCCGACCGTCATTCAGGAAAAAGCAGATTCGATTCTTTTCGGTTTCAACTTCCAGCATCCCGTTTTTGCGGCCGTTGTTCAGAAAGTCAATCACTTCGCGCAAGCCAAGCCAACGGAAGTCGCCCGACAGCGCCGGCTGGTCTGTTTCGCCAACAACTTCGGGAACAGCGGTACCGTTTGTCTGCGACGAAATCACCATCGCGCCGATTTCCAGGGCATTGGCGACTGTCATTTTCAACAGCTCGGGCTTGAATGGCTTTGGCAGCGAATCCACCACGTTCGGGACATCCATGTACTCGACATACGCTTGCTTTCGCAGTGTGGACGAAACGACAAACGGAATATGCTGGCATTCAGGAAACTGAATAATCTTCCGACAGACTTCGATTCCCGTGGTTCCCGGCAACTGATGGTCCAACAGAATCAGATCCGGTTTAATTTCCCGGGCCATCGATACACCGAGCTCACCGTTCGGCGCAAGTACCACGCGGTAGCCTTCCTGACTAAGGTGGCTATCAACCATTTTCCGAATCGTTGCACTATCGTCGATAACAAGAATCGTAGGCGGAGACATAAATAGTTTTTCTTTTGATTTATTCCAGTGGGCGGGTTACTGGTCCGATGTACCCACACACGTAAATGATTCAATAATTGCCGTGACCGTCACGTCGGTCACAGGTTTTGTCAGCACACTGGCTGGCTGAAGATTCCGAATTTCGGTCAGCATGCGATCTTCATCACGACTGGTCAGAACAGTCACCGGAATTGCCTGCAACTGCTTCTGACGTTTCATTTCCTGCAACAGGTCGAAGCCGTTCATACCGGGCATGTCGATATCGGTTACAACAGCAGTGATCCCGCCGGCTCTTAGAACAGACAATGCGTCACGACCGTTGCTGGCTTCACGCACGTCGTAACCAATCGCCTTAAGTTTTCGAGTAAGACTGCGGCGAATAACAACCGAATCGTCAACCACAAGAATGCAGCTGTGACTGCCGGAATTCAGTTCAGTCGCGTCTGACACGCCGCCAATAAACGAATCGTGACTGCTGCTATCTTCATGCCTGTGATTTAGTTCTATAAGTTTGTGTACGTCCAATAGTAAAACCGTTTCTGCCCGGCCGGAAAGCGTTACGCCGGCAAACAGTTCGTTCCTCTGCAACAACGGCGGCAGTGACCGCACAACAACTTCTTCCACACCGACAATAGCATCGACGGAAATTGTAGTTTCGCCTTCGGATCGCGAATGCTCAGCCTGACACGCCTTACCTATGTCTCGCAGCGTAATGTGACAACCACGGTTCGTCTGGCCGCCTCGGCACCCCAGAATTCGACTTAGCGAAATCGCGCCGGGCGGAGGTGCTGAATTGGAAACTCCACTCATCGGCAGCTTCGAATCCGACGTGCCACTGACGGCGTGCATCGGCAAAGCAAACAACTGACCACCCGCACGAACGACCATCGCGTGTTCGATGGCCGAACGCAGTGGGACCTGCAACCTGAAGGTGGTGCCGCGTCCGGCAACTGATTCAACGTCAATCCGCCCACGCAGCCGACGTACCCAACTGTCAACCACATCCATCCCAACGCCTCGGCCTGAGATCTCGCTGGCGGATGCCTTTGTCGAAAACCCTGGATGAAAAATCAACTTCCACAGTTGAGCCTGGCTGACAGTTTCGCCAAGCGGCAACAAACCCAGTTCTCGGCCTCGCGTTTCCAGGACCTCGTCGTTGAACCCTGGCCCGTCATCGCTAATTTCAATCACCAGCGACGCCGCGTCCGACCAGGCCGACAGTACAATCTTGCCAACGGCTGGCTTTTGTGATTTGGCTCGATCAGCCGCCGTTTCGATTCCGTGACTTACTGCGTTACGAACAAGGTGCAGTAACGGTTCGAAAAGTCGTTCCTGAACGGCTCGTTCAGCTCTTGCACCCTGACCCTCAAAGTGAACCTCAACCTGTTTCCCTTCAGCTTTCGCGGCATCACGAATAGAACGTTGCAGTCGCTGAAACAGGCCTCCGACAGGCAGTCGACGCAGTTCCATCAATTCCTGTCGAAAGCGGCCGATCAAATGGGACACCGCTGAATTGTCATCGGACAACGGATCGAACAGATCCTGAACCGAACGTCCGATTTCAGAAACATCCTTTGAAATTTCATCCAGCGACCGCGATAAAAACCGGCTTCGCGTGTTGGCACGAGCAGTGTCGGATGAATTTCGATCATCAGTCTCACCCAGGCACGAAGGCGGTACTTCAATGGATGACGTTAAAGCTCTGGTGCGAGATGCGCTGCTGTTTAATTCGTCATGTATTGTTCGCAAAGAATCTACATATGTTTCTCGACGGTTTCGCAGCATCACCAGTTCGGCCAGTAGATCCATCAGCCGCTCCAGTCGTGACGCTTCCACCCGCACGAACAGTTCGCTTTCCGTGCCCGTCGCCGAAGTGGAAGCTGGGACGGATGCCGAAGCCAAAGCGGGAACAGGATTCAAGCTAATCAGAGGGCTGCGATCAGTGGTTGGCGCTTCATGCGGCAGACTCGACACACCAGTGCACGGCACGCCAATCGCAGTCAGCTGAGCACGAATTGCATCCACACCTTCGAGCAGTTTGTCCACATCAATTTCATGGTCGGATGTAGACTCGATATAGCTTTCCAGGTTATGCAGATATCCGGCCAGCCGCGAAAGACCAACAGTACCCGACGCGCCTTTCAGCGTGTGCAGCTGTCGGCAAAAACTCCGCAGAGCTTCATCCGCGCCATGCCCTGATTCCAGATTCAGCAGACATGTTTCCATTTCTGCCAGGCCCTGCTGAGCATCATCAGCAAACGCGGCCACCATTTCCGGATCATCAATCGTCTCGGGTTCCTGAGGTGGCTGGGGAAGGGCCGTCACACCGGCATCAGAGCGTTTCACCGCTGGACTCACTTCCGCCGATGGACTTTCCGATTGAATAGAACAGCCGGAAAGTGACGCCAGAATGCCTTCGATATCAAGCGAAAACGTCTCGCAGGGCCTGCCATCAATGGACGTCGATTCGTCAGTCGACTGCTCCGGCTTCAGAATCTCCCAGCCACTGCTGTTCGCTGCGTTCCAGGAATCGACCTGCTGTGATGAAAACCTTTCTTCCGGTGCCAGCAGATTCAGGCAATCACTCCAGCGCAGGTTAACCTCATCCAGAATGGCTTTTAACGTATCTGCGGATTCTGAGTTCACCGCTGCTGGCAACGCTTTCTGCCGACAGAATTCAATGATCTCGTCCGCCCGTTCGCCCGTCGCAGAATCTTCGCGAAACAATTCGGCAACCGACAGAAGATCGGCCATCGTCGATGCGATTTCCGCCAGGTCCGCGTCCGATGCATCCGCAGCACACTGCGCAAGACGAACAAATTCCATGCGCAGCTCGTCAGACGCTGACTGTGCAAACAAAGATCCGGATGTGTCGTGTTCGTATGTCACCGGCTGAACTCCCCGGTCTTGGCAGCGGTCAGCAGTTCGCTAACTTCGCGTTCAATTAGGCGACCGGCCTGCACCCCATCGTGGTCGGAAGCGAAATACTGTTCGGGTGAAGAACTGCCTGAATCACCATAGTGATACATCGGCGACAGACCTTCCTCCAGATCCTGAACTGTCTCCGCCAGGTCGGTGGTTCTGTGGCGAGTCGCATCACTGCAGTTTTTAATTCGGGTGGCGATCGCCGAAACCTGCTGCATTGCCACAACGACTTCCTGAACGCGTTGCAGCTGTTCAACCGTGCCCTCAGAAATCTGCCTTGACCGATCTGCGGCAGCGATCGATGAACGGCTGATTTCTTCCAGCGCCAGTCCAGCTTCCGTCACTCTGCAAATTTCTTCCTGCACCTGCTCGCGTTCCTGTGAGATCGCAGAAACAGTGTCCTGAGCGTCATGCTGGATCGCATCCACCAGCGCCGCAATTTCTCGAGAAGCCGTAGCCGTGCGTTCTGCCAGCTTTCGAACTTCTTCGGCAACGACTGCAAAGCCTCGACCTTCCTGCCCGGCTCGAACGGCTTCGATCGAAGCATTCAAAGCCAGCATGTCGGTTCGCGCAGAAATATTCCCCATCGTTTCCACAATCGAACTGATCTGTTCCGATTGCTGTCCCAGAGCCGCCATTTTCTTTTCACTGAATTCGACGTTGCCGCTGATATCCGCCATTCCCTTAACAAGCTGTCGGATAAGTTCCAGCCCGCTGGCCGCACGCCGTTCAACTTCTGCCGCGGCCTGGTTAACTGCATCTGCGTCGCTTCCCACCGCTTCGATTTTCGCGGACAGCAGCTCGACTGAATTGATCGCATTCACCACGGTCTGAACCTGTTCCTGAGCACCCCAGTTCACGTCGTGAGCGTCCTTTGCGATGTCCTGTGCCAAAGACAAAACGCGCCCCACGTCTCGGGCTGAAGAGCGAGATAATTTGCCCAGCGCATCAGTCAGACATTGATCGTCGACCGAAGATTGCCCGCGCCGGAAACCTGATGTCGTTCCGTGCAGACACAGCATCAATTCATCAACATCCTGCACCAGATGCCGCTGGCGGCCCAGTATCACCGTCAAACGTGCCATGGTCGCATCGAACTCTCGAAGCCCGGTCGATTCCTGTTCAGAATGCACATCAGAAATTCTGGTTTCAAAACGTTTGAGACTACGTGTCAGCATCTGAGCCACAAAAGTACAGGGCGCACCAACACTTCCCAAAAACAAAACGACAAATGCCAGCTGGCTGAAGCCGCGAAACTGCAGGCCGTACCATACGCAGTATCCAGCGACAACCGCGGTAACAAGATGCGAGAGATAAAGTCGAATCCTGAAGCTCATACGTTTCTCCCGCCGGCAACCAGTCCCTGGCCTTCAAGTTCTTCACGCAATCTTGCACTCAATGCGTTTTGAGAAAGCGGATCTGCACTCTGCCACATTGTCGATAATTCCTGTTCTGCGATTCGTCGTATCCGGTCCTGATCAAGTACCTGAATGACAAATTCACGTTGAGTGGCCCAGCCAATCACCGCACTTTCTGAACCGTACGCTTCAACATCCGGAGCATCCGAGACTTCCAATGGCTGCAGCGATGAAACTTCATCAACCAGCACGCCCCATGGTCCATCAGCGTCATCCAGAATCAGCATGATCCGGTCGCCCGAATGGCTCTGAGCAGACAACACAGAATCCAGATTCAGCACCGGAATAAATTCGCTTCGAACATGGCATAATCCCACGAAGGTCTTCGGTGTTCCCGGAACAAAAACCATCTCAGGCCTTGGCAGAGCTTCACGCACTGCCAAGGCAGGCAAAGCCAGCCACGACGATCCACGACGAAACACGCAATGCGTCGACGCAGTTGCAGAAACGTCTTCCGTGCTGGTGGTTGATTGATGAACCTTAACCATAATCTTAACCCTGACGCCCATTCGCAATTTGCATTCGACGCACAATCTTTTCTGACAGCTCGGCCAATCGATCGGCCGCTAGAACTGCCACTTCGTCCGTTGCTCCTCGCGATTCAGAACTGCCGGAAGAAAAATCAGAATATTCGGCTGACAGAAGTTCTGCGTTAGTGCTATGCCGATCCGACGAATTCAGAGCCTTGTCGTTGCCCCACGATTCGTCTTCCAGTTCCTGTATCAGTGACCTCAGTCGCGACCAGTCGTCACAAAAAAATGAATGGACGTCCAATTTCCATTCCGCAACATGACGTGCGAATGGAGACCTGGAATCGTATGCCTGCCCTGAATCACTTTTCACGATTCACTCTCGCAACGGCTCACTAACTGATCGTCAACCATTCGGCCACCACTCAGATACCCGTCGTCGCCGAATTGACGCGACCAAATCAACGTTACATGCGACTGCTTCGGCAAAGCACTCGTTGGCGATAGAAGTCGGCAGCTCACCAGCACACCCAATGGCATGACTTCGCTGTGATGGATTCCGATTCCGATGTACGCAGAATCTGACTCAGTTGAAAACGACACGTCACGGATAACAGCGGGGACCATTCGTCCTGAAGTTTCCAGTTGCACTTCCAGCGGCATTGCGATTCGTCGTCCCCGACGTCGACAGGCCACACTCTGTGCAGTGCCTTTGTTCAGATTTTTGTCTCCCATCCTGATACATCCTCTTGTTCTCAGAAATCCAAACACTGCATTGGCATTTTAAAACATTGGCATAGCCGCCATGGAAAAGCATAGGACGACAAACGACAGAAGGACTGCCGTTTATAGAAAATCAGGATGAGGCAAGACCTCGTCTGGCAGACCGTAAACAACTGATGCCGAAATACCACATTTATCACCGGCAGCCATCCGTATCCGGCGACACGCATGGGTAATTTTCCCTATGCGACACTCATTTCAAGGCAGCGAAACAGGCAAGCTGTAAACTCGCGCTAATCCCCCGCAACATCGTTTGATTTCCGCGGCGGTTGGCGGGGCGTCCTGGCTGCCTGAATCAACGACGGGTTCTGAATCACAGGCAGTCACTCTGGAATATGACGGCCGTCTTTTCACGTCGACACGTGCAAAATCACGGTAGGCGTAGCGATTTGACGGGATGAACGGAATTTTCAGGCACCGTACACGTTCATCCCATAAATTTTTGACTGAAAATAAGAGTGCGAGGTCAATGACCAACTGCAATTGCTGACAGGACCGCTGTTCAAAAAAATAGCGCGACCGACTGGGGCTGAGCAATGCTTACTTGCACGATAACGTCGGAACACGACAATAAGGGAGCTGCCGATTCCGTGCCTCCGCTAAACGATGCTCACTATGTTCCGACGATTCGCCTTTGTTCTTGCTGTATTTAGACTCGCTTCCGTTGCCGATGCTCAGCAAATCGACTTCGCTCATGATGTCGTACCCGTACTGAAAAAGCACTGTGCGGAATGCCATACGGGAAAAAAATCAGAAGGCGGCTTTTCGTTTAATACCCAGAGACAGCTTCTGGAATCCGGCTACGGAAATGCCACCAACGGTGAAGTTGCACGACTGGTTCAACTCATTGAAAGTGCAGACGCAGATGAACAAATGCCGCCTAAAGAAAAAAGTCGTCTGTCGGCCGATGAGATTGCAAAACTGAAAACATGGGTCACGACGGGAATGACGTGGGAACCGGGTTTCCGTTTCGCAGCGACCGGATATGAGCCTCAACTTTTGCCTCGCGAAGTAAAACTTCCCGACGCCACATTCAATGGCCAGAACCCAATCGACCGCATTCTTAATGCCTACTATCACGAACATCAGATTACGCCTCCGAAACAGGTCAGCGACGAAGCGTTTGTTCGTCGAGCCTACATGGACCTGATCGGACTTCCTCCGTCACTGGACGAACAACAGGCGTTTTCAAGGTCACAGAAAAATAGTAAACGTGAACTACTGACGAATCTTCTGCTTAGCAGCGAAAGAAAACGGGATTTCGCAGAACACTGGATTACGTTCTGGAACGACCTGCTGCGAAATGACTACGCCGGAACCGGTTTTATAGATGGAGGTCGCAGGCAAATCACAAACTGGCTGTACGAATCTCTGATCAATAATAAGCCGTACGATCAGTTTGTCCGCGAACTGATTTCGCCCACAGCAGAATCCGAAGGCTTCATTAACGGTATTCAATGGCGAGGCAGCGTGAACGCCAGCCAGGTGCGTGAAATTCAGTTTGCTCAAAATGTGTCACAGGTATTTCTGGGCATCAATATGAAGTGTGCATCATGCCATGACAGCTTTATTGATCGCTGGACACTGGACGAAGCCTACGGCCTGGCAGCCATCTATTCGACTCGCGAACTGGAAATTCATCGCTGCGACAAACCCGTTGGCCGAGTAGCCAAAGCCGCCTGGATCTTTCCGGAGGTTGGCGAAGTCGATGCCAGTGCCGAACAGCCCGAGCGATTGAAACAACTAGCGGCCGTCATGACTTCGCCCCAAAACGGTCGCTTCTCACGAACGATCGTCAACAGACTATGGCACCGACTTATGGGGCATGGCATCGTGCATCCCGTCGACGCCATGCACACAGAACCATGGAATACGGACCTGCTGGACTATCTGGCGAACTATCTTGTGGAACAGAAGTATGATCTGAAAGCCGTCCTGCGATTGATCGTGACGTCTGAGGCCTACCAAAGCCAGGCAGCAGCAGCACAGGATTCGGCGACCTCAAGCGAATTCGTTTTTCGCGGACCGATCGCCCGGCACCTGACCGCCGAGCAATTTATGGATGCTGTCTGGACATTGACATCCGGGCAACCGCACGCGATCGAAGCCCCTGTGTCTCAACAGTTGTATTACGGCGAAGCATTCCAGCCGGCAACCCGCAGCGGTCAATGGATCTGGGCTTATGAAAACATTGCCGCGTCACCCGCCGGAGAACACGTCGCCTTTCGGAAGCAGATTACCGTTACCACCGAGCTTGCTCGTGCTTGTTTGATTATTACGTGCGACAACAACTATGTCGTTTATATTAACGGCAGGAAAATCAAAGCCGACGAAAACTGGGAAACCATCGAATCACTGAACATGATACATCATCTAAAAACCGGAGCGAATGACATTCTGATTGTGGGCGGCAATGCCGGGGATACTGCCAATCCAGCGGGCCTGTACGCCGAGCTTATTCTGACGGATGTCGACAACATGCAAACACGCATCGCCACCGACGCGACATGGCAGATCAGCCTGAACATTCCAGAATCAAACGACACGGATTCGGTTGAATGGTCTCAGGCTGTTCCCGTATCGCCGCAGAACTTTTGGGGCCCCAAAGCGGAAGACAGGATCAACGCAGCATTGACTTCGGCGGCAAACATGATGGATCGCAACGCCAGAGCCGCCCTGTTGAAAAGTTCCATGTTAATGCGGTCACTCGGACGGCCTAACCGTGAACAGATTGTGACAACTCGCCCCGATTCGCTGTCGACTCTGCAGGCCATTGACCTTGCGAATGGCGAAATTCTGGACAACATTCTGGTAGCAGGAGCTGCCAGATTATTGCCGGCGATCAACGATCAACAACAATTTATCGAAAACCTGTTTCGTCAGGCGGTTTGCCGTGAACCTTCCGATGAAGAACTGCGTCTGGCTGATTCGGTAGTTGGTGAAATGCCAACAGCCGAATCTGTTCAGGATTTGTTGTGGCTGCTGATCATGCTGCCGGAATTCCAATTTATCCAATAACGTTGCGGCCCGATTTTTTGCAGGCCGATGCCATGGAACACGAGAAACTGCGGCGAAGAATCTGCTTCGAAGCCGCTCAACTGCTGCACTCCAGACGAGAAACAAACTTCACAACGGCGCGATGGCGAGCGGCTCGCAGCATTACTCGCAGCTATCTGGATTCAGACTTCCTGCCAACGGACATGGAAATCCGCATGGCGTTACAGGAACTGGTCGCCACGTCCGCCGCCAGTGTCAGCACGCCAACCAGCGATGGAATGTCTTTAGACGAGGCGTCCGATTCGCGATTCCTGCAGTACCACGCGTTGCTGGAACCAATGGATCGGGTTCGAATGAACCGCCGCGAACATCCCGAAGGTGATCTGCTATATCATAGCCTGCAGGTTTTCCATCTGGCGTATGATGCTCGGCCGTGGGACGAGGATTTTCTATTGGCCGCCCTGCTACACGATGTGGGCTACGGAATTGATCCGCACGATGCCGACCTGGCAACAGTGACTGCAATTCAGGACATTGTGTCGGAACGAACACTGTGGCTTGTTGAAAACCTTCCGACACAGCATCGTATCGCGGAAGGCACCATTGGAGCTCGCGCTCGCCGACGGCTGGATCAGCATGAAGATAACGAAGAACTGAGATTGCTGGCGGTCTGCGACATTAACGGTCGACTGCCAGGGCGAAAGGTCGATGAATTGCAAGCAGTGATTCAGACCATCAAAGACCTTTCACGGGAGTAAACGGCTGGTGAGCAACATCGAAGTCACATCAACAAAACTGCCGGCGTTTAGCGACATCACGTCGCTGCAACAGATCCACGCATGTTGCTGGAGCGAACTCGACCGCGGCGTGACTGACCGAGAATTCGGCTGGCGACGGCCTGTGCTCGGGACGTCTGAACCGGGTGGCTGTCGGCAGCGCGTTGTTGTGTTGCGAAGTGTGGACGCAAAACACAGAACACTGTTTATTCACACAGATATTCGGTCAGCAAAAGTCGCCAGCATCCAGCGGCAGCCGTCAGTTTCATGGTTGTTTTATGACGCAGCAGCGATGGTGCAGCTACAGCTAAACGGAACAGCGACTCTTCATACAGCGGATGCAACGGCCGACCGTTTCTGGAACAGTGAACCCGAATCCAGCCTGCGCGGATATCTGGCTCCATACTCACCTGGCACGGCGTGCCAACAGCCTGAACCGAATCTGCCCGAATTTGTCATCAACCGAATTCCGTCCCGCGATGAACTAATCGCGGGACGTGACAACTTTGCGGTTATTTCCTGCGTCGTCGAAACAATGGAATGGTTGCTGCTGCGTCGTCAGGGAAATCTGCGTGCCAGATTTTGCTATCAGCCAACGGGCACAATGACCAGCGAATGGCTTGCACCGTAGCCTCAAAAAATCTATTCGAAGTCAATCGCGGCGCGTGCAACCCGCGTCAGTGTCACCCAAATGCACGCGCTAATCGTTGCGGCGGCGGCCGACTGCTTTTAGCACTCGAACCACAATCAGCAGAGAAACCAGTCCGACCAACAACGCAGGTGCCGCGTGTGTCGGAGACGTCAGATAGTGCCATGCACCGTCTGTGCTGGTGCTGCCGTGCCCCGGGTGAGCGTCAACGGTGCCGTACAACGCTGCCAAAACCAGTCCAATGGACGCCAACTTCCTCTTCACAGCCAATTCCTTACTATCAGGTTAAATTCAATTTTTCGGTGTTCGCAATCTAGCAACAGTCGCCCGTTGTGGATAGCGGCAGAACGGCTGACGGAGCCAACGATACCGATATTCTGCCTTCAACGCGTCAGATCAACTGTGTCAGGCAGACATTTTATCCGGCATAAATTCAATTTCAGTAGCGAGCGATTCTGTGACCCTGGTGTTATTCGAAAGCGAATCGCCAGCGCCATGCAGAAATTCCGGGCTGTTCACCGCAGACCGTCCGGCATCGTTACCGAACAACTTATGAACGAACTGTGAATAGCGGCGAAATCGGGCCACGTAGGCTGAGTTTTTGTGAAAGTCTCCACCGACGAACGTCACAAACTTGCGGCTGAAGTATCCGCCCTGAAACGATGTCACCATTTTCTGCACAGACGTACTGCGACTCGCGATGTAAAACGCTTCCACCATATTATGGACGGTTTTTTCGTGCTGACGCATGTGCTTTTGATACTTGCGGAAGACTTTCGCTTCAATAACGCTTTCCTGAGGCTGAGTCATAATCAAATCGGCCACCATTTCGGCAGACTTCATTGCTAGGTGAACGCCTGACGAATAACAAGGATCAATAAAGTAAGCCGCGTCTCCGACCGCCACCCAACCTTCGCCCGCAAGTGATTCTGACGAATTGCCCATGTTCCCGGTGATCATCACATCGGAAATGCGTTTGCGGTCAGCCGTCATACCTTCGTTAAGAAGTGGATTCTCATCGACCATTTTCTCCAGAAGCTGAGTCGGCGACAGACCAGATTTTTTGAATCGATCAACCGTCAGAACAGTGCCCACGGAAAAACGATCTTCCGGCAAGAGCAACAGCCATGTCCAACCATCGTAAAACATCTGCCCGATAAACCAGCCCGCCATAACGTCTTCGCGCGTCGGCCGAGCGGCATACTGAGCATAGATTCCCATGCGATGCGGTTCTGTCAATTTGCGTAGCCGAAGCTTCGATGGAATCACCGCACGCAGTCCGGTCGCATCAACAACCATTCTGGCATGTACGTCGTACTGCTGCCCTTTGTCGTTGCGACAGCTGACACCAGCTACACGCCCGTTTTCGATAATGACGTCACTAACTTCAGTGCCGAAGCGAACATCAGCCCCGGCATCGATCGACCTGTCAATCAGAATTTTGTCAAACGTAGATCGTTCCACCAGATATGAATATGGATTATCCTTGAACGACGCCTGATTATCGTAGTTAACAAATTCGCCAGGGACTTCTTTTTCACCGTAAAGCCATTTGCCGCCAGGCTTCACAATGAAGGCGTTACGAATCGGATCGTGCACGCCCAGACGTTCGAAAATATTCACCGTGGCGGGCAGTAGCGATTCGCCAATGTGAAATCGTGGAAAGTGTGCTTTCTCGACGACGACAACGTCGCGGCCCTGAGATGCCAAAAGAGTCGCAACGGTACTACCCGCCGGGCCACCACCAAGCACAACAACGTCATGTTGTTTCATCTGAACCACTAGACCTTATAAACCTGAAGCTGCCCGCTTGCCAGAATCCTGCGACGACACATCAAATCAATCGACAAGTACTGTCGGCTTCCAACAGGACATAAAAACGCCGTACAGCCAAAGAATCAGATTTCCGAGAACGCTGATTGCGACTCAAGCATCGATAATCTGTCGTGTGCGACAGAATTTCTCCATGCATTTCCTGGACCGTAACAGGTACTGATTTAAGCAGTTTAATCGGATTCCATGTAGCTCAAAACCTGTTTCGTCCGCGTCTTTGCCGCTTTCCGGAGTGCTTTTGGATGCAATCCCTGGACAAAAACGACCATCGTCATTCAACTGTGGCAGGTTTTTCCGACATGCAAGCGACGTCGTCTGTTTTTGCGCGACAATCATTACAAGGCATACGTGATTCATGAGTCATTCTCGACGGCAATTTCTAACAGGGCTTGGAACCGTTTCCGGGCTGGCGGCAACTCAATCGTTTAGCCCAGCATTTGCTGCTGATCCGCCCGTCAGAAGCGGGGCCTCATTCCTGAAACTCAGTCTTGCCGCCTACAGCTTTAATTCCCTGTTCGCTCGCCGCGGCACACCAGAACAAATCGCCTCGGCGAAAATGACGCTGGAGACATTCATCGACTACTGTGCGGAACAGGGTCTCGGCGCTACAGAATTGACCGGATATTATTTTCCAAAAGATGTCACAGCCGAATATCTACTCAACATCCGTCAACGCACTCATCGACTGGGATTGAGCATTTCCGGCACTGCGATCGGTAACGACTTCTGCCTTGCAGATGGAGACGCCCGAGACAAACAACTGGAAGACTGCCGGAACTGGATTGACTACGCGGCCATTATGGGAGCCCCCGTGATTCGAATTTTTGCCGGCAAGGTTCCCAGAGGCGACTCAGAAGAAGTGGCCATTGCACGCTGCATCGCGGGTATCAATCAAAGTCTGGAATACGCCGCCACCAAAGGAATCTTTCTGGCACTGGAAAATCATGGCGGCATTACCGCCACGCCTGATCAGATGTTAAAGATCATTGCCGGCGTGAATAACTCGCCGTGGTTTGGAGTCAATTTTGACAGCGGAAATTTCCGCACCGACGATCCGTATCGGGAT
>JBDNFN010000171.1:0-2130 GCA_041689795.1 Fuerstiella sp. | reverse complement strand
GGTTCGTTGCCTCACCGCAGTTGCCCTCGTCTCGTACTTGATCGATCGGAGTCACAGTTGGTATCCTGCCTACCTTAAGATCTTCGTTCTCGTACAGGGGACTTACACCCCATAAGTCATACGCCATGACTGGCGTACCAATGCCATGCAACGGAGCCGCTTGTCACGCGTTTTGGCAGTGGTTGAGTCGCTCGTCGCGGCCCGCTGATGGCCAACGTTCGCATTTAAATCTGGTCCTCTACCTGGTGTGCCACATGACCGACAAAGTACGAATCCCGTGTCCACACTGCGGCAAAACGCTCAACGTGCCGGTGTCTTCGTTAGGTCGCACCGCAAAATGTCCAGCCTGTCAAAATCCAGTGACGCTCGAAGCACCTCGGCCCGTAAAAAAGGCAGCGCCACCGCCGCAGCCAGAAAAACCAACGGCTTCGCATAAAGATCGTCCGCAGCGACCACCTGAACGCATTCAACCAGAACTCGCACAACAGCCAGTCCATCGCGACGAGTTTTCCCGCGACGGTCGCCGAATGCTTGCGGCAGTCTCTGCCGCGCCGGACAAATTTGCACTGGTTGAACCGTACTTGATGGAGTATGAACAACCCGTAGCAATCGCCGTTCAACGGCAGTTTCCTTTTTCAATTTTCGCTGACATCGTTTTGCTGTCCACGCATCGCGTGATGGTTTTCAAACGCTTCTTTACCAAGATTGATATGTTCGATATCAATTACGTTGATTTCAAAGATGTTAGAATAAGTCAGGGGTTCTTCACCAGTTCTCTCACAATTGTCAGTGACAGCCATAAATCATCCACGGTCGTCCGCCTGATTACTGAACAAGCCCTCAATCTTTACCGACTATGCCAAGACATTGAAACCAAAGCAAGAATTGCACGACGCCAGTTTCAGCTTGAAGAAAATCGATCACGTACGACCACAATGCAGGTCAACAATTTGGTGGCTCCGCCCGATGCGTTTCCTCAGTCTCAGCGACAACCACCATTGCTGCAGAATCGCGATATTTCCGGCGTTGGTGATGAGGAGCGAAACCCGTTTCAGCTTGGTGAGTAGAATGCGAACAAAGCGGTGAACGTGCGGACAGGAAATGAGTTGAAGACAGGCGGGTGTGAACCCCGCCCGGGTAGCTGTTAGCCACAGGCCCGGTATCGAGTGTTGCAGCGAGTCTATAAGTAGCGTGAAGCCGTAATGCTGGCGACGTTTCGAAGTGACTCGTTGAAGCGTACACAGAAAGGATTGAGAGGACGAAAGGCATCGACTGGCTGTCGAGCCCTGAATGGTATTGAGCTCCACTGTTTTCTTTTGTTCGGGGCATTGTTCCTGTTGGATCAGATCACGGATGTGGCCTCAGTGTGGCAGTGGGTGTGAGCCCGAGTCCAGCCACTGGTGATCGTCGCCCAAGGTGTGTTGACGCTGGAAGGCAATGCTGGTCGTCGCGTCTTGGCGAGTGACTACCGGGGACCCGGAGTCGAAGGCCCGTTCGCGCATCATATCATGTCATCAAAGCAACCAGTGAGAGCCTGTGATTTCTTGAGCCCGCGAACATCCGGTTCGTCCCGGTTCGAGTATGCCCCGCCAAGTGGAATAAGCGAGGCTGGCAGACAGGAAAAAGGGTCAGGAGCCAAAAAGGTTGACTGGGTAATTTGGTCGTGGTGAGATTCACGGCGAGATTCACGGTGCCATGCACCTAAACCGTCACTCGTAATCATCCACGACATTGCGACCATTCGGATACGTCATGCCGGTGATGCGAATGGTGTTCGCAGAACCGCTGGCGTAGCTGTACTGGACCTGCGGCGTCGTGCCGGTATTTACCGTCCCCGCATGTGCCTGCCACGACTGAGTGAGCTGTACAAAATCGTTGTATCCGTTTGTTGCAGGTTGCTCTGCATTCCTAATGCTATCTGGCTGATCGTGAGCACTATTCATTGCCCAATCTCACAAGTACCCTGGTGAACGTAGAAAGTTCCATCCAACTGGGTGCGCTCATAGACGATTGCGCGAATAGAGAAGATGGGTTACTGTGGTGTCTTCGTATTTTTTTGCCATGGAGTCCTCCCGATGAATTTTGAAGAATTGAGTCGCGCCGAACGGCTGATTGCAGAACAAGCTGTGC